>NZ_LIQR01000001.1:0-6499 GCF_001418575.1 Peterkaempfera griseoplana
TACGGGGGGCTACTGCGTCCGACTCGCGGGGGAAGGGAACGCCGGGGCCCGGGATGCTCTCGTGAATCTCCGGCTCCTCGGGGAAGACAGGCATACCGCGTTGTCTATCAAATGCCGGTGCGACGCGCACCAGGGCCCCTCCGGTTCACCGCTCCGCTACTGGTGATAGGGGGCATCCGTCCGGGTTCCGGACTCCCCGGCCGGCCGTGGGCGCGAGCCGACGACCCGTCAGATGTCCAGGGCCAGCTGCAGGTCGTCCGGCTGGTGCGGCAGCCGTACCCGCTTCAGATGGCGCCAGTCCGGCAGATCGTCGAGATAGGCCCAGGACAGCCGGTGCAGCGGGGACGGCCCGAACTCGGCCAGCGCCGCCCGGTGCACCGGGGAGGGATAGCCCGCGTTGTCCGCGAAGGCGTAGACCGGGTATCCCTCGCCCAGCTCCGCCATCAGGCCGTCCCGATGGACCTTGGCCAGCACCGAGGCGGCGGCCACGGGCACGCACTTCTGGTCGCCCTTGATCACCGTGCGCACCCGCCAGGAGCCGCCCAGATAGTTGTGCTTGCCGTCCAGGATCACCGCGTCGGGGCGGACCGGCAGCGCCTCCAGAGCGCGCACGGCCGCCAGCCGGAGTGCGGCGGTCATGCCCAGCTCGTCGCACTCCTGGGGGGAGGCGTGGCCCAGCGCATGGGAGGTGACCCAGTCGGCCAGCACGGCGTTGAGCTCGGTGCGGCGACGGGGGGTGAGCAGCTTGGAGTCGGTCAGCCCGGCGGGCGGACGGCGCAGACCGGTGACGGCGGCGCAGACGGTGACCGGCCCGGCCCAGGCCCCCCGGCCCACCTCGTCGACACCGGCCACGACGGCAGCGCCCGCGTAGCGGAGCGAGCGCTCCACGCTGTGGGTCGGCGGTTCGTACGGCACCTCCTCAGGCTACGCCGGTCGGGAGGCCGCGCCGCCCTCCGGGCCGGGGCGCACCATCGGCAGCAGCACCTGGTCCACCACCTCGTCGGCGAAGCCTGCGGGGAGCTCGCCGCCGTGCAGCTTCGAGCGGTACAGCAGCAGCGCCGGGACCACATCCGCGACCAGGGGGTCCGCCGCTCCCGGGCGGACGTCGCCGCGCCCCTCGCCGCGCCGCAGGATCTGCAGCACGGCCCGCTTGGCGGGCTCCACCACCCGGTTCAGCGCCAACTGGACGAAGACCTCGGCGTGTTCGTGGTCCATCTCCCCCATCAGCACGCGGATGGCGCGGCCCCCGGGGGACTGAACGGCGGCCGTCATCCGATCCATGAGCTCGTGGAACTCCGCCGCCACCGACCCCCGGTCGGGGATGTCAGTGGCGGGTGGCAGGCTGGACTCCAGCGCGTCCAGCACCAGTTCGTGCTTGGAGGCCCAACGGCGGTACAGCGCGGCCTTGCCGGTACGCGCCGCACCGGCCACACCCTCCATCGTCAAGCCCGCGAAACCTCCGGAGGTCAGCTGATCCAGGGTCGCCTCGAAGATCGCGCGCTCCAGCTCCTTGCCGCGCCGCCGGGAGACTGCCGACGGCGCGCAGCAGCCGGCCTGGGCCTGGGGACGCTCGGGCGAGGACGCTGCCATCCGCCGCTCCTCCATCACGATTCATAGAGAACGGTTGCGTTCACAAATCCCCCACCGCTAGGGTCGATTCTAGTGAACGGTACCGTTCCTTCAAAGCCAGACACAGCCAATCAACAGGGGGCACATTGTGGCTGTCTCGGACACACTCGTCGAACATTCACCAAGCAGGGCGAGCGGAGGCCAGCGTCCGGGGATCGCCCTGACGGTCATCGCCGCCGCCCAGCTCATGGTGGTGCTCGACGCGACCATCGTGAACATCGCGCTTCCGCACATCCAGGACGCGCTGAAGTTCAGCACCACCGACCTCTCCTGGGTCATCAACGCCTACACGCTGACCTTCGGCGGCCTGCTGCTGCTCGGCGGCCGCGCCGGTGACATCCTCGGCCGCCGCCGGGTCTTCATCGTGGGCGTCCTGCTCTTCGGCTTCGCCTCACTGCTCGGCGGGCTCGCACAGAACTCCTGGATGCTGCTGGCCGCCCGTGCCCTCCAGGGCATAGGTGGCGCGATCTGCTCGCCCACGGCGTTCGCACTGATCGCGACCAACTTCAAGGAAGGCCCCGAACGCAACCGCGCCTTCGGTGTCTTCTCCGCCGTGGCCGGTTCCGGTGCCGCCATCGGCCTGCTCGCCGGCGGCCTGCTCACCGAGTACCTCAACTGGCGCTGGGTGCTCTTCGTCAACGTCCCGATCGCCGTACTGATCGCACTGGCCGCGCCGCGGTACATCAACGAGTCCGAGCGCCACCCCGGCCGCTTCGACGTCGTGGGCGCGCTGACCTCCACGCTGGGTCTGGTGGGACTGGTCTACGGCTTCATCCGGGTCGCCTCGGACGGCTGGAGCGACGCCCTGGCGATCACCTCCTTCAGTGCCGCCGTGGTGCTGCTGGCGCTCTTCGTGGTCACCGAGCGGCGCACCCTGCAGCCCATCACCCCGTTGCACATGTTCGCCAACGGCAACCGCAGCGGCAGCTACGTGATCATGCTCTGCATGGCCGCGGCGATGTTCGGCATCTTCTTCTACGTCACGCTCTTTGTGCAGCGGACGCTCGGATACAGCCCGCTCAAGGCCGGCGTGGCCTTCCTGCCGATCAGCGCCGCGATCATCCTCGCGGCACAGCTCTCCTCCGTCCTGCAGCCCCGGACCGGCCCCAAGCCGTTCATGGCGGGCGGCTCACTGCTGGTCGTCATCGGCCTGACCTGGCTGACCCAGACCAGCGCCACCAGCGGTTACCCCGAAGGGGTGCTCGGCCCCACGGTGATCTTCGGCTTCGGCATGGGCTGCATCTTCGTCCCGATGATGCTGATAGCGGTCTCCGGGGTCGCCCCTCACGAGACCGGGGCCGCTTCAGGACTGCTCAACGCCACGCAGCAGATCGGTGGCTCGCTGGGCCTGTCCATCCTCACCACGGTCTTCGGCACCGCGGCCAAGAACGAGTTCGGCAAGCAGCTGCCCTCCTTCATGGCCCATGCCACCGACGCGCAGAAGGCCGAATTCGCCAAGACCGGCCAGATGCCCGGCAGCTGGGGCAACGAGGTGCTCGCGCACGGTATCTCCCAGGCGTTCATCGTCGGGGCCGTACTCTCCGTGGTGGCCCTGCTGACGGCGATCTTCGTAATCAGGCCCAAGGCTTCCGAGCTCCCCACCGAGCCGGTGCACGGCGGTCTGGGCTGACCTCCGTCGCACGGCCGCGGCGGAGAACCCGTCCCCCGCGGCCGTGCGTACCCGGCAGGCGACACGTCCCGGCGGCCCCGGCCAACCCGTGCGTCCCGCCGGCGGCGGGGAAGCGGCCCGTCCCGGCGAGTCCGACGCCTGATGTCCGACCTCCGACGACCTCCGACGACGCCCGACGACGCCCGCCGTCGACAGGCAAGCAGCGCTTAACGGTCCCCCTCACCAGACATCGCTGGACCTCCCACAGCCTGCGGGCGATGCTCGATCCATGCCCACCACCCACCTGCCCTTCGGCCGGACCGCCGTGGCCATGGTCACCCCGTTCCGCCCCGACGGAGCCCTGGACCCCGACGGCGCCCAGCAGCTGGCCACCCACCTGGTCGACCGCCAGGGCTGCGACGGCCTGGTCGTCAACGGCACCACCGGCGAATCGGCCACCACCACCGACGCCGAGAAGGACACGGTGCTGCGCGCCGTACTGGAGGCGGTGGGCGACCGCTGCGCCGTCACTGCCGGCGTCGGCAGCAATGACACCCGCCACACCGCCGCCCTCGCCCGAGCCGCCGAACGCGCCGGAGCACACGGCCTGCTGGTGGTCACCCCGTACTACAACCTGCCGACCCAGGAAGGCATCCGACGCCACCTCACCGTGGTCGCCGACGCCACCGCGCTCCCCGTGATGCTCTACGACGTCCCCGCCCGCACCGGCACCGCCCTCAGCCGTGAGACCCTGCTGCACCTCGCCGGCCACCCGCGGATCACGGCGGTCAAGGACGCCGCCGGCGATCTGACCAAGAGCTCCGCCGTCCTGGCCGCAACCGGCCTGCTCTACTACTCCGGCGCCGACGAGCTCAATCTGCCTCTGGCGGCGATCGGCGCCACCGGAGTGGTCAGTACGGTCGGCAATGTCGCGGGCCCGGCCGTGGCCGCCGTACCCGCCGCCCTCGCCGCAGGCCGTCCCAACGAGGCGGCCCGGCTCCATCTGCGCCTGCTGCCCCTGGTGGAGGCCATGATGGGCAGCGGCGTTCCCGGCACCGTCACCGCGAAGGCGCTGCTGCGCCACCAGGGGCTGCCCGCCGGTCCGGTGCGGCTGCCCCTGGTCGACACCGACCAGCGGCTCACCGACACTCTGGTCAGCGCTCTGGAAGCAGCACTGGAGCACTCACCCGAGGCCTTCGCCCAGGCCCCCTCGACGCCCTGACCGAAGCCGAGACCGGAAGCCCGGCCCGAAGCCCGGACGGGCGCCAGGCCGGGCCCAGACCGCAGCCGAGCCCGGAGCCCGGACCGGCCCCGGCCGCCGCGGACCGCAGCAGGGTGCCCCTCCCGACCCGCGCCCGCCGCAGCGGCCGCCACCGGGCCGGCGGCCGCCCGGAAACACCGGCCCTCACGGTTTCAGGGCGGCCAGATACTGCTCCCAGGTGCCGCTGCCCACCGCCCGTTCCGGGCTCAGATGCAGTCCCTGGCGAAAGCCCCGGGCCGACGCCCCGAACACCGGCACCGGAAGCAGCAACCGCCGCTTGCCCACCGCCCGCAGATAGCCCCGGGCCATCTCGGCGCCCGGGATCACCCGGGGCCCGCCCATGTCAGCCACCCGCCCGGCCGGCTCTCCCCCGGCCAGCGCGACCAGCCGGTCCGCGACCTCCTCCGCCGCCAGCGGCTGGACGCTGATACCCGACGGCACCGGCATCACCAGCGGCAGCTTGGCGAGCGCCCTGAAGACCTGCGCGGGAAGGTCGTGGAACTGCGTGGTGCGCAGCACCGTCCACGGCAGACCCGACCCCTCGATCAGCTCCTCCACCTGGCGCTTCACCCGGTAGTAGCCGAACGGCAGCCGGTCGACGCCGACGATCGAGATATAGACCAGATGCACCCCGCCGACCCGCCGGGCGGCCTCGATGAGCTGCCGCACGGCCGTCAGGTCCGACGCCGGGCGCCGCGGGTCGCTGGCGCAGTGCACCACGACGGAGACGCCCTCCATCGCCGCGTCCAGTCCCTCCCCCGAAACCAGGTCCGCAGTGCACCACCGCACCCCCTGCGGCGCCGCCGCAGGGGCGGCCCGGCGGCTCAGCAGCCGAACCTCGCCGCCCTCCGCCGCTGCCCGCCGGACCACGATCCGGCCCAGCGTGCCGGTGCCTCCGGTGACCAGAACCGCTCCACCCATACCGCACACCCTCCTCGGTGTCCGCGGGCGGTGAGCACCGCCCGCTCACTGAGAAGAACCGGACAGCCCCCGGGAATGTGACAGCTCCCCCGAACCCGACGGCTCCGGGGAGTCCTGCAGCTCCCGCCACTGGCGGGCCGCGTACCCCAGCTTCTCCGGGTTGAGCACGGCGCGCACCCCCGAGATCCCGCCCCCGGACATCTCCAGGGCCACCACCGACCGCAGCCCTCCGGCCTCCCACCAGACCAGCCCCGGCTCCCCGTTGACCTCGGCGGTGGCCACCACGGCGTCCGGCGCGGCCTGGCCGACCACGCCGAGGACGAAGCGCGCCACCCGGTCGCGGCCCAGCACCGGGCGCCGCGCGGCGCTGACGTGTCCCCCGCCGTCCGTCCAGGCGGTCACATCCTCGGTGAGCAGCGCCTCCAGCCCGGGCAGGTCACCCTGCGCGGCCGCGTCCAGAAAGCCCTCCAGCAGTTCTCGGCGCCGCACCTGCGAGGCCTCGAAACGCCGTACCGGCTGCTCCATCCGCTGCCGGGCCCGGCGGTGGTGCTGCCGGGACGCCGCCTCCGAGAGGTCCAGTACCCCGGCGATCTCCCGGTGTCCGTAGCCGAACGCCTCCCGCAGCACGAAGACGGCCCGTTCCGCCGGGGAGAGCCGCTCCAGCATCATCAGCACGGCCAGGGAGAGCGACTCCCGCAGCTCCGCGTGCTCCTCCGGTCCCGGTGCGGGCAGCGGCGCCGTCAGCACCGTGCCGGCGCCGGTGAGCACCGGTTCGGGAAGCCAGGGTCCGACGTAGTGCTCCCGCCGCGCCCTGGCGGAGGTGAGGAGGTTGAGGCAGAGGTTGGTGACCACCTTGGCCAGCCATGCCGAGGGGGCCGCGATCGCTGTGCGGTCCGCCGCGTCCCAGCGCAGGAACGCCTCCTGTACCGCGTCCTCCGCTTCCGCGGCCGAGCCCAGCAGGCGGTAGGCGAGCGCGAGGAGCCGCGCACGGTGCTGCTGGAACTCCGCCGCGGAGCCGTCGGTGTCGACCATGCCGCCAGTCTCCCAGCAGCGGCCGCCGGACGGGGAGCGGCGCCCGG
>NZ_LIQR01000001.1:6526-43217 GCF_001418575.1 Peterkaempfera griseoplana
CGGTCCCGTCTCCGCAGCCCCAGTGGGGACTTCAGGACGTGGGAGGGTCAGTAGGAGGCGTACAGGGAGTAGGCCACCGGGTCCTTGACGGCCGTCCCGAAGGACGACGGCCAGCTGCCGAAGACCACGCCCCCGGCGCTGTAGGCGCCCTGCCCCGCGCTGCCGGCGCTGTAGCGCATGTTGTTGGAGAGCGAGTCACTGCCGTTGGTGTTGTACATCAGCCAGTAGCTGGTGCCGGCGCTCAGCGTGGCGGTGATCGGCAGGGTGTTCCAGGAGTTGGCGGTGAGGGTGCCGGTGGTGGTCGAGGCGACCAGAGTGCCGGGCGAGCCCGCACTGTCGGTGTAGACGGCCAGCTGGTACTTGTTCTTGGGATCGGCACTGACACTGCCGACGAAGACCGACATGGACTTCAGCGACACCGCCGAGGCCCCGGTGGTGATCCTGCTGCCGTTCATGTGGTTGGCGTTGCCGTCGTCCTGCTGGCTGCCGGCCTGGTTGTTGCCCAGGGTCTGCAGGGGTACGCCGCCGGTGGTGAAGGTGGCCCGGTACGGGGCCGCCATGGTGTTGCCCGCGGTGTCCTTGATCTGTTGCACCGTCAGTGTGTAGGCGGTGTTGGCGGCGAGCTGCTGGCTGGGGGTCAGCACGGCGGCGTTGGAGGCGGTGTCCAGCGTGACGGTGGCGGGGACGGCGGTCCCGGCGGCGTTCTTCAGGGTCACGTTGGCGCCGGTGACGGTGGCGGCGTTCACCGGCTCGCTGAAGCCCGCCCTGACCACGGCGGTGAGGGCGACGCCCTGGGCGCCGTCGGCCGGGGAGCTGCTGGTGACCGTCGGCGGGGTGGTGTCCTGGCCGTAGGTGGCGGTGTACGACCCGACCTTGGCGTCGAAGAACGCGTACTGGACGCCCTTGATGGTGTCGATCCGGTAGGGGATGCTGCTCCCCCCGAAGCTGATGCCGGCCAGGCTGCCCCCGGTGGAGGAGACCGGCACCATGCCGCGCAGGCCGTTGGCGCCGCCGGTGACGTCGAAGGTCAGCTTGTTGCTCTGCCAGGCGAGGTTGGCGAAGGTGGAGTTGTTGCGGGTGTCCAGCCAGGTCAGCATCTGGCGGCCGGAGACCACCGGCACCCCGTGGGCCTTGGCCGAGGCGATGATGGCGTCGGAGGCGGCCGAGGCCGCGTAGTCGGTGTGGATGTTGGCGGTGAGGGCGGCGTAGTAGCCCTGGGAGCCGTAGGCGTTGTCCAGCAGCGTGTCGATGGTGAACGGGTAGGTCTGGCCCGACTCGTCGGTCATCTGCGTGGTGGCCTGGTAGGTGTCGATGACGCTGCCGTCCTCGTCGGCGAACCGCATGATCTCGCCGGTGCCGTTGAAGAAGCCGGGACGGTTCTGGGTGAAGGACGCCGGATAGTAGTAGTAGTCGGTGTCCAGCCGGATCCCGTCGGCGTTCTTCACCTTGGGCTGGGTCGCCCAGTCGTCCCACTCCACGCAGTGGGTGCGGCTGCTGGACGGGGTGGGGATGGTGGAGTACTTGGCCTTCCAGGGGTCCAGCTGGCTCTGGTAGACGCTCGCCAGGCCGGTGCTGCCCCAGGGCCGGCAGTTGGTGGTGATGTGCACACCGACCTCGAAGCCCTGGTCGGTGTAGGCCTTGGCCTGCGCGGCGGTCATGGGGCCGTCGGTGTACAGGTAGGAAGATCCGCGGATGCACTCCCAGGCGGCCACGTCGCAGCCCGGCGGGCTCTGCGCGATGTAGCCGTCCCAGCGGCCGGCGGTTCCGCCGATGCCGTGGTCGTCACCGGTCATCACCACCACGGCCTTGGCGTCGCGGGGGAAGTACCAGAAGCGGGGCAGCGGTTTGCGTGACCGGTCCAGCTGGGTGATCAGGTTGACCAGCAGCCGCTGCTGCTCGTCGGCGATGGGGATGGCGGCCTTGTCGAGGTTGTTCCAGTCCGGGTCGCCGCCCGTCCCGTAGAACATCTCACTGGCCTCGTAGCCGTCCGTGGAGTCGCGCTGCTGGCCGGCCCAGGCGATGTTGCCCTGCCGGGTCTGCACCACCGACTTGGCCAGGTCGTAGGTGAAGGCCGCTGCCTGTCCGCCGGCCGAGCCCACGGACCGCAGGGTGACCGCCGGGTTGTCGGTGGCGGTCGCGGCGTCGCTGTAGAGGTCGGCGACCGCGGTGGCTCCGTTGAGGGTGTAGCGGTCGGCGGTGCCGTGGTACTGCATGGTGTCCCCGGTGATGCCGGCGCCCGGCCCGGAGGAGGTGTCGATCCGCAGATAGGCGTCGGAGCGCACCGCACCGGCGTCGGTGAGGCCCAGCAGCGGTGCCAGCTTCTTGTCGGGGCGCATCGCGATCAGCCTGCCGCCGCCGGTGGTCCAGTCGCTGAGCATGGTCGCCTGGGCGGAGGTCAGCGGCATCTCACCGAGGATGGCGACGTCGTACCCGGCCAGGGTGGCGGCGGTCACCTGGGAGATGTCCAGGACCTTGAAGTACGGGACGCCCTCGGCAGTGAGGATCTCGGCGTAGTAGCGCGAGTAGGCGTTGGCCGAGCTTGCGATGACCAGCACCGGGCCGCCGCTGCCGGAGCCCGGTCCCGGGTCGGTGGGCGGCGTGGCGTCCACGGTGTAGGTGGCGTACAGGGAGAAGGACACGGACTGGTACGAGGCGTTGCCGAAGCTGCCCGGCCATGATCCGAAGGCGGTCCCTCCGGACGCGTAGGCGCTGCGTCCCCCGCTTCCGTAGCTGAGGTTGTTGGTGGAGGCGGTCGCGGCGTTGGTGTTGTAGGCCAGCCAGTAGGCGGTGTTGGCACTCAGCTTCGCGGAGAGCGCCACGGTGTTCCAGCTGTCCGCGGTGAGGGTGCCGGTCGCACTGCTGGCGATGAGGGTCCCGGGGGCGTTGGCGTTGTCGCTGTACACCGCCACCTGGTACTGGTTGCGCGGCGCCGGGCTGACCGCGCCGACGTAGACGCTCATGCTGGTCACGGTGCCGCTCGCGGCGCCGGTGACATAGCGCGAGGCGTTCATGAACCCGGCGTCGCCGCTGTCCTCCTGGGCGCCGACCGTACTGGTGCCCAGCACCGCGGTGTCGGCTGCGGCTGCCCTCCCCACCCCCAGCACGCCGCTCAACATCGCCAGTGTGGCCGTCAGCACGACGGCAAGCCTCTTGGTACGTCCCACGCCGATCCCCCCGGATCCCCACCCTTGTGACGAAACGTCGGCTATTGGTGTACCGGTCCGCTCCGCTTCTGTCCATAGCCCTCACAGGAGGCACACAGGTTGTACGCAGCCTCCCGGCCACAGGTCGGCCGGAAGCCGTCCTACCCCTCCAGTCCCGGGCGCAACAGCCGCCGCATGCCGCCCCCACCGGTCCCGATCGTCCACAGAAGGCCTATACCTGGGTAAAGCAGTCATCCTTCCTCCTGATGGCAGGTCAGCCACGGGCAAACCATCGTTGACTGCCGTGGCGGGCATGTGCTGAAATCCACCGGGGAACAGGGCTGCGGTGCGCCGTGAGGCGAGGGGGAGAAGCCGTGCGAATAGCCGTGGTCGGCGGCGGGGTCGCCGGCTCATTTCTTGCCCGTTGTTTATACGGATCAGCGTCCGGTGCGGACATCACGGTCTTCACTGGCGGAACACCGGCGGATGCGACCGGCGCGTCCGGCGGAATGGTCCGAGGTTTTGAGACCGGCCTCGACGAGTGCCGTACGGCCGCTCAGAGCATGGCGGAACTACGGGCCGATCCCTGGCTCTCGGAAGCCGCCCGCTATCGGGAGACCGGTTCCACCTATCTTCTTCCCCCGGGCGCCGACCCGGCCGACCAGGTGAAGCTCCTGGAGGAGTTGCTGCCCGGCTCGGCCGAGGTGCTGCCCGGCGGCGCCGCCGCGGCCCGCCTCGGACTGCACGGCATCCCGCCCGGAACCCTCGCCGTCGTGGAACGGCTCGCCGGGCACATCTCCCCGGACCAGGTCAGGACCGCCGTACTGCGCCGGCTCGCGGACAACGGCGTCCCGGTCCTGCCCACCAGGGTGCGGGGGGTGACCGAACAGGCCGGTGTGCTGCTGCCCGACGGTGCGCTGCACCGGTTCGACCTGGTGGTGGTGGCCGCGGGCGGCTGGACGCCCGCGCTGCTGCCCGAACCGTCCGGTCTGTTCCGCACCAAACGGATCCAGTACGGGACGTACCGTCCCGACCGGCCGGTGCCCGGAGTGTTCGTGGACGACAACTCCGGACTGTACGGACGCCCCCTGGACGGTGGCGGCCTGCTGCTCGGCCTGGGCAGCGAGGAGTGGGACGTGTCCCCGGACGCCGTCCCGCCGGACCTCGCGCTGGCCGAACGGGTGGCCGCCGCCGGAGCCGGCCTGCTGCAGGTACCGCCGGAGTCCCTCAGGCCGGATCGGCTTGTGGCGTCCTTCGACTGCTACGCCCCCTCCGGTGGCCTGCGGCTGAGAACCGTCCCCCGTACGCGGGGGGTGTTCACGTTCACCGGTGGCAGCGGCGGAGCGGCCAAAACGGCCCCGGCGGCAAGCCGGGCGGCCGCCGCGGAACTGCTCGACCTGGCTACGGGCTGACATCGGCCCCTGATTCCGCACCTCATGCCAAGGCTAGGAGATGCTCCCTTGAATCACCGGAACGTAGAGACCCTGGCAATCGGAGCCGGCCCGGCGAATCTCGCCCTGGCCGTGGCCATGGAGGAACTCGCCCCGGAGGCGTCGGCACTCGGCACACTTCTGGTCGACACACATCACGAGGTCGCCTGGCAGCGTGGAATGCTGCTTCCCTGGACGCAGAGCCAGGTGTCCTTTCTCAAGGATCTGGTGACCCTCAGGAATCCGACGAGCAAATTCTCGTTCGTCAACTACCTGCACTCGGTGGGACGCCTCGACGACTTCATAAACCTGGGGACGTTCACCCCCTACCGGCTGGAGATTTCCCGCTACCTCCAGTGGGTCGCCGACGCGCTGACCCTGGTCAGTGTCGAGCACGGGCGCACGGCGCTGTCGGTCGATCCGGTGCAGGAGGACGGCGAGGTCACGGGATGGCTTGTGCACTTCGCCGACGGCGGCACGATCCGCTGCCGCGACCTGGTGTTCGGCGCCGGACGCGACCCGCGCATCCCCGAGGAGTTCGGCGGTGTCAGCAGTGAACGGCTGATCCACAGCACCAGGTTCACCGAGCAGCTGGGCCGGCTCGACCGCGACGCCGACCTGCGGATCGTCGTGGTGGGCGGCGCGCAGAGCGCAGCCGAGATGCTCTGGGCCTCCCATCAGGCACTGCCGCGGGCCCGCTGCACCATGCTGATGCGCTCCATCGGCCTCAACAACTACGAGAGCAGCAAGTTCACCAACGAGCTGTTCTACCCGTCGTTCATCGACGAGTTCAACCGGGCCCTCCCCGAGGCCAGGGCGCAGCTGCTGCAGGAGATGCGGCGCACCAACTACGCCGGTCTCTCGCCCGACCTCCTGGAGAGTCTCTACCGGGAGATGTACCTGGAGGGCCTGACCGGCCGCCGCCGGCTGGACATGATCACCATGACCGAGGTGGCGGAGTCCCGCATGGACGGCGACGAGGTGGTGCTGACCCTGGTCGACCGGCGCAGCCGGCGCAGCCGTGAACTGCGCTGCGACATGGTCCTGCTGGGCACCGGGTTCGACACCCGGATGCCCGCGCTGGTCCGAAGACTCGCCGCCTCGGTCGGGGTGGAGGACATCACGGTCAGCCGCCACTACCGGATGGAACTGCCGTCCCACATCACCGCCCGCTGCTACCTCCAGGGGGTCAACGAGGCCACCCATGGCATCGCCGACTCCCTGCTGAGCGTACTGGCGGCACGCTCCGGCGAGATCGTCACCGATCTGCTGAGCGGTCCGCGGCCCGAACCCGTCCATGCCGCAGGCCTGTTGGCCACCATGTCACCGCAGATCTGAGAAGAGGCCGCATTCCATGATGGAGATCCGCAAGCTCGACCGGGACAACCTCAGCCCCGACAACGGTCTGCAGGCCCAGCGGCTGATGCCCTGGCAGCAGCTCAACGCCCCCTTCGAGGGCTCCTGGTGCGTCGTGCCGCCGCAGGGTGAGTCCGGCCCGCACGCCCACCACGAGTACGAGATCTGGGTGGCGATGACCGGTGCCGCCGAGATCGTGACCGACGCCGGCACCACCCCCTTCGTCGCCGGTGACATCGTCCACTTCACCCCCGGCGAGCGGCACCAGGTCGTCAACCGCGGCGGCGAGGACTTTCAGATGTACGCGGTCTGGTGGGACGCCGAGATGACCGAGCGTTTCCACGAGCGCCACCAGGCGAACGCGTGAGCGGCGGCAGCGACGACCGCGCCGACGGCGGTACCGGAGAGACGGACGGCGACCGCCGGCCGGCGATCGTGATCGCCGCCACGCCCACCTCCAACGGGGGGCTGCACGTGGGGCACCTGGCCGGCCCCTATCTGGCGGCGGACGTCTGCGCCCGCCATCTGCGGGCCACCGGCCGCAGGGTGATCTCCACCACCTGCACCGACGACAGCCAGAGCTATGTGGTCACCACCGCCCACCGCAGGGGGGTGACACCCGAGCAGCTCTGCCGGACCGGCACCGCCGAGGTCCAGCGCTCACTGGACGCCCTCGGGGTGTGCATGGCCGGACTCCCGCCGATCGACGACCGCTACCGCCGCACCGTGCTGCGTTTCATGACCGACCTGCACCGGGACGGACGGCTGCGGCTGCGCACGGTGAGGCTGCCCTATGCGGTCCGGGCGGGGGTGTTCCTGTACGACGGGCTGCTGTCCGGGACCTGCCCGGTCTGCCTGGGCGGGAGCAGCGGCGGTGTCTGCGAGGCCTGCGGGCACCCCAACCACTACGACCAGCTGCTGGACGCCCACTACTCACTCGACCCCGACGACCCGGTGGAGTACCGGGAGCAGCAGATCCTGGTGCTGCCCATGGAGGAGTACCGGGAGCGGCTCACCGCCTACTACGCGGCCCACACCCCGCACTGGCGGCCCCGGCCGCGGCGGCTGATCTCCGAGCTGCTCGCCCGGCCGCTCCCGGACGTACCGGTGACCATCCCGGGCACCTGGGGCATTCCCGCCCCGTTCGCCGAGACTCCGGGCCAGATCCTCTACCCGTGGATCGAGGCGATGCCCGCGGTGATCTACAGCACCGCGTGGACGGCCGAGCAGCTGGGCGAGCCCGCCGAGGACACCGACCGGCACTTCACCGCGGAGGCCGACCCGCAGCTGGTCTACTTCCACGGGTACGACAACGTCTACCACTGGGGCCTGGTCGACCTGGTGGCGCTGATGGCGCACGGCGAGCGCTATGCGCTGCCCGAGGCCAATGTGTGCAACGAGTTCTACGCACTGGAGGGGGAGAAGTTCTCCACCAGCCGCAACCACCTGGTGGAGGCGGTGGACCTGCTCACCAGGGTGCCCAGGGACCTCGTCCGCTACTACCTGTCACTCACCGCGCCGGAGTCGCAGGGCACCAACTTCACCGAGCCGGAGCTGCACCGCACTGTCACCGAGCGGCTGGTCGGGCCGTGGAACCGGCTCGCCGACGCGGTCGCGCGGCGGCTCCCCGACGACGGCGCCGCCCTGCCCACCACCCCCGGCGGCCGCCACCGCGCCGGGCTGATCGCCGAGCGGTTCCGGCTCTGCTACCGGATCTCGGACTTCAGCCCCAGCCAGGCCGCGGACACCATCGCCGTCCAGCTGCTCCGCCTGGAGCGGCAGGCGGACACCGCGGACCTCGGGGACCTGCTGCTGGAGCTGCGCACCCTGCTCTCCCATGCGGCACCGATCCTGGTCGACGCCGCGGAGAAGCTGACGGCGTCGGGCGTGGACCTCGGCCTGCAGGGCCACGACGACCCGTCGGTCGCTGTCTTCCGTCTGCCCCATCTGCCCGGGTCCGCGCTGCGGCCGGACCAGGCCCTCGAAGGAGAACGCGCGTGAAACTGCTCGCTGTCGAGACCTGCCAGTACCTCGAGTACTACAAGTCCCGGTACCAGCAGGTGGAGGAGCTCGGCGCCGAGCTCTTCGTGCTCAATGGCGAGGGCACAGCCGACTTCTGGCCGGAGGAGCGGTACCGGGTCGCGGGCTCCAAGGACATCGCGAAGATCATCGAGACGGCCCGGAAGTGGCATGCCGCCGAGCAGTTCGACGGGGTGCTGACCTTCTCCGAGTCGGCGGTGGTCACCGTGGCCGCGGTCGCGGAGGCACTGGGTCTGCCCGGGATCGGCGTGGAGGCCGCGGTCGCCAGCCGCAACAAGTACGTGATGCGCCGGGCGCACGAGCGCGGTGGCGCGCCCATCCCCGGCTACCGCCTGGTCAACCGGCTCGACGAGGCGCTGAAGGCCGCCGAGGAGTTCGGCTATCCGGTGATCATCAAGCCCACGCTGGGCGCGGGCAGCAACTTCGTGTTCCGGGTCGACAACCCGGAGGCGATGGCCGAGCGCTTCGGGCAGGCGATCGACGGCATCAAGGACATGGTCTGGGCGACCTCCGAGCCGGACGGCATCGACCTGGGTCCGCAGGGCCTGCTGGTGGAGTCCTTCCTGGAGGGCCGGGAGTACCTGATGGAGGTGGTGGTCTGGGACGACGAGGTGTACCTGGGATCGGTGGTCGACCGGATCACCGTCGAGGGGGACACCTTCGACGACGACATGCACCATGCGCCCACCTCCATGAGCCCGGAGGACCTCGCCGCCGTCCACCAGGCGGTGACCACGGCCGTACGGGCCCAGGGGCTGCGGCGCAGCGTGATGCACGCCGAGGTCCGCTTCCACCAGGGCAAGCCCTATCTGTTGGAGATCGCCGCCCGGGTGGGCGGCGGGGGCCTGGACATGATCGCCCGGCTGACCGGCGACCACGACCCCATCGCCGCCGTGGCGGACATCGCCTGCGGGCGCCGGCCGAAGGTCCACCACTACGCGCCCACCGGCGTGCATGTCACCGCCATGTGCCTGATCTGCGACGCCGGGGTGATCGAGCAGGTGCACGTACCGGAGGAGGTCTCCGACTCCGAGCGGGTCTTCCTGCTCAAGATCACCGCCCGCCCGGGCGACACCATCCGGCGCCCTCCCGAGGGCAACAGCATCCTCGGCTTCCTCGGCGTGACCGGCACGTCGTACGAGGACGCCTTCGACACCATGAACCGGTTGGCGCAGCGGGTCACCGTCAGCTACGCACAGCAGCAGCCGTGAGCGACGGCTGCACCCGACAGGTCCGCGCCCGACAGCAGAGGAGATGAGCGATGCCCCAGACCGTACGGGCAGTTGTCGCACCCGGCAGGGGACTGCCGGTGGACGTCCGGGAGATCGTCGTCCCGGACCCCGGCCCCAACGAGGTGACCGTCCGCATCAAGGCATGCGGGGTCTGCCACACCGATCTGCACTACCGGGACGGGGTCATCAACGACAACTACCCCTTCCTGCTGGGGCACGAGGCCTCCGGGGTGGTCGAGCAGACCGGCCCCGGCGTGCAGAACGTGGCCCCGGGCGACTTCGTCATCCTCAACTGGCGGGCCGTCTGCGGCCGCTGCCGCCCCTGCCGCCGCGGGGTGCCCACCGCCTGCATCGACGAGTACGTGGCCGAGCAGCGGATGACGCTCACCACGGGCGAGCCCCTCACCCCCGCCCTGGGCATCGGCGCCCTCGCCGAACTCACCCTGGTGCACAGCGGCCAGGTCACCCCCGTCGACCCGGCCGTGGACCCCGCGGTGGCGGGCCTGCTGGGCTGCGGCGCCATGTCCGGGCTCGGCGCCGCGCTGCACACCGGCCAGGTGGGCCGCGGCGACACCGTCGCCGTCATCGGCGTGGGCGGGGTGGGCTGCGCGGCGGTGGCCGGGGCCCGGCTGGCCGGGGCCACCGAGATCATCGCCGTGGACATCGACGCCCGAAAGCTGACCCTGGCGCAGGAGTTCGGCGCCGGGCACCTCATCGACGCCAGCCAGGTCGACGACGTGGTCGGAGCCATCAAGGAGCTGACCGGCGGACTGGGCGCCGATGTGGTGATCGACGCTGCGGGCTACCCGGAGACCTGGAAGCAGGCCTTCTACTCCCGGGCCATCGGCGGCACCTTCGTCCTGGTCGCCCGGCCGGACTCCGGCATGCGGCTGGAGATGCCGCTGCTGGACACCTTCCTGCACGGCGGGACGTACAAGACCTGCTGGTACGGCGACTGTCTGCCGTCCCGCGACTTCCCCGCGCTGGTGGACCTGCACCTCCAGGGCCGGCTCCCACTGGACCGCTTCGTCTCCCAGCGCATCGGACTCACCGACGTCGAGAAGGCCTTCACCAGCCTCCGGCAGGGCGACGTGCTGCGCAGTGTCGCCGTCCTCGACTGAACAGCCCCTCACGGCAGAGGTGATCCGTATGTCAACCGCCCCGACGTCAGCGCGGAGCGGGGCGAGGACCTTGCTGGTGGTCCTCGCCTGCGCCGCGTTCCTGCTCACCCTTGCGGGCTCCGCGCTGAAGAACACCGTCCAGGTGTACTTCCTGCCGATAGCCGACTCCTTCGGCGGCTCCCGGGCCGGACTCGCCTGGGCCGTCACCCTGTTCGCCCTGATGTCGGCGCTGGCCTCGCCGTTCGTCGGCAGCATCGCCGACCGGATCGGCGGGGCCCGCACCCTGGCGGTCGGCACCTTCCTCTCCGGCCTGGCGCTGGTGGGCACGGCGCTGTCCCACCAGCTCTGGCTGTTCGTCGCCGTCTACTGCCTCATCGGGGCGGTCGCGGTGACCATGCTCTCCTTCGTCCCCCTGGGCGTCTTCGTGGACGAGCTCTTCCGGGACGGCCGCAGGGGGCTCACGTACTCCCTGATCACCAACGGTGCGGCGGTGGGCTTCATCGTCCTGGTGCCGCTCTGGACCTGGCTCGGCCAGTGGCTGGACTGGCGCACCGTGCTGGAGACCCTCGGCGCGGTGTTCCTGGTGGTCCTCACTCCGCTGTCCCTGGTGGTGGCCAGGCAGTCCGACCGGCTGGCGCGACCCGCCGCGGACTCCGCCGAAGCCGCACCCAGGCCCGCCGCACTGCCGCTCGCCGAGCAGCTGCGGCTCTGCCTCCAGGCGAAGCAGCTGCGCAATCTGGCGGTGGCCTTCGTGGGGTGCGGATTCACCATGGCCTTCATCGACGTGCACTTCGTGCCGTTCATGACGGACCACCACATGAGCGCGGCCATCAGCTCCAGTGCGGTCGCCATCCTCGGAGCCTGCGAGGTGGGCGGCAGCCTGATCGCCGGCTGGCTCTGCGACCGCGGACTGGTGAAGGGCGTGCTGGTCGGCGCCTATCTGCTCCGCTGCCTGGCGATGCTGGTGCTCTCGGTCAACCCCATGCCCTCCACGGTGCTGCTCTTCGGTGTCGTCTTCGGGCTCAGCTATCTGGCGTCCGTGATCGCCACCTCCATGTGGATCGCCCAGGTGCTGCCCGCCCCGGTGCGGGGCACCGCGATGGGCCTGGTGTGGATGGTGCACGCGCTGGGCGTGGCCTGCGGCAGCCAGATCGGGGCCTGGCTGGAGGGCATGACCCACAGCTATCTGCAGATCATCCTGATCTGCGCCGCCCTCACCGCGGGGTCCGCCACCATCGCGCTGCTCTCCCGCTCACCGCTCCCCCGCCTCGCCCCGATCACCGTGCCCAGGGACGCGGACCTCACCGACTCCCCGCTCTCCTGACCCGGCGAGCAGCACCACGACGCCGCCTCCCCGAAGGCATCACGACGCCGGGGAGGCGGCGGAGTCGTCTCCGGGCCGCGCCCGGCATGGGCGGCGTCCGGCTGCGGTTCAGGCGGCCTGCGCGGGGACGAGCAGTCCGACCAGGCGCCCCAGCTGCCGCTGGATCTCGGCTTCCTGTCCGGCGTGCGTCATCAGCAGGTGGTGGACGGTACCGATCAGCGCCAGCGCCATGGTGGCGGTGTCGGCGCCGGACGGGACGCGCCCGAGCGCGCGTTCCGCCTCCAGATAGCCGGCGACGGACTCCTGAACCGCGGCGAAGGGTGGTGCGCCGTTCTCCATGACGGGCCGGACCTGGGCGAACGCAGCGGGCCGGGTGGACGCCAGTTGGGCGATCGCCGGTCCGGGTGCCTCGACGAGGCCCGCCAGCGCCGCCCGGATGTTGCCGCCCACGGTGTCCCTGCCGACGCACCCGTCGAGGGCCCGTACCCGCCGGCCCACCCGTTCCATGCGGTCGAAGGCCAGCTGAGCGATGAAATCGTCCAGGTTGGCGAAGTGGTTGTGCAGCAGGCCCTTGGCGCAGCCCGCCTCCGTGGTCACCGCCCTGCTGGTCAGCGCGGCGGGACCGCCCCGGGCCAGCACCCGCTCGGCCGCGGCGAACAGCCGCTCTCGGACATCAGGTGTGGCTACGCCGCGCGGAGACATGCGGCACTCCCGGCTGCTGACGGCTGGCGGGACGAGCGCCAGGGGTGGACGGACGGCCTTGTATGGGCGCCCGCTCATACTAGCGGGCCCCCTTGGGCGGCGCCCAGTCACCGGCGGCGCCCCCGGAGCTGTCCAGGGGCGGACATCACACCGAGGCCGCAACCCGACGACGACAACGCCCCGGGTGCGCCGCCCATCGACGCGGAGCGACTGCACCCCCCGTACTCAGCACGGCCGTTGGGGCCCGTCGGCCTCGACCCGGAGCGGCAGGGCGAAACCCTCCAGCACATGCGGATCCCCGAACACGGCGTTGTGCGTGACCCGGCCACCGGCAACGGTGAAGACCTGCAGGGTGTGCAGTCGGCGTCCGCCGCCGGGCTCCGGCGCATAGGCGGCGAGCGCGGGCTGCCCGTTGGCGGTGAGCTGCCGCATGCCCCACCCGCCCCCGCGCATCCGGAAGACCCGCTCGATGAACAGGCCGTAGTCCCGAGCACCCCGGTACCACAGCGGCACCGGCGGCATCTCCAGGATCGCGTCGTCGGCCAGCAGCCGCACCAGCGCGGTCACATCGGCCGCCTCGAACGCCCGCACATAGCGCTGGATCACCGCACGCACCTCGCGGTCGTCCGGCTCGCTCAGCTCCCCGGCATCGCCCACACCGGCGAGGGCCGCGCGGGCGCGCTGCAGTGCGCTGTTGACGGCGGGAACCGTGGTCCCCAGCTGCTCGGCGACCTCGGCGGCGGAGAACGCCAGCACCTCCCGCAGGACGAGCACCGCACGCTGGCGAGCCGGCAGATGCTGTACGGCGGCCACCCAGGCGAGCCGGAGGTCGGCCCGTACCTCCACGTCGAACCGTGCGTCAGGGAACGGCTCCAGCCAGGGGACGTCCAGCGACGGCACCAGCGGAGCCCCGGTGTCCTCGCTCGGCGTTCCCAGACCGGACGGCAGCGGACGCCGGCCGCGTCCCTCCAGCGCGGTCAGGCACGCATTGGCGGCGATCCGGTACAGCCAGGTACGGACCGAGGCACGCTCCGGGTCGTAGCGGTCGCGGGCCTTCCAGGCGCGCAGCAGGGTCTCCTGCGCCAGGTCCTCGGCCTCGTGGAACGAGCCCGTCATCCGATAGCAGAACGCCACCAACTCGCCCCGGTACGCCCCGAACTCCATCCGCTCATCATGCCGGACCGCACCCCCCGTCGTTGCCCGGGCCGGAAAGCAGCCCCGAGAACGGGGCCTCCCCCGAAACGGCGTGTCCCCCCGAAGCCCTGGGCCTCGGGGGGGGACACATCATCCGGTCACGCCGCCATCGGCCGGCGTTTCACCCGGGTCCCACTCCCACCGGCGGCGGAGGGGAACCCGGGGGCCGTACTCAGCTGCAGCCGCTGGTGGAGCCGCAGCCCTCGCAGAGGTAGCAGCTGCCGGCGCGGCGCATCTTGGTGCCGCAGGAGAAGCAGAGCGGAGCGTCGGCGTTCAGCCCCAGCTGGGCCTCGACCAGTTCGGTGGAGGAGTGGACCTGCACCGGGACCGGCTGCACGGCGGCCTTGGGGGCCGCGGGCACCTCGGTGGGGCGGCTCAGCTCGCGGGGGGCGGACTGTGCCAGTCCCTCGACGTCCATGTCCTCCTCGTCGGCCGGCTCGTAGGAGCCGGTCTCCAGGTGGCGCTGACGCTCGTCGGCGGAGTGGATGCCCAGCGCCGAACGGGTCTCGAAGGGCAGGAAGTCCAGCGCCAGGCGGCGGAAGATGTAGTCGACGATCGACTGGGCCATCCGCACGTCCGGGTCGTCGGTCAGACCGGCCGGCTCGAAACGCATGTTGGTGAACTTGGAGACATAGGTCTCCAGCGGCACGCCGTACTGCATGCCCACCGAGACGGCGATGGAGAAGGCGTCCATCATGCCCGCGAGGGTGGAGCCCTGCTTGGACATCTTGAGGAAGACCTCGCCGAGGCCGTCGTCCGGGTAGGAGTTGGCCGTCATGTAGCCCTCGGCGCCGCCCACCGTGAAGGAGGTGGTGATGCCCGGCCGGCCCTTGGGGAGGCGCTTGCGGACGGGGCGGTACTCGACGACCTTCTCGACGGGGGTCGCGGCGGCTGCCGGGGCGGACTGCTCGGCGGCCTTGACGTTCTTGGTCTTGGCGGAGAGCGGCTGGCCGACCTTGCAGTTGTCGCGGTAGATCGCGAGCGCCTTGACGCCGAGCTTCCAGGCCTCGAAGTAGATCTCCTCGACCTCTTCGACGGTGGCGCTCTCCGGCATGTTGACGGTCTTGCTGATGGCGCCGGAGATCCAGGGCTGGATCGCCGCCATCATCCGGACGTGGCCCATCGGGGAGATGGCCCGCTCGCCCATGGCGCAGTCGAAGACCTCGTAGTGCTGCGGCTTGAGACCGGGGGCGTCGACGACATTGCCGTGCTCGGCGATGTAGGCGACGACCGCCTCGATCTGCTCGTCCTGGTAGCCCAGGCGCTTCAGGGCGCGCGGGACGGTGCCGTTGACGATCTGCATCGAGCCGCCGCCGACCAGCTTCTTGAACTTCACCAGGGCGAGGTCGGGCTCCACTCCGGTGGTGTCGCAGTCCATCATCAGGCCGATGGTGCCGGTGGGGGCGAGCACCGACGCCTGGGCGTTGCGGAAGCCGTTCTCGGCGCCGATCCGCAGCACGTCCTGCCAGGTCTCGGTGGCGGCGGCCCAGACCGGGGTGTCCAGGTCGTCCATGCGCACCGCGGCGGTGTTGGCCTCGGCGTGCTGGCGCATCACCCGCTGGTGCGGCTCGGCGTTGCGGGCGTAGCCGTCGTACGGGCCGACGATGCCGGCCAGCTCGGCGGAGCGGCGGTAGGCGGTGCCGGTCATCAGCGAGGTGATGGCGCCGGCCAGGGCACGACCGCCCTCGGAGTCGTAGGCGTGGCCGGTGGCCATCAGCAGGGCGCCGAGGTTGGCGTAGCCGATGCCCAGCTGGCGGAAGGCCCGGGTGGTCTCGCCGATCTTCTCGGTGGGGAAGTCGGCGAAGCAGATGGAGATGTCCATCGCGGTGATGACCAGCTCGACGACCTTGGCGAAGCGCTCGGCGTCGAAGCCCTGCCCGCCGTTGGACGCCGTGTCGTCGCGCAGGAACTTCATCAGGTTGAGCGAGGCCAGGTTGCACGAGGAGTTGTCCAGGTGCATGTACTCGCTGCACGGGTTGGACGCGTTGATGCGGCCGGACTCCGGGCAGGTGTGCCAGTGGTTGATCACCGAGTCGTACTGGATGCCCGGGTCGGCGCAGGCCCAGGCGGCCTCGGCCATCTTGCGGAACAGCTTCTTGGCGTCGACGGTCTCGATGACCTCGCCGGTGAGGCGGGCCCGCAGGCCGAACTCGCCGCCCTGCTCGACGGCGGTCATGAACTCGTCCGAGACGCGGACGGAGTTGTTGGCGTTCTGGTACTGGACCGAGGTGATGTCGTCACCGCCAAGGTCCATGTCGAAGCCCGCGTCGCGGAGCGCGCGGATCTTCTCCTCCTCCTTCACCTTGGTGTCGATGAAGGCCTCGACGTCGGGGTGGTCGACGTCCAGCACGACCATCTTGGCCGCACGGCGGGTGGCGCCGCCGGACTTGATGGTGCCGGCGGAGGCGTCGGCGCCGCGCATGAAGGAGACCGGGCCCGAGGCGTTGCCGCCGGAGGTCAGCAGCTCCTTGCTGGAGCGGATGCGGGAGAGGTTCAGGCCGGCGCCGGAGCCGCCCTTGAAGATCATGCCCTCTTCCTTGTACCAGTCGAGGATCGACTCCATGGAGTCGTCGACGGCCAGGATGAAGCAGGCGCTGACCTGCTGGGGCTGCGCGGTGCCGACGTTGAACCAGACCGGCGAGTTGAAGGAGAAGACCTGGTGGAGGAGGGCGTAGGTCAGCTCGTGCTCGAAGATCTCGGCGTCGGCGGGAGAGGCGAAGTAGCCGTTCTCCTCGCCGGCGGCGCGGTAGGTCTTCACCACCCGGTCGATGATCTGCTTGAGGCTCCACTCCCGCTGCGGGGTGCCCACCGCGCCGCGGAAGTACTTGCTGGTGACGATGTTGACCGCGTTGACGGACCAGGAGTCGGGGAACTCCACGCCGCGCTGCTCGAAGTTGATCGAGCCGTCGCGCCAGTTGGTCATGACGACGTCACGACGCTCCCAGGTCACCTCGTCGTACGGGTGGACCCCGGGGGTCGTGTGGATGCGCTGAACCTGAAGGCCCCGGCCGGTCTTCGCGCCGCCCTTGCCGCTCTTGGCACGTGAGCCGCGTGCGGAGCCGCTCGTCGTATCGGTCACTTCTCCTCCTCCTGGGCAAACGCCCTGAGTGCCCCGCGACTTCCCGGGGCACCGCTTTTCTCGCATCAGACGGCCCGTGCGGGGCCTGGGCGCCCCGGTGTCAGGGCGCAGGGGCGGGGGCGGGCACCGCGGTGCCCTCCTCCGCCGCGGGAGGCCGCTCCGCGCGCAGCTCCGCGATCGCGGCCTCGAAGTCCTCGAGGGTGTCGTACGCCTGGTACACCGAGGCGAACCTCAGATAGGCGACGACGTCCAGTTCCTTGAGCGGGCCGAGTATGGCCAGACCCACGTCATGGGTGGACAGCTCGGCGCTGCCGCTGGACCGCACGCACTCCTCGACCCGCTGCCCGAGGACCGCCAGGGCGTCCTCGGTGACGGGCCGCCCCTGACATGCCTTGCGCACGCCGGAGATGACCTTGTCGCGGCTGAAGGGCTCGGTGACCCCGCTCCGCTTGATCACCGTCAGCGTGGCGGTCTCCACGGTGGTGAAGCGCCGGTTGCAGTCGGGGCACTGCCGGCGCCGCCGGATGGCGGTGCCGTCGTCGGTGGTGCGGCTGTCGACCACACGGCTGTCGGAGTGCCTGCAGAAGGGGCAGTGCATGGAAAGGCTCCCTCCTCCGGCAGCAGGCGTCACTCGGGTCCCGGGGGTCGCATCGGACCCCGGGAGCAGCGACAAGTGTAGGCGACGCCCGGACGGTCGATCCCCGAGGGGACCACAACCTGTGGGCGTGGGCATCACTCTAGCCACAAGATGTGGGGTCTGCTGCAAGCACCGTGGTGGTGTGTCCGTAGCCTCCGGCTCACCCCGCGCAATCGCCGCTGGTCAGCGCGGAGGAGCGAAGCCGGACGCTCCGAGGGCGCCGGGAGTGTCGCTCGAAGGGGGCTCGCGGGCCCCTCCTCCGGGGCTTTCGGAGAGGGGCTGCCGGGGATGGAGATCACGACTAGACTGCCCTTGTCGAACACTTGCACGGTGCTGGCAATACACCCAGAACCTTGATCAAGTCAGGCGACCCGCGGGAAATTCACTCGAACGTGTGTTTGGCGCAACCTTTCGATAGGAACTACCGTTGGCTTATAGAGGGAGAACATCCGTCGAGAGGGGCCGCCGTGACCACCGCAGAAAGCAGCACCGTCCCGGTGCAGGAACGCTCTCAGAATTCCCTGGAGCAGAGTTCCATGAGCCGCAGTGAGGACGACCGGCGCAGCGCCGGCTCCGGACGGGTTCCCGACCAGCCCGTCGAACACGCGGCGGTACAGGACACGGTGCTGCACGGCGGGCATCACGAGGTGCAGACCCGTTCCCTGCCCGGCCGCCCGCCCGGAATCCGCACCGATGAATCCGGTCTGACCGATCGGCAGCGCCGGGTGATCGAGGTCATCCGGGATTCGGTGCAGCGCCGTGGATACCCGCCGTCCATGCGGGAGATCGGCCAGGCCGTCGGCCTGTCCAGCACCTCCTCCGTCGCCCATCAGCTGATGGCTCTGGAGCGCAAGGGATTCCTGCGGCGCGACCCCCATCGGCCGCGTGCCTATGAGGTGCGCGGGGTGGAGGTGGCCCGGCCGAATACCGCGGACACCGCGGGCAGGCCCTCCACCTCCTATGTACCGCTGGTGGGCCGGATCGCCGCCGGTGGCCCCATTCTTGCCGAGCAGACCGTCGAGGACGTCTTCCCGCTGCCGCGCCAGCTCGTGGGCGACGGCGAGCTGTTCGCACTCAAAGTCAGCGGCGACTCGATGATCGAGGCGGCCATCTGCGACGGCGACTGGGTCACCGTTCGGCGGCAGCCGGTCGCCGAGAACGGCGACATCGTGGCCGCGATGATCGACGGTGAGGCCACCGTGAAGCGCCTCAAGCGAGAGGACGGCCATATCTGGCTTATGCCTCACAACAGTGCATATGAGCCCATCCCCGGCGACAATGCCACCATTCTCGGCAAGGTGGTCGCGGTTCTTCGGCGCATCTGACGCCAGCAGAACCGCCCTCCGGTCAGCCCTCGAAGCCGCGGGCTCCGACTCCCCCAGCACGGGGAGTCGGAGCCCGCGGCTTCGTCACGACGGGGGGACGAAGGCCGGCCGGTTATCCGCGCCGGGCCACCGGCTTCGGCTCGGGAGCCGACCCATTGATGGCCGCCAGCGAACGGCGCACCTGATTGCGGTCGGTGGTGTACCAGAAATCCGGCATGGAGGAGCGGAAGAATCCGCCGTAACGGGCCGTGGCCAGCCGCGGATCCAGCACGGCGACCACGCCGCGGTCGTCCGCCGCCCGCACCAGCCGGCCGGCGCCCTGGGCCATCAGCAGCGCCGCATGGGTCGCCGCCACCGCCATGAATCCATTACCCCCGGCCTGCTCCACCGCCTTCTGCCGGGCACTCATCAGGGGGTCGTCGGGCCGGGGGAACGGAATGCGGTCCATGACCACCAGCTGGCAGGCCGAACCGGGCACATCCACGCCCTGCCACAGCGACAGGGTGCCGAAGAGACAGGTCTCCGCGTCCGAGGCGAACGCCCTGATGAGCTCGCCCAGGGTGTCCTCACCCTGCAGCAGGATGGTGTTGTCCACCCGCTCCCGCAGCGCCTCCGCCGCGGTCTGTGCGGCCCGCATGGAGGAGAAGAGGCCCAGGGTGCGCCCACCGGCCGCACCGATCAGCTCCGCCAGCTCGTCCAGCATCTGCGGGCGGTCGGGCTCCCGGCCCGGTGGCGGCAGATGCCGGGCGACATAGAGGATCCCCTGCTTGGGATAGGCGAACGGCGAGCCCACATCCAGGCCCCGCCACCCCGGCGGAGCCCCCTCCCCGCGCTCCCGCTCCGGCTCGTCCGCACTGCGCTGCTCCGGAAGCCGTCCCTCCGGCGGCAGGCCGACCGAGGCCGCCACCCCGCCGAAGTCCCCGCCGAGCTTGAGGGTGGCCGAGGTGAGCACCACCGAGCGCTCCGCGTAGAGCCGCTCCCTCAGCAGCCCCGAGACGGTGAGCGGGGCGACCCGCAGCGAGGCCGTACCCAGGCCGAAGCGCTCGCTGCGCTCGATCCACACCACGTCGTAGGGGGACTCCTCCAGCAGGCGGTCGGCGGTGTCATGCAGGGTCTCGGCGGACGCCAGGGCCTGCTTGCGCACCGCGTCCTCGTCGGAGAGCGTCTTGTCCCGGACCTCGCCCAGCGAGGTGATCACCGCGCGGCAGGCCTCCCGGATCGCCGCCACCGCATAGGCGAGGTTCTCCGGCAGCTCCTCGACCCGGCCGGGCTGGGCGATCTCCATCAGCCCGTGGTAGTTCTCCGCGGCGGCCTGGAGGGAGTCCACCGCCTTCTCGTTGGCCAGCTTGGCGGCCCTCTTGACCGTGCGGTTGACCGCGGTCGCGGAGAGCTCCGCGGTGGCCACTCCGGTGACTCGGGAGACCAGCTCATGGGCCTCGTCGACGATCAGCAGCTCATGCTCCGGGAGCACCGGTGCGCCCTCGATGGCGTCGATCGCCAGCAGCGCGTGGTTGGTGACCACCACATCGGCCAGCTTGGCCCGCTCCCTGGCCGCCTCCGCGAAGCAGTCCTGCCCATAGGGGCAGCGACTGGCGCCGAGGCACTCCTTGGAGGTCACCGACAGCTGCGCCCACGCCTTGTCGGAGACACCGGGGGTGAGGTCGTCCCGGTCACCGGTCTCGGTGTCGTTGGCCCAGTCCCGCAGCCGCAGGATGTCCTTGCCCAGCTTGCTGCTGGGACCGCCGAGCGCCTCCGCCGGGTCGAAGAGGCCCTCGCCCTCGTCGCTGGGGGCGCCCTCGTTGGCACGGTGCAGGCAGAGGTAGTTGGAGCGGCCCTTGAGCATCGCGAAGAGGGGCTTGCGGCGCAGCAGCGGGTGCAGCGCCTCCACCGTGCGCGGCAGATCCCGCTCGACCAGCTGGCGCTGCAGGGCCAGCGTGGCGGTGGCGACCACCACCCGGTCGCCGTGGGCGAGGGCCGGCACCAGATAGGCCAGCGACTTGCCGGTGCCGGTGCCCGCCTGGACCAGCAGATGCTCACCGGTGGCGACCGCGTCGGCGACGGCCTCGGCCATCTGGACCTGTCCGGGGCGCTCCATGCCGCCGACAGCGGTGACGGCGGCATGGAGGAGTTCCCGAATACGAGCGCGGTCGGCGTCCGGCACGGCATGGGCGGCGGTCTCGTCCGCGGCGCCGGCCTCGGGCCCCGCTGCGGGGGGTGGGGAGTCGTTCGTCATGGCACCCCCCACCCTACGGGGCGCCACTGACAGTGGTGCGGCTGTCACCGGACCTGCCGGGCGCGGGCAGCGGGGCCGGCCGGTGCAGCGGGTTGGGCACCGTGCCGTGGACGGCGGCGTGGGGGCGCTGCGGACGGTCCCGGTAGCCGTCCAGCAGCAGCCGGTTGCGGTTCAGGCAGAGCCGCTCGATACGCGGGGTGAGCAGGTCGAAGAGGGCGAACCGGCCGGCCAGGCCGGGGAACCGCCGCTGGTAACCGGTGATCTCGTCGCGGACCATCCCCCAGAACTCCTCCTCCGGCACCCCGAGCCGGTCCTCCAGCAGCGGTGCCAGATAGCGGAAGACACCGACGAAGAGCCCGGAATGGATGAACTGACAGAGGAAGTCGGGTCGCTCCCGCAGCAGCACCCCGGCGACCTCGGCGGGCATCGACTCCAGCTCGGGCAGCGGCCGGTCGCTGACATTGACGTCGTCCACGAAGTCCTTGACCGCGAGCCGCACCGGGACGTCCCGGTGGTCGAAGACCACGATGGCGTTCTCACCGTGCGGGGAGAAGACGGTCCCGTAGCGGTAGAGGAAGTGCAGCAGCGGCGGCAGCATCGCCGCGAACAGCCGGCGCAGCCAGTCGCGGGGCGTCAGTCCCGACCGGGCCACCAGTTCCGCCGTCAGCGGCTGCCCGTCGCTGCCGGTCTGCAGCAGCGCGGCGAGCGTCCGGGCGCGCTCTCCGGGCGCCAGCCGGCCGGCCAGGGGTTCCCGCCAGATCGCGCCCAGCAGCTCCTTGTACTGGTACGGCACCTCCGGCAGCCCGCCGTACACCGGATGCTCGACGGTGACCGAGGCCACCTCGCCCAGCAGCACCACCCGGCACTCGTCCCGCAGGAAGGGGTCCTGGTCGTGGAGGCTGCGGACCCAGGCGGTGACGGCGGGCGCGGCCAGCGTGCGCTCGGTGGGCAGGCCCCGCCAGACCAGGGTGTTGAGGATGGAGAGCGGCAGTTTCACATGGTGCCGGTCGGGACGGCTGGTGTTGAGGAAGGTCCGGATGGACTGCTGGGGAAGCCTGAGGTCGCCGTCGGCCGGCAGCGGCACGATGTCCCCGGCGGCGATGGAGGGGGCGAAGAGCGGGACCACGGTCTCGTCCCACTGCCAGGGGTGGACGGGCAGCAGCAGATAGTCGCCGGGTTCGGCTCCCCGGCCGCGCAGCACCCGGTGGAACTCCTCGCGGGTGGCCGGGTCGAGTTCCCGGTCGTAGAGGAGTTCCGGGGTGGCCAGCTCGGCGGTGCCGCGGTAGCGGGCCAGCCGGGTGTGGACGGCGATCCACGGCAGCCGCTGCGGTACCCGGGACTCGGGGGCCCAGCGGGCGGTGTCGGTGGCGGAGAAGCCCAGCCGGCCCTTGCTGGGGACGATCCAGGGGTGCCCGGTCTGCCTGCCCTCCAGGTCGGCGTGGTCGAGCTCGGCGAGTTCCGCCGCGGTGAGCCCGGTGCCGGCGTGGTGGGCGTCGGCCAGCAGGGTGGCGGTCAGCTCGCGGACCAGGTGTCCGGTGGTGTCTCCGGCCAGGCCCAGCGGGCGGCGGGCGGACCGCAGCAGCCGCAGCGGGTCCGGCTCCGCCCCGCCGGGGGCGGTGATGCTCGCCGGATCGATCTGCCAGCTGCCGTACGCACCCCGGCGGGCCAGGAAGTGGTAGTCGCCGTCGGGCAGCGCCAGGCGGTAGGGCCGGGCGGGGCCGCCCGCCGCGGCGGCGTCCATGGTGAGCGGCTGGGGGGCGAACAGCTCCTCGTAGGAGAACTCGGCGATCATCTTGGCCGTCAGCCCGCGGCAGGCCTGCTGCCAGCGGGCCGGGGTGAGCTGCGGCGGGAGGTGCAGCGGGGTTTCGGGGACCGGGGACTTCTGCACGGTGGGCTCCTGGGATGCGGGGAGGACCGGATTTGGTGCGGGTACGGGTGGTCCGCGGGTACGGCGGCGCGGGCCGCGGCGCAGGTGCGGCGGCTCCGGCTCGGCTGGGCCCCGGCCCGGGTCGGCGGGCGAGGGTTCCCTGAGTGATGGGGACCGGGAGGAGGGGTCAGGGGCTGCGGCGTGCAGCGGTGGCGGGCCGGACGCGCCGGCGGACCATCAGCACGGCGCGTTTGTCGGGGAGTTCCAGCTCGACGGTACGGCGGAACCCCGCCCTCGCGAAGGCCGCGACCGAGGCGAGATTGCGGATGTCGGGCTCTGCGACCACCCGGTCGCAGGCCGGACGGGCCCTCAGCACCCGGTCGGCGACGGCCCTCAGCAGTAGACTCCCGAGCCCCCTGCCACGGGTGTCGGCCGGACCGAGGAGCAGATGGATCCCGGTGTCATGGGGCCGGGCCGGGTAGTGGCGGCCCAGCGGGTCGAGATCGGCCCGGTAGACCTCCCAGTAGCTCATGGCCCGGCCGCCGAGGACGCCCAGGCAGGGGACGCTGCGTCCGTCGCCGCCGAGCTGGACGCGCAGATGGTCCTCAACGGTCCGCACGGGACCGTCGAGGTGCCAGAACTCGGCCACCGCCGGATCGTTCATCCAGCCGACGAGCAGCGGGAGGTCGTCGGGCAGCCGGACCGGCCGCAGCCGGAACGCCCCGGCTACGGTGGCCATCGCACCCCATCCGCCGACACCGTCCAGCAGGTCCGCCGGGGGCACGGTGGTCATCGGGCCCCGCAGCCGGCGGTGCCGTGGTCCGCCGGCAGTCCGGCGGACACCGGTCCGGTCGCGGACGGCGACACCGGGTTGGGGACGGTGACATAGACGGACTGCGTCTCCACCGGGCCGACCAGCTCGTCCATCCCGTGCAGTCGGGTCAGCAGATTGGCCTTGCAGCGCAGGGTCGGGGAGTCCAGCAGTCGCGCCGGAAGGGTGGAGCCGGTGGCGACCGTGCGGTCCGCCGCCAGGAAGCGCCGCAGCGCGGCCAGCAGCAGACGCTCGTCGGCCAGCCGCTGGGAGCCGAAGGCACCCACCAGGCCCAGGAGATGGTTGATGCCCAGGTAGTAGGCGAAGCGCTCATCGGCCACCGCGTCGTCCACGAAGGTGTCGCTGAGCGCACCGATGCCGGGCAGCCGGGCCTCCAGGGCCGCCTCCCTCGACCGCCGGAAGTAGTAGCCCTGGTTGTCCCGGTAGCGGCCGCCGACCGGCCAGCCGTCGTGGTCGAGCTGCACCAGGCTGTTCTGCTGGTGGGCCTCCAGCGCCACCCCGGCCCGTCCGTCCAGCCAGAGCACGGGCAGCACCACGGCGTCCAGATAGCGCAGGAACCACTCGGTGGCGACGGTGGCCGGTGCCCGGCCGGTGCGGCGGGCGAGTCCGTGCAGCAGATCGGCCAGAACGGAGGGGACGGCGTCCCGCTCCGGTGCCGCCGGGTCGGGCAGCGGGCGCTCGGCGACCAGCCCGGCGACACAGAGCACCCGGTCGCCCGGCCCGAAGGGCTGCAGCCGGATCCCGGTGTCCAGGCCGCCCGCGGCTCCCGGAACGGCGCCGGGCAGGTCGACGCCCAGCCATGCCGGGTCGCGGACGATGTCGAAGCGCGGGTGACGGCTGCGCCACTCCGCCGCCAGACCGCTCTCCAGCAAGCGGTGGACCTCCACCCCCCGGTGGAGCTCCTTGCGGAGGTTCTCCCGGCGGGAGTTGGTGATGCGCAGTCCGAGGGAGAGCTTGAGCATCCAGGGGGTGCCCGGCCGGCAGACCGTGCGTACTGAGGAGGTGGGATACCAGAAGTCCCCGTGCGGGCCGAGGTCGTGGAGCCGCCCCTCCTCCAGCAGCGCCCGGACGGCGGGGCGCAGCGCCAGCTCCCGGGCCTGCCAGGGGTGCAGCGGCAGCGCGACCGTACCGGGGGGCAGCGGTGCGGCGCGGCCGAGCAGCTGGGCGGTGATCCGCGGGGCCGATGCCTCCAGTGCGGAGTCGGTGGCCACCAGGGACCGGTCCGCCGCGAACCAGTGCAGCCGGAAGGAGCCACGCAGCTCCGGGGAGTAGGCGGCGGCCTCGGTGTCCCCGATGCCGTCGCGGCTCTTCGGCGTCGGGTGCAGGGGGTGCCCCAGCAGCAGGGCCTGCTCCCCGTCGAGGAAGGGAAAGGTCACCGAGCCTGCCGCCGGGCGGGGGTGGCGGCGGCGGTGCCCCAGGAACTGCGTGGTGCGGCGCACCGAGTCGGCCACCCGCCCGGTGAGGTCGGCGATCCCCGCGGCACCCTCGGCGCCGGCCTCGCGGGTGAGCAGGGCCGCGGTGGTGACGGCGTCGACCGGCGCTCCGGCCAGGTCCTCCCGCTGCCCGGCGGCGCCGGGCACCGGCGCCCGGGGGGTCAGCAGAGCGGGGCCGAAGCGGTGCCAGCCCGCCGCGGACCAGTGCCGGACGGGCACGGTGAGGCGGGCGGCCCCTGCCGCCACGGGGATGCGCAGCACCCCGTCGCGGGGCGCGGGCACCCCGGTCTCCCGTACCCAGCAGCGCAGCAGGCTCTCGGTCGCGGCGTGGTCGGCGGCGGTCGCGGGGTCCGGGTGCAGCAGCGGGTCCAGGCCGTGCCGGCTCCCGGACCCGGTCTGCTGGGCGGGGACCGGATCGGCCGGACCGGGGCCGGCGAGGGCGGGGTTCACGGGCGCCTCCAGCTGGGTGCGAGGGTTCCGGGTGGCGTGGGGCGGCAGCGGCGCAGCCCGGACACCTCCGCGAAGTGGCGGGTAAGGCTTACCTTCCTTCGACTGCACAGAGCAAGTGGGCACCCACTCGAAGTAGTGATCCGTCCGGCGGAGTTCATTCCTGGGGGTGACATCGCGAACCGTCCGGACCCGGCGCCGCGTAGCCAGGACGCAGGGGCTGTCACGGGACGGTGACTGTTCGTCAGCGATCGCAACCAGGGGGTCGCCGTGCACCGTCCCCCGCTGCAGTGGGACAGTAGTCGCCGAACGACGACGGCCGAGCCGTGTCTTGAACTCTGGGGGAACTGAGTCCATGTCACCCATACGCAGGGGCGACCTGCGTCGTCGCACGACCCGCACCCGTACCCGTACCGCCCTCGGGGCCGCAGCACTGGCCTGCGTCACCCTGGTCGGAGTCACCGCCTGCAACGACAACGGCGGCTCGTCCGACGGCTCGGTCACCGCACACGGCACATCCGGCGGCGACATCGGCGGCCTGCCGTCCGACCTGCCGAGCGGCCTCGCCAGCGCACTGCCCAGCGGCCTGCTGGACGGCCTGCCCAGCAGCCTGGACGAGTTGAAGAACTGGAACTTCGACGACTGGGACAAGTGGGCCGAGGAGCATGTCTTCAACAATCCGGTGATCAAGGGTCTCTGGGATCCGGAGAAGATGAAGAAGGCCAAGCCCAAGGACCAGGCCCCGCCGTCCGACAATCCCGGCGGCGCCTCCGGCGGCGGCACGTCGGGTGGCGGCAGCACGGGCAGCGGCACCACGGGCGGCGGCAGTACCACCGGCGGCAACAGCGACGGCAGCAGCGGCGGCGGCATCGGCCCCAACGACCCCGAGCCGGCCCCGATCCGGGCCACCGCGATCGCGCGCCCGTACCCCGGGTCCGTCGGGAAGATCTTCTTCGACGAGCCCGACGGCACCGCCGTCTGCTCGGGCACGGTGGTCACCGACCCCGCCCACCCCGGCAAGAGCAATCTGGTGTGGACCGCCGGGCACTGTGTGCACGGCGGCAAGGGCGGCGACTGGTACAAGCACATCATGTACGTCCCCGGCTACAACAGCACCGGTGTGGGCAGCGGCGGCCAGCAGTCGCTCGACAAGGCGCTGGCCCCGCTCGGCCAGTGGTGGGCGGACAAGATCGTCACCTCGCCGCAGTGGGCGGCCGAGGGACCGCCGGCCACGCACGGCCCGGTGAACAAGTCCAGCCAGTACGACTTCGCGGTGCTGCAGGTGCACAACCCGGAGGGTGACGGCCGCTCCCTGGAGGAGACGGTCGGCGGCGCCATCCCGGTCTGGTTCAACGCGCCCCGGCAGCAGCTGGCCCCGGTGGCCAACTGGGGCTACCCGGCGGCGAAGCCCTTCGACGGGCAGGAGCTCTACCGGTGCCGCAGTACGGTCCCTCCGGTGCGGATCTCCTATGACGCCTCACGGCCGCCGATGCTGGCCATCGGCTGCACCATGACCGCGGGGTCCAGCGGCGGCGGCTGGTTCGCCACCATGCCGAACGGCAGGACGGGGCTGGTGAGCAACAACTCCATCGGCCCGGTGGACCACCCGACCTGGGAGGCCGGGCCCTATCTGGGCACGGTGGCCCAGCAGATGTTCAACTACTTCGTGAAGAAGGCCGGCTGACCGCCCGGCCGCCGTGCGAACGCCGGAGGGCGGGAACCAGTCACCTGGTTCCCGCCCTCCGGCGTTGTGCCGTGCCTCGGCTCAGCCGCGTGCCGCGGCCACCGTGTACCGCTCCAGCTCGGCCGCCAGCTCCGCCGACACCTTGGCCCGCAGCAGGGTGCCCTCCGCGGTGTGCTCGGTGCCGATCAGCTCGCCCTCGGCGTGCACCCGGGAGACCAGGTCACCGCGGGTGTACGGGACCAGGGCCTCGACCTCGATCGAGGGCCTGGGCAGCTCGTCCTCGACCAGCTTCAGCAGCTCGTCGATGCCCTCGCCGGTGCGTGCCGACACCACCAGGGCGCGCGGCTCACGGCGCAGCAGCCGCTGGAGCACCAGCGGATCGGCCGCGTCCGCCTTGTTGATCACCACGATCTCCGGCACCTTCTGGGCGTCGACCTCGGTGATCACCTCGCGGACCGCCGCCAGCTGCGACTCCGGGTCGGGGTGCGACCCGTCGACCACGTGGAGGATGAGGTCGGCGTCGGCGACCTCCTCCATGGTGGAGCGGAACGCCTCCACCAGGTGGTGCGGCAGATGGCGGACGAAGCCCACCGTGTCCGTGATCGTGTAGACCCGGCCGCCGGGGGTGGACGCCCGGCGCACGGTCGGGTCGAGGGTGGCGAACAGGGCGTTCTCCACCAGCACGCCCGCCCCGGTGAGGCGGTTGAGCAGGGAGGACTTGCCGGCGTTGGTGTAGCCGGCGATGGCCACGGAGGGCACCTGGTGGCGCTTGCGCTCCTGGCGCTTGGTGTCGCGGCCCTTCTTCATGTCGGCGATCTCACGGCGGAGCTTGGCCATCTTCTCGCGGATGCGCCGCCGGTCGGTCTCGATCTTGGTCTCACCGGGACCACGGGTGGCCATACCGCCGCCCGAGGAGCCCGAGCCACCGCCACCCATCTGCCGGGAGAGCGACTGGCCCCAGCCTCGCAGCCTGGGCAGCATGTACTGCATCTGCGCCAGCGAGACCTGTGCCTTGCCCTCCCGGGACTTGGCGTGCTGGGCGAAGATGTCCAGGATCAGGGCCGTCCGGTCGACGACCTTGACCTTGACCACGTCCTCCAGGTGGATCAGCTGGGCCGGGGTGAGCTCACCGTCGCAGACGACGGTGTCGGCGCCCTCGGTCTCGACGATCTCCCGGAGCTCCCTCGCCTTGCCGGACCCGATGTAGGTCGCCGGGTCGGGTCGCTCACGGCGCTGGATCACACCGTCCAGCACCTGGGAGCCGGCCGTCTCGGCCAGGGCGGCGAGCTCGGCCAGGGAGGTCTCGGCCTCCTCGGCCGTCCCGTCGGTCCAGACGCCGACGAGCACCACACGCTCCAGGCGGAGCTGCCGGTACTCGACCTCGGTGACGTCCTGGAGCTCGGTGGAGAGACCCGCGACACGGCGCAGAGCGGCACGGTCGCTGCGGTCGTACTGGTCGCCGTCGTAGTCGAGGTCCTCGTCGATCACCGCGAGGTCCTCGTCCATGAGGGCTGCTGCCCGGAGGTCCTCCGGGCGTCGTGCGACACGCCCGGTGGAGTGGTCGCGGTTGTCGAACGTGGAGGTCATCGTGTCCTTAGGGTTCGTCGAACGGGTCTGCACCGGGAGCATGCCCGGCTTCCCGCCCGGCCTATCCCTCGGTACCTCTGGTGAACGTCGCAGACCTGCTGCGGATTCCCGAAGATGGTCGCACGCCCGGACGGGAGCGGTCATCTGCATTTGGCCTCCCGGTGGCGCCCGGGCCGGACCGGTAGACGTCGTAGACCCCGGAGACCCGCAGCATGGCGCGCATCAGCGGGGCCAGCACACCCGGGTCCGGCAGCTCCACCGTGTAGGTGTGGCGGACCCTGAGCTCCTGCGGAGGCTCCACGGCGGCGGAGACGATGCCGATGCCCTCGGCGGCGATGGCGGCGGTGAGGTCGGCCAGCAGCCTCGGACGGTCCAGCGCGTCGGCCAGCAGGGTGACCCGGTAGCCCGTCCGGCGCGGCCCCGAGGTCCAGCCCACCTCCACGGCGGGTCGTCCGGCGGCCCGCATCTGCCGCCCGGTGGGGCAGTCGCGGCGGTGCACCGCGACCGCCCCGCCGCGGATGGCGAAGCCGGTGACCCGGTCCGGGGGGACCGGGGTGCAGCAGCGGGCGAGCCGTACCGGGACCTCCGGCCGGCCGCGGACCTCCGCGGGCCCGGCGGCCCGCTCCGGTCCCGGCGCCCGGCCGTCCGGCGGCGGCTCCGCGGGGCGCTGCCCCACGGGGGCGTCGGCCGCGGCGCTCTCCGGGGCGATGACCGCGTCCGCGGCGGCTGCGGCGTCGGCGGGATGCTCGGCCAGCCAGTGCTCGATGGCCAGCCGGGCCCTCGGGGTCCGCACATGCCGCAGCCACTCCGGGGCGGGCCCCGAGGGCGCCCCCGGGCCGGGTTCGGTGAGGACGCCCACGATGTCGCCGTCGGAGAGCTGGGTGGACAGGGCGACCAGCCGCCCGTTGACCCGGGCGCCGATGCAGCGGTGGCCGATCTGCTCCCCCAGCGCATAGGCCGCGTCCACGCAGGTGGCGCCCGCCCGCAGGGTGAGGGTCGCGCCTTCCTCGGTGACCGCGGTGATCTCCCGGTCGTCGGAGAGGTCGGCGGTGAGCGTGGACCAGAAGGCGTCGGGGTCGGGGGTGTCCCGCTGCCAGTCCAGCAGCCGGCTGAGCCAGCCCGGGCGGGCCGGGTCGGTGCGGTCCAGCTCGTCACGGCCCGGGTCGGGGGTCTCCGGCTGGCGCGGACTGCCCAGCGCCACCACCCCGAACTCGGCGACCCGGTGCATCCGCCGGGTGCGCACCAGCACCTCGACCACGTTCTGCTGCTCGTCGGCCACCGCCGTGTGCAGCGACTGGTAGAGGTTGAACTTGGGCGCGGCCACGAAGTCCTTGAACTCGCCGGGCAGCGGCGTCCAGCAGGTGTGCAGCTCGCCGAGGACGGCGTAGCAGTCGGCGTTCTCCTCCACCACCACCAGTACCCGCCCCAGATCGGCGGGGCGCAGCTGCTGCGGACGACCGTCGGGCCCTGGCGCGGCCAGCCGCTTCAGCAGCACCCGGTGCGCGGAGACGCAGTGCCGGGGCCGCACCGTGACCTCGGCCGGCACCCCCGCCTCGGCGAGCTGGCGGCGCAGTCTGCCGGCGAAGTCGGCGAGCGGCCCGGTAGCGATGTCCCCGGCCGAGATCAGCGCGCTGGTACGGCCGTACTCCTCGGGGTGGAGGGTGGCGAAGACGATGTCCTCCAGTTCGGTCTTCACCACCTGGATGCCGAGCCGTTCGGCGAGCGGGATCAGCACGTCCCGGGTGACCTTGGCGATCCGCACCCGGCTGGCCGGCTTCATGTGCCGGATGGTGCGCATGTTGTGCAGCCGGTCGGCCAGCTTGATCACCATGACCCGGACGTCGTCACCGGTGGCCAGCAGCATCTTGCGGAAGGTCTCGGCCTCCGCGGCCGCGCCGAAGTCCACCTTCTCCAGCTTGGTGACGCCGTCGACCAGGTAGGCGACCTCCTCGCCGAACTCCGCACGCACCTGATCCAGCGTCATCTCGGTGTCCTCCACGGTGTCGTGGAGGAGCGAGGCGACCAGGGTGGTGGTCTCGGCGCCCAGTTGGGCGAGGATCACGGTGACGGCCAGCGGATGGGTGATGAAGGGTTCGCCGCTCTTGCGCAGCTGCCCCCGGTGGCCGGCCTCGGCACTCTGGTAGGCGCGGCCGAGCAGCGCCAGGTCCGCCCGGGGGTGGTGGGCACGGTGGGCCCGGACGATGGGCTCGATCGCATCGGGGAACGGGGCGCGGCCGGTGGCCAGCAGCGCCGCCCGGCCCGCTCTGCCCAGGGTGCCGCGGCCCAGCCGGCGGGCCGGTCTCGGGTCGGCGCACTCCGGCTGCGGCGCGGGCGGCGGGGTGTGCGCGCCGGGCGCAGGATCACCGGCGTGAACGGGCATGGGCACCTCCGGCAGCGAGCACCGGAGCGGCTCCCGACCCCGGTGGTCCATGCTACCGAGCCCACCACGGGCCGCGACGGCTCACCTCCGGAGCGTCAACAGGATCACCCGATCGGGGGGATTCAATGCCATTCGGCCTGGGCAAAGCCATGCACAACTGCGGCGCGCGCCGTCGGCGCACCCGCTACGGGCGCTCCGCACCGGCGCGCCGGGCGCCGGCGCGGAGCAGGGCCCAGCCCTGTCAGAGGTGAAGTGTGCCCTGGGCGACGATCACGGCCGGACCGGTCATCTCCACCCGGCCGTCGGGATGCTCGGTGATCAGCAGCCGGCCGCCGGGGACGTCCACCCGGTACGCCGCGGGGCGGCCGGTGACGGCCGGGTCGGCGCCGTGCCGGCGGGCCGCGGCGACCGCGACCGCGCAGGTGCCGGTGCCGCAGGAGCGGGTCTCCCCCGAGCCCCGCTCATGGACGCGCATCGCCACATGCCCGGGGCCGCGCTCTACCACGAACTCCACATTGACTCCGTCCGGGTAGACCCCGGCCGGGGAGACGGCGGGCGCCGTCAGCAGATCGCCCGCGTGGTCGAGGTCGTCGACGAAGACCACCGCGTGCGGGTTGCCCATGTTCACATTGCGGGCGGGCCAGCGGCGGGCTCCCACGGCGACCTCGACCGGGTCCGTCCCGGGCAGCACGGCGCGGCCCATGTCCACGGTGATCTCGCCGGGCCCGTCCGGGCCGTCCTTGGCGAGGTGCACCCGGCGGACACCCGCGCGGGTGGCGATGGCCACGTCCCCGGCCCCGGTGTGGCCCGCGTGGGCCAGATAGCGGGCGAAGACCCGGATGCCGTTGCCGCACATCTCGGCGACGGAACCGTCGGCGTTGCGGTAGTCCATGAACCACTCGGCCTCGGCGGCCATCCCGGCCGCCTCGGGGTGGGCGGCGGAGCGGACGACACGCAGCAGTCCGTCGCCGCCGATCCCGGCCCGCCGGTCGCAGAGCCGCGCGACGTCGGCCGGGCCGATGTCCAGCAGGCCGTCCGGGTCCGGCACGATCACGAAGTCGTTCTGGGTGCCGTGGCCCTTGAGGAAGGGGAGGCCCAGGGTGGTGCTGCCCGCGGTGTCATCGCTCACGGCGCCAGCCTACGGGGTCGGCCCCCGTCGCCGGGTGGGCGGCCCGTCAGCCCCTGAGCAGGGCCACCCGCCACACCCCGAGGCCCAGGGCGACCAGCCCCAGCAGGGTGTAGGCGGTGATGGCGCGCCAGCCGGCCCGCTCGGCGGAGCCGCGGCGCGGCAGGCCGGGCCAGGCGTAGCCGACCCGGCGGGCGGCCATCGCACCCCAGCCCACGGAGGCCGAGGTCAGCAGCAGTCCCAGCATGCCGACGACCGCGCCGCCGTCGCCGGACTCGAAGGCCAGCGGGAAGGCGAACATCAGCGAGCCGAAGATCCCGATGACCGCGATCGGCAGTGTCTGCCACCAGCGGAGCCTGCGGCGGGGGCGGATCTCCCGCTCGTGCACCACGCCCTCCGGCGGGGCGGTGATCCCGGGTCCGGCCGGCGCCGGGCGGTCGGCGCCGAAGGGGTCCTGCGGCTCAAGGGGCGAGAGGGAGGACAGAGGCGACCCGCCGAGGTCGGCAGGGGCCGCGGCTCGCACGCGGGGCGGGACGGCGCCCAGGCGCTGGTCCGCTTCGGGGCCGGTACCCGTCGACACGAGGCCTCCCCGAGCATTCGACGCATGGTGCGACAACAGCTTGTCACCCTGACGGGTCGATAATGGCATGCCCACATGCGGTCACCGCGCGTCACACGGCGTCCTCGGGTGATCCGTGGCCATGACGTGATCCTGCCGTGACCGCCGTGTCCCTCTGCACCTGCACGTGCGCAGGGCGTATGCACCGTCGCTTGGCCAAAACCCTGCCCTCAGTGTCCGGTGAGCACCCTGTCCAGAGCACATTCCAGCAGGTGGGAGCGGTCGGCGCCGGTTCCGCCGGGCAGCCAGTGGATCCGCGGGTCACGCCGGAACCAGGACTCCTGACGGCGTGCGAAGCGGCGGGTCGCCCGTACCGTCTCCGCCCGTGCCTCCTCCTCGCTGCACTCCCCCGCGAAGTGGGCGAGCACCTGCTGGTAACCGAGCGCCCTGGAGGCGGTACGCCCCTCCCGCAGCCCGTTCTTCTCCAGGACACGGACCTCGGCAAGCAGCCCCGCCTCCCACATCCGGTCCACCCGCAGCGCGATCCTGGCGTCCAGCTCCGGCCTCGGCACCCCGACGCCCAGCTGCACCGTGTCGTACACCGAGGTGTGGCCCGGGAGGTTGGCGGTGAAGGGGCGGCCGGTGATCTCCACCACCTCCAGGGCGCGGACGATCCGGCGGCCGTTGCTGGGCAGGATCGCCGCGGCGGCGGCGGGGTCCACGACCGCGAGCCGGGCATGCAGCGGGCCCGGCCCCTGCTCGGCCAGCTCCGTCTCCAGTGCGGCCCGGACCTGCGGATCGGTCCCGGGGAACTCCATGGCGTCCACCGCGGCCCGCACATACAGCCCGGAGCCGCCGACCAGCACGGGGGTGCGTCCGGCGGCGAGCAGCCGGTCGATCACCTCCCGGGCCAGCCGCTGGTACTCGGCCACACTGGCGGTCTCGGTGACGTCCCAGACGTCCAGCAGATGGTGCGGGACACCGCGCCGCTCCTCCGGGGTGAGCTTGGCGGTGCCGATGTCCATGCCGCGGTAGAGCTGCATGGAGTCGGTGTTGACCACCTCGCCTCCGAGCTCCCTGGCCAGGTCCACCGCGAGGTCGGACTTGCCCGCGGCGGTCGCACCGACGACGGCGACGACACGGGGCGGAGCGGGCGGCGGGGCGGGGCTGCGGCTGTCCGGGCTGGTCACGTCCCCCAGTCTGGCAGGTTGGGACCGGTGGAGCTGGGCAGAGGTATCTCCTGCGGACCTCCTGAGGAGACGCCCATGGGCATGATGGAGAAACTCAAGGACAAGGCCACCGAGCTGGCCGGCAAGCACGGCGAGCAGATCGACCATGGCCTGGACAAGGTCGGGCAGGCGATCGACAAGGCCACCAAGGGCAAGTACAGCGAAAAGATCGGCCAGGGCGCGGAGAAGGCCAAGCACGCGGTGGACGATCTCGCGGCGAAGGGCCAGCCGCCGCAGGGCAGCGGCCCCTCCGGCACCGCCACCCCCGGCTGACGGACCCCGTCAGCTCCAGGAGGCGACGAAGTAGCCGACCCCGTACGGCGCCTCGTCGCACAGCAGCCGGCCGCCGAGGCCCGCCTCCTCGGCGGCTCCGGCCAGTACCTGCCATGCCGCGCGGCCGCCGGCCTGCAGCTCGGCGGCCAGCGCCGGATCCAGGGCGGCGAGCGCCTTGGTGTCGGCCGCCAGCAGGGCCGCCGCCACCGAGGCGTCGAAGGGCTCGGCCCGCTCGTCCAGATAGCCCGGCGCCTTCAGCGAACGGCAGGCGCTGCCGTCACCGAGCACCAGCAGCGCGGTGCGCGGCGCGGCGGCGGCCAGTTCCGCCCCGATCCGCAGGCACTCCTCGGGCCGCTCGTCCGGACGTACGCAGCGGGCCTCGCAGGGGCCCGCCCAGCCGGCCTGCTCCAGCAGCCAGGCCCCCACCGCCACCGAGGTGGTGAGTTCCCCGTCTCCGTCGGCGCCGGGCTCGCGGCCCTGCCCCAGGCGGACCGTACGGTCCACACCGAAGCGGCGGAAGGAGCCCACGGCCCCCCGGCGGAACCGGTCGCGGCCGGTGTCCCCCTGGTCCGTGGGGCCGACCACCCACAGCCTGTCGGGCCGGGCCGCGGCCAGCTCGGCCAGCGCCTCGGCGCAGGCGGTGCGCAGCCCCTCCAGCTCGGGCGCGGCGCCCGAGGCGACCTCGGGGACCAGCAGCGGCGGGCAGGGGCACACGGCAGCGGCGACCAGCATGATCAGCACTCTACGGCCTGCCCCCGCGCGGTCGGCAACCCCGCACCCGGCCCCACCGGGCCGCGGGCGGCCGCCCACCGCACATGCCCCTCCCGGTCACCCGGGATCCGGGCGCGGTCCCGCCGTCAGTCGCAGCCGCAGCCCTGGGCCGGAGCCGCAGGCAGCGGGGCCGGGGCGCCGATGCCGGGCAGACCCAGCATCACTCCGGCGGGCCTGGCCGCGGGCGCGGCCTGCCGCCGCTCCCAGGCGTCACCGGCCCGGGTGCGGCGCACGGCGAGCGCGGGCCCCTCCGCGAGCAGATGGTGCGGGGCGGCGTACGTCACGGCGACCTGGACGGTGTCGCCCGGGCGGACCGGCTCCGCGGGCCGGGTGAAGTGCACCAGCCGGTTGTCGGGGGCCCGTCCGGACAGCCGGTCGGTGCGGTCGTCCTTGCGCCCCTCGCCCTCGGCGACCAGGACTTCGAGCGTGCGCCCGACCTGCTTCTTGTTCTCCTCCCAGGAGATCTCCTCCTGCAGGGCGACCAGCCGCTCGTAGCGCGCCTGCACGACCTCCTTGGGGATCTGGCCGTCCATCTCGGCGGCGGGGGTGCCGGGCCGCTTGGAGTACTGGAAGGTGAAGGCCTGGGCGAAGCGGGCCTCGCGGACCACGTGCAGGGTCTGCTCGAAGTCCTCCTCGGTCTCGCCGGGGAAGCCCACGATGATGTCGGTGGAGATGGCGGCGTCCGGCATGGCGGCGCGGACCTTCTCGATGATGCCGAGGTAGCGGTCCTGCCGGTAGGAGCGGCGCATCGCCCTGAGCACGCCGTCCGAACCGGACTGCAGCGGCATGTGCAGCTGGTGCATCACATTGGGGGTCTCGGCCATCGCGGCGATCACGTCGTCGGTGAAGTCGCGGGGGTGCGGGGAGGTGAAGCGGACCCGCTCCAGTCCGTCGATGCGGCCGCAGGCACGCAGCAGCTTGGAGAACGCCTCGCGGTCGCCGATGTCGGAGCCGTAGGCGTTGACGTTCTGGCCGAGCAGGGTGACCTCGATGACGCCTTCGGCGACCAGCGCCTCCACCTCGGCGAGAACGTCCCCGGGCCGGCGGTCCTTCTCCTTGCCGCGCAGCGCGGGCACGATGCAGAAGGTGCAGGTGTTGTTGCAGCCCACCGAGATCGCGACCCAGGCGGCGTACGCCGACTCACGGCGGGTGGGCAGCGTCGAGGGGAAGGTGTCCAGCGACTCCAGGATCTCCACCTGGGCCTCGGACTCGACCCGGGACCGCTCCAGCAGCGCCGGGAGGTGCCCGATGTTGTGGGTGCCGAAGACCACGTCGACCCAGGGGGCCTTGCGGACGATGGTGTCCCGGTCCTTCTGGGCCAGGCATCCGCCGACGGCGATCTGCATCCCCGCCTGCTTCGCCTTGACCGAGGCGAGCCGGCCCAGGTTGCCGTACAGCCGGTTGTCGGCGTTCTCCCGCACCGCGCAGGTGTTGAAGACGACGACGTCCGGGCTGCCGTCCTGGTCGGCCTTGACGTATCCCGCGTCCTCCAGCAGGCCGGACAGCCGCTCGGAGTCGTGGACGTTCATCTGACACCCGTAGGTGACCACTTGGTAGGTTCGCGCGCTCATCTCAACGCACAAGAGTACGCGCCCCGGAGCGGTGCCAGGGCGGCCCGCGGGGCCCGCCCGGCCGCCGCCCCTCCCCTTCGGCGGCTCCGGGTGGGAGGATCCCGCCCATGGCCGAC
>NZ_LIQR01000010.1 GCF_001418575.1 Peterkaempfera griseoplana
TCCGTGACCAAGCCGAGCCCCAAGCCGTCCACGCCCCCGCCGCCGCCGGTGGACCCGGTGACGATCATCTCCTCCGCGGCCACGGACACCGCCAGGCTGGACCGCTACACCCTCTTCGGGGACGCGCAGATCCCCTTCAAGGACACCGTCTACGAACGCGACGGTGCCCCTCACGGCACCGCCAAATGCGCCCTCGCGGGCTCGAGCGGCCTGGGCGCGGTGTTCGTCAGCCACAAGTGCACAGCGGTCTACCGCGCCACCTACTTCAGCCACGGCGTCGCAGTCACCATCGGCATCGTGGTCTTCGACGACGCCAGGCAGGCGCAGGCCGTGGCGAAGACCAAGGGCGGGAACATCTACTCGCTGTACCGGAAGCTCAAGCCCTTCTGCCGCAACGTGAAATGCCTGAGCTCCCAGGCGTCCATCGGCCGCTACGCCTACTTCACCGTTGGCGGCTACACCAACGGCAAACCGGTGTCGACGTCCGACAAGAAGGTCGTGCAGGCCGTCCGCGACCTCTCGGGGCTGGCCCGCAACATCCTGCTGCGACGCGGTGAACTGGCCGCCTCCCAGCCCGCGGTCACCGCCCCGGCGGGCTGACCTCGTCACCGGGCAGGGAGGCACCCGGCAGGGGCACGCCCGGCAGGGTGCGCATCCGGCGGGCGGCACGATTGCGTTCCAGCAGCAGCCCGTCCGCCGGATAGCCGACCTCCTCCAGGGTCAGCCCGTGCGGGCGCACCACATTGACCGCCGAGTTGCGCACCCGTCCGGCCAGCACCTCCCCGGGGAACCCCACCGGCCGCCTTCCGTCGCCCACCAGCAACATCGCCCCCACCAGGGCCCGCACCATGTTGTGGCAGAAGGCGTCGGCACGGACCGTCGCCACCACCAGGCCGGTCCCGTCACGGTGGGCCATGGGGTCGTCGGGGGTGCGCTCCCAGCCCAGCTCCAGCAGGGTGCGTACGGTGGTGGCGCCCTCCCGCTTCTTGCAGTACGCGGCGAAGTCGTGCTCCCCCAGCAGCAGCCGTGCCGCCTCGTTCATCAGCGCCACGTCCAGCGGACGGTCGTGCCACAGCACATGCCCGCGGCGCAACGGGTCCACCCCGCCCGGGTGGTCACTGATCCGGTAGGCGTAGCGGCGCCAGATCGCTGCGAAGCGGGCGTCGAAGCCGTGCGGCGCCTCCGTCAGCGACCAGACCCGGACGTCGGCGGGGAGCCGCCCCGCCAGCCTGCGCCGGACCTTCTCCCGGTGCGCCGCCCAGAGCTCCGCGGGCAGGTCCACATGGGCGACCTGACCCCGGGCGTGGACTCCGGCGTCGGTGCGCCCGGCCACCGTCAGCTCCACCGGGAGGTCGGTGCGCAGCACGGTGCGCAGCGCCTCCTCCAGCTCGCCCTGGACGGTACGCCGTCCCGGCTGCCGGGCCCAGCCGGAGAACTCCGACCCGTCGTAGGCCAGGTCCAGCCTGATCCGGACCCATCCCTCAGCGGGACCGTCCAGCGCCGGCTTCTCGTCGCACTCGTCGACCACTGCTCGAATCTCCCTGATACGGCGGAGAGGCCCGCTCCCCCGGACGGGGGGAGCGGGCCTCGGGTGAACCCTGGGACAGGGCTCAGGCGTCCTTCGACTCCTCGGCCGGGGCCTCGGCGGCCTCGGTCTCGGTGGCCTCGGCGGCCTTGGCCTCGTCGGCCTCCTTGACGGCCCGCTTGGTGGCGGCCTCGGCCTCGCCGACCGCGTTCTGCGCGACGGTGAGCGCCTCCACCAGCTCGATCACGGCCATCGGGGCGTTGTCGCCACGACGGGGACCGATCTTGGTGATGCGGGTGTAACCGCCGGGGCGGTTCTCGTAGCGCGGCGCGATCTCGGTGAAGAGGGTGTGCAGCACCGCCACGTCGGTGATGCTCTGGCGCACCAGGCGACGGTTGTGCAGGTCGCCCTTCTTCGCCTTGGTGATCAGCTTCTCCGCCACCGGGCGCAGGCGGCGGGCCTTGGCCTCGGTGGTGGTGATGCGGCCGTACTGGAACAGCTCGCGGGCCAGACCGGCCAGCAGCAGACGCTCGTGCGACGGACCGCCGCCGAGACGGGCTCCCTTGGTGGGACGCGGCATGGGGATTCTCTCCTCATATCTCCTGCCCCGGCCGTGTCAGGTACCGGGGAGGGCCTGCGGGCACGGTGCCCGCAGGACTTGGCTCATCGGGGTACTGCTCAGTACTGCTCGGTCTCCGCGTAGCCGGAGTCGTCCAGGTCGTCGGCGCCGAAGGCGTCGGCGGCCGCGGTGGGGTCGAATCCGGGCGGGCTGTCCTTGAGGGCCAGGCCCATGCCGGCCAGCTTCGCCTTGACCTCGTCGATCGACTTCGCACCGAAGTTGCGGATGTCGAGCAGGTCGGCCTCCGAGCGGGCGACGAGCTCACCCACGGTGTGGATGCCCTCGCGCTTGAGGCAGTTGTAGGAGCGGACGGTGAGCTCCAGCTCCTCGATCGGCAGCGCCAGGTCGGCGGCCAGGGCGGCGTCCGTGGGGGACGGGCCCATGTCGATGCCCTCGGCGTCGACGTTCAGCTCGCGGGCGAGGCCGAACAGCTCGACGAGGGTCTTGCCGGCCGAGGCCATGGCGTCACGGGGACGCATGGCGGGCTTGGTCTCGACGTCGACGATCAGCTTGTCGAAGTCGGTGCGCTGCTCGACACGGGTCGCCTCGACCTTGTAGGTGACCTTGAGCACCGGCGAGTAGATCGAGTCGACCGGGATACGGCCGATCTCCTGGCCGGACTGCTTGTTCTGCACGGCGGAGACGTAGCCGCGACCGCGCTCGACGGTCAGCTCCATCTCCAGCTTGCCCTTGCCGTTCAGCGTGGCGAGGACCAGCTCGGGGTTGTGCACCTCGACACCGGCCGGGGGCGCGATGTCGGCGGCGGTGACCACACCCGGGCCCTGCTTGCGCAGGTACATCACGACCGGCTCGTCGTGCTCCGAGGAGACGACCAGCTGCTTGATGTTGAGGATGAGGTCGGTGACGTCCTCCTTGACACCCGGCACGGTGGTGAACTCGTGCAGGACGCCGTCGATCCGGATGGAGGTGACTGCGGCACCCGGGATCGAGGAGAGGAGCGTGCGGCGGAGCGAGTTGCCGAGGGTGTAGCCGAAGCCCGGCTCCAGCGGCTCGATCACGAACCGGGAGCGGAATTCGTCGACGACCTCTTCGGTCAACGAGGGGCGCTGAGCGATCAGCATGAGAGGTGTTCCTCCAGTTGTCTTCGGCACCCGCTATTTGATGCCGATGGACTCAAGCGTACGGGCTCCCCGGGTGAAGGGGAGCCCGTACAGGCGACGCATCGGGCCGGACCCTGCGGCGGCCTCGGCCGTCGCTGGGTCCGTCCGGCCCACGGTCGGACCCGGCGACCGCCCCGGCTCAGGCCGGAGCGGTCGCCCACGGGTCAGACGCGGCGGCGCTTCGGGGGGCGGCAGCCGTTGTGCGGGGTGGGGGTGACGTCCTGGATCGAGCCGACCTCGAGGCCGGTGGCCTGCAGGGAGCGGATCGCGGTCTCACGGCCGGAGCCGGGACCCTTGACGAAGACGTCGACCTTGCGCATGCCGTGCTCCTGGGCGCGGCGGGCGGCGGCCTCCGCCGCCATCTGCGCGGCGAACGGCGTGGACTTGCGGGAGCCCTTGAAGCCGACGTGGCCGGCGGAGGCCCACGAGATCACATTGCCGGTCGGGTCGGTGATCGACACGATCGTGTTGTTGAACGTGCTCTTGATGTGGGCGTGCCCGTGAGCGACGTTCTTCTTCTCCTTGCGGCGCACCTTCTTGGCGCCCGCAGCCTGACGGCCCTTCGGAGGCATAAGTCTGAATCTCCTGATGAGGTGGTCGGTCCGCTACCCGCGGGCCGGAGGGAAGTCCGGTTTGGGGGCGGACTACTTCTTGCCCGGCTTCTTCTTGCCGGCGATGGCGCGACGCGGACCCTTGCGGGTACGGGCGTTGGTGTGGGTGCGCTGGCCGTGGACCGGAAGGCCGCGGCGGTGACGCAGACCCTCGTAGCAGCCGATCTCGACCTTGCGGCGGATGTCGGCCTGAACCTCACGGCGGAGGTCACCCTCGACCCGGTAGTTCTCCTCGATCCACTTGCTCAGCTTGACGAGGTCCTCTTCGGCGATGTCGCGGACGCGGACGTCCGGGCTCACGCCGGTCTCGGCCAGCGACTGCTGGGCCCGGGTACGACCGATGCCGTAGATGTAGGTGAGGGCGATCTCGATCCGCTTCTCGCGGGGGAGGTCGACGCCGGCGAGGCGTGCCATGGATTGGCTCCTGTGTTTCTTCGGAGGTTTGGCGCGATGCCGTCCGTCCCGCTTCCGCGGGGAGGGCCCCGGCCTCCGCCGGGGGTGGCGTCCCCTTTCCGGGGACGGGCATCACTGGGAAAAATTCGCGTCGCGCGAAGAGTTACGACCCGTGCGGTCGGGGGATGATCAGCCCTGACGCTGCTTGTGGCGCAGGTTCTCGCAGATCACCATGACCCGGCCGTGGCGGCGGATCACCTTGCACTTGTCGCAGATCTTCTTGACGCTCGGCTTGACCTTCATGGGATTCAGGTTCTCCGGGTCGTGCGCCACGAGAGGGCCGTGCCACACGGGGCACGGCCGTCGCAGCGCGAGATCTGGTGTTACTTGTATCGGTAGACGATGCGACCGCGGGTGAGGTCGTACGGGCTGAGCTCGACGACGACACGGTCGTCCGGGAGGATCCGGATGTAGTGCATCCGCATCTTTCCACTGATGTGCGCGAGGACCTTGTGCCCGTTCTGGAGCTCCACCTTGAACATCGCGTTCGGCAGAGACTCGATGACGGTGCCCTCGATCTCGATGGCCCCTTGCTTCTTGGGCATAAGGTTCGCTGATCGCCTTCCGGGCTCGACTACCTTGATCGCCTCAACCCGGACACGGACGTGCCGAAGCCAGGAATGAGCCGACGCGTCAGTCTACTTCAGTGCCCAATCAAACGCGAAACCGGCTCAGGCAAGGGGGTCGGGCGCGGCGGTGATTCCGAGCTCCGCCAGCTTCTCCCGGCCGCCGTCGAAAGCGGTGAGCACCAGCGGGCCCTCCTCGGTCAGCGCCACCGAGTGCTCCCAGTGCGAGGCCCAGGTGCCGTCGTTGGTCTTCACCGTCCACTCGTCCTCGAGCACATGGGTGCGCGGGGTGCCCAGGCTGAGCATGGGCTCGATCGCCAGGCACAGACCCGGCACCAGCTTGGGCCCGCGGCCGCGGCCGCGGTCGACGTAGTTGAGGAGGTGCGGGTCCATGTGCATGGCCGAACCGATGCCGTGGCCGCCGTAGTCCTCGACGATGCCGTACTTCCCCTTGGGCGGCAGCGGCTGGCGGCGGACATAGGACTCGATGGCCCGGCTGACGTCCTGCAGCCGGTTGCCGCGCTTCATGGCGGCGATCCCGGCCCACATCGAGGCCTCGGTGACCCGGCTCAGCTCGTGCAGCTCCTGGCCGTGGCCCTCGCCCACCAGCACGGTGATCGCCGCGTCCCCGTGCCAGCCGTCGACGATGGCACCGCAGTCGATGGAGATCATGTCCCCGGAGCGCAGCTCCAGGTCGCCGGGGATGCCGTGCACCACCACGTCGTTCACCGAGGCGCAGATGGTGCCGGTGAACCCGTGGTAGCCGAGGAAGTTCGAGGTGGCGCCGTGGTCGGCGATCACCTTGGCGGCGACCGCGTCCAGCTCCCCCGTGGTGGCGCCGGGGACGGCGGCCTCCCGGCACGCCTTGAGCGCCTCGGCGACGACCAGCCCGGCCTCACGCATCTTGGCGATCTGCTCGGGGGTCTTGATCTCTACCATGCGCTCTCGCCTTCCCAGCACTGCGCGTTCCTCGTCCTCACGACTTCACAGGTCCCCTCCACGGTACGGCCTCGGGAACCCCGCACACGCGCCGGGCCGTGGCCGCCCCCTGGGGGACTGCCACGGCCCGGCCGTGTGGACTACTTGCCGCGGAGCGCCTCGATGGCGCGCTCCGTCACCTCGGACACCTTGCCCAGCGCCGGGATGGTCACCAGCAGACCCTGGTCCGCGTAGTACCCGATGATGGGCTCGGTCTTGGAGTGGTACTCCTCCAGGCGGACCCGGACCTTCTCCTCGGTGTCGTCGGTGCGCTGGTAGAGCTCACCGCCGCACTCGTCGCAGACACCGGGCTGCGCCGGCGGGTTGTAGTCCACATGGAAGACATGGCTGCCGTCGTTGCGGCAGAGCCGGCGGCCGGCGATCCGCCGGACCACCTCGTCCTCGGGGACCTCCAGGTCCAGCACACCGTCCAGCGCTATCCCGGCGTCGGCCAGGATCTCGTCCAGCGCCTTGGCCTGGCCGAGGTTGCGCGGAAAGCCGTCCAGCAGGAAACCCTTGGCGGCGTCGGGCTGCGACATCCGGTCCTTGGCCATCCCGATGGTGATCTCGTCCGGAACCAGCTTGCCTGCGTCCATGTACGCCTTGGCCTCGAGCCCCAGCTGGGTGCTCTGGCTGATGTTGGCGCGGAACAGGTCTCCGGTGGAGATGTGCGGGATCGACAGGGTCTTGGCCAGGACATGGGCCTGCGTTCCCTTACCGGCCCCAGGAGGTCCGACGAGGACGATTCGCATCAGCGGAGGAACCCTTCGTAGTTGCGCTGCTGGAGCTGGCTCTCGATCTGCTTGACAGTTTCGAGGCCGACGCCAACGACGATGAGGATGCTGGTGCCGCCGAACGGGAAGTTCTGGTTGGCCTTGAACGCCACCAGAGCGATCATCGGGATCAGCGCGATGACGCCCAGATAGAGGGAACCCGGCCAGGTGATCCTGGTGAGGACGTAGTTCAGGTACTCCGCCGTGGGGCGGCCGGCCCGGATACCCGGGATGAAGCCACCATACTTCTTCATGTTGTCGGCGACTTCCTCGGGGTTGAAAGAGATCGCGACGTAGAAGAAGGCGAAGAAGACGATCAGGACGAAGTAGATCGCCATGTAGATCGGGTGGTCACCGCGGACGAAGTTGTCCTTCACCCAGACCGCCCACCCCGACGTCGAACCGGTCAGCTGGACCACCAGCGACGGGATGTACAGCAGCGACGAGGCGAAGATGACCGGGATCACGCCGGCCTGGTTGACCTTGAGCGGAATGTAGGTGGAGGTGCCGCCGAAGGCGCGCCGGCCGATCATCCGCTTGGCGTACTGCACCGGGATCCGGCGCTGCGCCTGCTCCACGAAGATGACCAGGGCGACCACGATCAGGCCGATCGCGATGACGCTGAGGAACTCCACCCAGCCGCCGCCGATCTTGCCCTGGAGCTTGATCGCCCACAGCGAGGACGGGAAACCGGCCGCGATCGAGGTGAAGATCAGGATCGACATGCCGTTGCCGATGCCGCGGTCGGTGATCAGCTCACCGAGCCACATGATCACGGTGGTACCGGCCGTCATGGTGATCACCATGACCGCGATACGGAAGATCGAGGTGTCCGGGACAATCTGGTCCCCCACCGAGCAGCCACTGAACAGCGCGCCACTGGAGGCCGTGGCCACGATGCCGGTGCCCTGGAGCACGGCCAGCGCGATGGTCAGGTAGCGGGTGTACTGGGTGATCTTCGCGGTGCCGGCCTGGCCCTCCTTCTTCAGCGCCTCGAGCCGCGGAATCACCACGGTGAGGAGCTGCAGGATGATGCTGGCCGTGATGTAGGGCATGATGCCCAGCGCAAAGATCGTCAGCTGCAGCAGTGCACCGCCGCTGAACAGGTTCACCAGGCCGAAGAGGCCCTGGCTGCCCTTGCTCTCGTCGATGCAGGACTGGACGTTCTGGAAGCTGACACCAGGGATCGGGATGTGTGCACCGAGCCTGAACAGCACCATGATGCCCAGCGTGAACAGCAGCTTCTTGCGCAGGTCGGGCGTCTTGAACGCCCGCGCGAACGCACTGAGCACGGTGCCTCCTGCGCCTCCCGCGCGTCGTCGGCGGAAGGGTCGGTGATGATGGGGACCGGTGGCCTTCAGGCAGAGTCTGGGGCCAACCTACAAGCGGACTCCACGGACTCTAACAGTGCGTGGCCACCCGGAAGAAGCGCGCGGCGCTCCAGATGCCGGGATATCGCCCGACACACGGAACGGGGCCGCCCCTCCTGGGAGGGACGGCCCCGTTCATCTGCTGTCTGCCGAGGTCTCAGATGAGCTCGGTGACGGTGCCACCGGCAGCGGCGATCTTCTCCTTGGCGGAGCCGGAGACGGAGTCCACCGTCACCTGCAGCGCCACGGTGATCTCACCGGTGCCGAGCACCTTGACGAGCTGGTTCTTGCGAACCGCGCCCTTGGCGACCAGGTCGGCCACGGTGACCTCGCCACCCTGCGGGTAGAGAGCCGCGAGCTTGTCCAGGTTGACCACCTGGTACTCGACCTTGAAGGGGTTCTTGAAGCCCTTCAGCTTCGGCAGGCGCATGTGGAGGGGCATCTGCCCACCCTCGAAGCGCTGCGGAACCTGGTAGCGGGCCTTGGTGCCCTTGGTACCACGACCAGCGGTCTTACCCTTGGAACCCTCACCACGACCCACACGGGTCTTGGCGGTCTTGGCTCCCGGGGCGGGCCGCAGGTTGTGGATCTTGATCGGGTTGTCGCCCATGTCAGTCCACCTCCTCGACCGTCACGAGGTGACGCACGGTCCGGGCCATCCCGCGGATCTCGGGACGGTCCTCCTTCACCACGACATCGTGCATGCGCTTCAGACCCAGCGAGCGCAGCGTCTCGCGGTGGTTCTGCTTGCTGCCGATGTAGGACTTGGTCTGCGTGATCTTCAGGCGAGCCATCAGGCACTCGCCCCCGCAGCGCGCGCCCGCAGCAGTGCGGCGGGGGCGACGTCCTCGAGCGGCAGGCCGCGGCGGGCGGCGATCTCCTCGGGGCGGACGAGCCCCTTCAGAGCCTCCACCGTGGCGTGCACGATGTTGATCGCGTTGTCGGAGCCGAGCGACTTCGACAGGATGTCGTGGACGCCGGCGCACTCCAGAACGGCGCGCACCGGGCCACCGGCGATAACGCCGGTACCGGGGGAAGCCGGCTTCAGCAGCACGACGCCCGCGGCCTTCTCACCCTGGATGGGGTGGGGGATGGTGCCCTGGATACGGGGGACCTTGAAGAAGTGCTTCTTGGCCTCCTCAACGCCCTTGGCGATGGCGGCCGGCACCTCCTTGGCCTTGCCGTAGCCGACACCGACGGTGCCGTCGCCATCGCCCACCACGACCAGCGCGGTGAAGCTGAAACGACGACCACCCTTGACAACCTTGGCGACGCGGTTGATCGCGACGACACGCTCGACGTAGGCGGTCTTCTCGACGGCCTGGCCGCCGTCCCGACCGTCCCGCTTACGGTCACGCCGCTCGCCGCCACCGGCGCCGCCACCGCGGCGCTGGGGTCCAGCCATTGGAATTACCTCTCTCGTTTACGTCCGCTAGCTTGCGACGAACGGCTCAGAAGTCGAGCCCGGCCTCACGGGCCGCGTCCGCCAGGGCCGCGATGCGGCCGGCGTAGCGGTTGCCCGCGCGGTCGAAGACGACCTGCTCGATGCCGGCGGCCTTGGCACGCTCGGCGACCAGGGCGCCGACCTTCTTGGCCTGCTCGGACTTGTCGCCCTCGTTGCCGCGGATCGACACGTCGAGGGTCGACGCCGACACCAGGGTGTGCCCCTGGGCGTCGTCGATGACCTGGGCGACCATGTGGCGGTTCGAGCGGGTCACGACGAGGCGCGGACGCACCTCGGTGCCGATGACGCGCTTGCGAACGCGGATGGCACGGCGCTTGCGGGCGGCACCCTTGTAGGCGTTGCCCTTGCCGATCTTCACACCGACTGCCATGGCTTACTTACCAGCCTTTCCGACCTTGCGGCGGATGACCTCGCCCGCGTACTTGACGCCCTTGGCCTTGTACGGGTCGGGCTTGCGCAGCTTGCGGATCTTCGCGGCGACCTCGCCGACCTTCTGCTTGTCGATGCCGTCCACGTGGAACTTGGTGGGCGACTCGACCTGGAAGGAGATGCCCTCAGGGGCCTCGACCAGGATCGGGTGGCTGTAACCCAGGGAGAACTCCATGGCGGAGCCCTTAGCGGCTACGCGGTAACCGACACCGCTGATCTCGAGCGACTTGCGGTAGCCCGCGGTCACGCCGGTGATCATGTTCGCCACCAGCGTGCGGCTCAGGCCGTGCAGGGCCTTCGACATACGCTCGTCGTTCGGACGCGAGACGACAAGGTTGCCGTCCTCGCCCTTGCCGATCTCGATCGGCGCGGCGACGGTGTGGGAGAGGGAACCCTTGGGCCCCTTCACCGAGACCGTCCGGCCATCGATGGTGACGTCCACGCCGGCGGGAACCGGGATGGGCAGCCGTCCAATTCGCGACATGGCTATACCTCCGTTTCCCGAATTACCAGACGTAGGCGAGGACTTCCCCGCCCACGCCCTTCTTGGCGGCCTGCTGGCCGGTCAGGAGGCCCTGGGACGTCGAGATGATCGCGACACCCAGGCCACCGAGGACCTTCGGCAGGTTGGTGGACTTTGCGTAGACCCGCAGGCCCGGCTTGCTGATGCGCTTGATACCGGCGATCGAGCGCTCACGGTTGGGGCCGAACTTGAGCTCGATGGTCAGCTTCTTGCCGACCTCGCCCTCCTGCGGCTCCTCGACCTTCCAGCCGGAGATGTAGCCCTCCTGCTGGAGGATCTCGGCGATGTGCGACTTGATCTTGCTCGCCGGCATGGCCACGGAGTCGTGGTAAGCCGAGTTCGCGTTACGCAGACGAGTGAGCATGTCTGCGATCGGGTCGGTCATGGTCATGATGGCCTTAGGCCTCTCTCACCGCGGTTTCCGACAGCGCGCAGCCCGCCCCCGAAAGGAGCGTGATAGGCGCGGCAGGGACCTGCGGTGTAGTAAGACGTTTCCGGGCAACAGGGGCCCGACCCCACTACCTTACGGGACTCGCAGGCGAGTCCCCAAAACGCAGTGGGGTCGGGGCCCTGAGTGCTACCAGGAACTCTTGGTCACGCCCGGCAGCTCGCCGCGGTGGGCCATCTCACGAAGGCACACACGGCAGAGGCCGAACTTGCGGTACACGGAGTGCGGACGGCCACAGCGCTGGCAGCGGGTGTAGCCGCGAACGCCGAACTTCGGCTTGCGCTCCGACTTCGCGATGAGGGACTTCTTCGCCACGTCAGTTCTCCTTGAACGGGAAGCCGAGGGCGCGCAGCAGCGCCCGGCCCTCGTCGTCAGTCTGGGCGGTGGTGACAACGGTGATGTCCATGCCCCGCTGACGGTCGACCTTGTCCTGGTCGATCTCGTGGAACATGACCTGCTCGGTCAGACCGAACGTGTAGTTGCCACGGCCGTCGAACTGCTTCGGCGACAGACCACGGAAGTCGCGGATGCGCGGGAGCGCCAGCGACACCAGACGGTCCACGAACTCCCACATGCGGTCACCGCGGAGGGTGACGTGGGTGCCGATCGGCTGGCCCTCACGCAGCTTGAACTGCGCGATGGACTTGCGGGCCTTGGTCACGGCCGGCTTCTGGCCGGTGATCGCGGTGAGGTCGCGGATGGCGCCCTCGATCAGCTTGCTGTCACGGGCGGCCTCGCCGACACCCATGTTGACCACGACCTTGACCAGGCCGGGGATCAGCATGACGTTGTCGTAGGAGAACTGCTCCTGCAGCTGACCCTTGATCTCAGTGCGGTACCGCTCCTTGAGGCGCGGCTGCACCTTCTCGACAGTGGTCTCGCTCATCAGATGTCCTCACCGGTCCGCTTGGCAACGCGGATCTTGTTGCCCTCGTCGTCGAAGCGGTAACCGACGCGAGTGACGACCTTCTTGCCGTCCTTCTCCACAACCAGCTGAACGTTGCTGACGTGGATCGGGGCCTCGGTGGTCACGATGCCGCCGGTCTGGGAACCACGGGCGGTCTGGCCGACCTTGGTGTGCTTCTTGACCCGGTTGACACCCTCGACGAGGACGCGCTGCTCGGCGGGGTAGGCCTGAATGACCTTGCCCTGCTTGCCCTTGTCCTTGCCGGTGATGACCTGGACCAGGTCACCCTTCTTGATCTTCATGCCTGCCATCGGTTAGAGCACCTCCGGCGCGAGCGAGATGATCTTCATGAACTTCTTCTCGCGCAGCTCACGGCCCACGGGGCCGAAGATGCGGGTGCCACGGGGGTCACCGTCGTTCTTGAGGATGACGGCGGCGTTCTCGTCGAAGCGGATGTAGGAACCGTCCGGACGACGGCGCTCCTTCACGGTCCGCACGACGACGGCCTTGATGACGTCGCCCTTCTTCACATTGCCACCGGGGATCGCGTCCTTGACGGTAGCCACGATGACGTCCCCGATGCCCGCGTAGCGCCGGCCGGAGCCACCGAGAACGCGGATGCAGAGAATCTCCTTGGCACCCGTGTTGTCGGCGACTCGCAGTCGCGACTCCTGCTGGATCACGTCTTTCTCCTGATCGTCAACGATCGGGACCGGGCCGGCCGCTGCTCACCCGGTCGCCTGACGGCACCGGGCACATACGGCCGCACCCAATCGCGTTCGTTACTTGGCCTTCTCGAGGATCTCGACGACGCGCCAGCGCTTCGTCGCGGACAGCGGCCGGGTCTCCATGAGGAGGACGCGGTCGCCGACGCCGCAAGCGTTCTGCTCGTCGTGCGCCTTCAGCTTGTTCGTACGGCGGATGACCTTGCCGTACAGAGCGTGCTTGACGCGGTCCTCGACGGCGACGACGACGGTCTTGTCCATCTTGTCGCTGACGACCAGACCCTCACGGGTCTTGCGGAAGCCGCGTGCCTCGGTGTTCGTGTTCTCAGTCATCAGGCGTTCTCCACCGTCTCGATGCCCAGCTCGCGCTCGCGCATCAGGGTGTAGATCCGCGCGATGTCCTTACGGACGGCGCGAAGCCGACCGTGGTTCTCGAGCTGCCCGGTCGCCGCCTGGAAGCGGAGGTTGAACAGCTCCTCCTTGGCCTCGCGCAGCTTGCCGACGAGCTCGTCGTCGCCCAGACCGCGAAGCTCAGCAGCCTTGGTGCCGGCCGACATCAGCTCTCACCTGCCTCGCGCCGGACAATCCGGCACTTCATCGGGAGCTTGTGAGCAGCGCGGGTCAGCGCCTCACGAGCCACCTTCTCGTTGGGGTAGGACAGCTCGAACATCACCCGTCCCGGGTGGACGTTCGCGACCCACCACTCCGGAGAACCCTTACCGGAACCCATGCGGGTCTCGGCGGGCTTCTTGGTGAGCGGGCGGTCCGGGTAGATGTTGATCCAGACCTTGCCGCCACGGCGGATGTGACGGGTGATGGCGATACGAGCGGACTCGATCTGCCGGTTCGTCACATAGGCCGGGGTGACGGCCTGGATGCCGTACTCGCCGAACGCGAGCTCAGTGCCGCCCTTGGCAGCGCCACGCCGCTTGGGGTGGTGCTGCTTGCGGTGCTTGACCCTGCGAGGGATCAGCATTGGGTCAGGCCTCCGTTCCAGTGTTGTCGGCAGCCGGCGCCTCGACAGCGGCGGCGGTCGGGGCCTGGGCCTCGCCACCCTGCTGCGGACGACGGCCGCGGCCGCCACGCTCGCCACCGCGGCCACCGCGAGCCGGACGCTCGGCACCGGCGCCACGGGGCGGACGGTTGCCGGCGCGGGCGGCGGCGTTCTCGGCGCGGACCTCGGCGATGTTCTTGACGTCGCCCTTGTAGATCCAGACCTTCACGCCGATGCGGCCGAAGGTGGTCTTGGCCTCGAAGAAGCCGTACTCGACGTTCGCGCGAAGGGTGTGCAGCGGCACCCGGCCCTCGCGGTAGAACTCCGAGCGGGACATCTCGGCGCCGCCGAGACGGCCGGAGCACTGGATCTTGATGCCCTTGGCACCGGACTTCATGGTGCCCTGCATCGCCTTGCGCATGGCACGGCGGAAGGACACCCGGGAGGAGAGCTGCTCGGCGACGCCCTGGGCGACCAGCTGCGCGTCGATCTCGGGGTTCTTGACCTCGAGGATGTTCAGCTGGACCTGCTTGCCGGTCAGCTTCTCCAGGTCGCCGCGGATGCGGTCGGCCTCCGCACCGCGGCGGCCGATGACGATGCCCGGCCGGGCGGTGTGGATGTCGACGCGGACGCGGTCGCGGGTGCGCTCGATCTCCACCTTGGAGATGCCGGCCCGCTCCATGCCCTGCGTCATCATCCGGCGGATGGCGACGTCTTCCTTGACGTAGTCCTTGTACAGCTTGTCGGCGTACCAGCGGGACTTGAAGTCCGTGGTGATGCCGAGCCGGAACCCGTGCGGGTTAACCTTCTGGCCCATTACCGGGTCCCTTCCTTGCTGCTGACGACCACGGTGATGTGGCTGGTCCGCTTGCGGATCCGGTAGGCGCGGCCCTGGGCGCGCGGCCGGAACCGCTTCAGGGTCGGGCCCTCGTCAACGTAGGCCTCGGAGATGTAGAGGTCGTCCACGTTGTTGTGGTTGTAGTTGTGCACGGCGTTGGCGATGGCGCTGTCGAGCACCTTGCCGACCGGCACGGTGGCGGCCTGCGGAGCGAAACGCAGGACGGCCTGGGCCTCCGTGGCACTCATGCCACGGATGAGGTCCACCACGCGGCGGGCCTTCATGGGCGTGACGCGGATGTACCGCGCCTGGGCCCTGGCTTCCATGGTTGTCCCCTTGTTGATGGTGTCAGTCATCGATCTTCGCTATTCCGCAGATCAGCGACGACGCGACTTGCGGTCGTCCTTCTCATGGCCGCGGAAGGTGCGGGTCGGCGCGAACTCGCCGAGCTTGTGGCCGACCATCGACTCGGTGACGAACACCGGGACGTGCTTGCGGCCGTCGTGCACCGCGATCGTGTGCCCGAGCATGGACGGCACGATCATCGAGCGACGGGACCAGGTCTTGATGACGTTCTGGGTACCGGCCTCGTTCTGCGCGTCCACCTTCTTGCTCAGGTGGTCGTCGACGAAGGGCCCCTTCTTGAGACTGCGCGGCATCTAACCTGCTCCTAGCGCTTCTTGTTGGTCTTGCGGCGGCGCACGATGAGCTTGTCCGACGCCTTGTTCGGGCGACGGGTACGGCCCTCGGGCTTGCCCCACGGCGAGACCGGGTGGCGACCACCGGAGGTCTTGCCCTCACCACCACCGTGCGGGTGGTCGATCGGGTTCATTGCCACACCACGCACGGTCGGGCGGACGCCCTTCCAGCGCATACGGCCGGCCTTGCCCCAGTTGATGTTCGACTGCTCGGCGTTGCCGACCTCGCCGACGGTGGCGCGGCAGCGCACGTCGACCAGGCGGATCTCGCCGGAGGGCATACGGAGGTGCGCCATGCGCCCCTCCTTGGCCAGCAGCTGGATGCTCGCACCGGCGGAGCGGGCCATCTTGGCGCCGCCGCCGGGACGCAGCTCGACTGCGTGGATGACGGTACCCACCGGGATGTTGCGAAGCGGCAGGTTGTTGCCCGGCTTGATGTCGGCGCCGGCGCCGTTCTCGACCCGGTCGCCCTGCTGCAGCTTGGCCGGGGCCAGGATGTAGCGCTTCTCGCCGTCCGCGTAGTGGAGCAGCGCGATGCGAGCGGTGCGGTTGGGGTCGTACTCGATGTGCGCGACCTTGGCCGGCACGCCGTCCTTGTCGTGGCGACGGAAGTCGATCACGCGGAAGGCGCGCTTGTGGCCGCCACCCTGGTGACGAGCGGTGACACGACCGGCGTTGTTACGGCCGCCCTTGCTGTGCAGGGGGCGAACCAGCGACTTCTCCGGCGTGGACCGCGTGATCTCGACAAAGTCGGCGACGCTGGAACCACGACGGCCCGGGGTCGTCGGCTTGTACTTGCGGATGCCCATGGCTTCTTTCGTCCTCGTCCGTATCGACGATCCGATGCTCCGTTAGGAGACCGGACCACCGAAGATGTCGATGCGGCTGCCCTCGGCCAGGGTCACGACGGCGCGCTTGGTGTCCTTGCGCTTGCCGAAACCGGTCTTGGTGCGCTTGCGCTTACCCTGCCGGTTGATCGTGTTGACCGCGGTGACCTTGACCGAGAAGACGGCCTCGACCGCCTGCTTGATCTGGGTCTTGTTGGAGCCCGGCGCCACGATGAACGTGTACTTGTTCTCGTCGAGAAGGCTGTAGCTCTTCTCGGAGATAACCGGCTTCACCAGCACGTCGCGGGGGTCCGTGAACGTCTTGGAGGTGATCTGCTGCTCGCTCATCAGGCGGCGCTCCCTTCGAGCTCGCCCTCGGACGCGACGGCCTTGGCGGACGCGGCCGGACCGGCCACGAAGCGCTCGAAGGCGGCCTGGGTGAAGACCACATCGTCGGAGACGAGCACGTCGTACGTGTTCAGCTGGCCCGCGTCCAGGATGTGCACCGACGGCAGGTTGCGAGCCGACTTGATCGCCAGCTCGTCGTCGCGCTCGACGACGAGGAGGACGTTCTTGCGCTCGCTGATCTTGCCGAACAGCTCACGGACAGCCTTCGTGGAGGGCTGCTCGGCCGCGACCACACCGGTGACGACGTGGATGCGGTTGTGACGGGCCCGGTCGGTGAGGGCACCGCGCAGCGCGGCGGCCTTCATCTTCTTGGGCGTCCGCTGCGAGTAGTCGCGCGGCACGGGACCGTGCACGACGCCACCACCGGCGAACTGCGGCGCACGGGTCGAGCCCTGACGGGCGCGGCCGGTGCCCTTCTGGCGGTACGGCTTCTTGCCACCGCCGCGGACCTCGCCACGGTTCTTCGCCTTGTGGGTGCCCTGACGGGCAGCGGCCAGCTGGGCGACGACGACCTGGTGGATCAGCGGAATGCTGACCTTGGCGTCGAAGATCTCGGCAGGCAGCTCGACGGAGCCGGCCTTCTCGCCCGCGGGCGAGAGGATGTCAATGGTGCTCATCTGCTTCAGGCCCCCTTGGCCGCGGTGCGGACCAGGACGAGGCCGCCGTTCGGACCAGGGATTGCGCCCTTGATGAGCAGCAGGCCCTTCTCCGCGTCAACGGCGTGAACGGTCAGGTTCTGGGTGGTCACACGCTCGTTGCCCATGCGGCCCGCCATACGGAGGCCCTTGAACACGCGGCCCGGGGTGGCGCAGCCACCGATGGAACCGGGCGAGCGGTGCTTGCGCTGCGTGCCGTGTCCGGCGCCCAGGCCCTTGAAGCCGTGGCGCTTCATGACACCGGCGGTGCCCTTGCCCTTGCTGGTGCCGGTCACGTCGACCTTGACACCGGCCTCGAACACCTCAGCGGTGATCTCCTGGCCCAGGGTGTACTCGGACGCGTCCGCGGTGCGCAGCTCGACCAGGTGGCGGCGGGGAGTCACGCCGGCCTTGGCGAAGTGACCCTGAAGGGGCTTGTTCACCTTGCGCGGGTCGATCTCGCCGAAGCCGATCTGCACCGAGTCGTAGCCGGTGGTGTCAGCGGTGTGGACCTGGGTCACGACATTGGGCCCGGCCTTGACGACGGTCACCGGAACGATCCGGTTGTTCTCGTCCCAGACCTGGGTCATGCCGAGCTTCTCGCCCAGGATGCCCTTAATCTGCTTAGCCATCTTCGGTGCGCCTCTCAGAGCTTGATCTCGATGTCGACACCGGCCGGAAGGTCGAGACGCATCAGCGAGTCAACCGTCTTCGGGGTGGGGTCGAGGATGTCGATCAGGCGCTTGTGCGTACGCATCTCGAAGTGCTCGCGCGAGTCCTTGTACTTGTGCGGCGAGCGGATGACGCAGTACACGTTCTTCTCAGTGGGCAGCGGCACCGGGCCCGCGACCTGCGCACCAGTACGGGTGACGGTCTCGACGATCTTCTTCGCCGAGGAGTCGATCACCTCGTGGTCGTAGGCCTTGAGCCGGATGCGGATCTTCTGTCCCGCCATGGCTACTTCGTAGTCCTTGTCTGTCGTCTTGCTGCTACGGCGTCCGATCGGCCGTTCGTCCGACCCACGCGGTCGGGCGTGTCGCACTCCCGCTCGCAGTAAACCCTTGGATACAACTCCAGGAGGCTTCTGCTCCGGGCCGTGTCGGCCATCACCAGGCGCCGGGTCGAGGCCCCGCCCACGCTTCCCGGAAGATTCCCGTACGTCCGCCCCTGCAGCTACTGCTTCCGCAGACATCACAGGCGCGACGAGTACTGTGGGACTCGCTTCCGGTCCTCCCGGCGGGAGGCGCGCAGCATCGGCACTCAACCGAGCAACTTGGACAGTGTGCCATACCGGGCACACCGGGGGCCAATCGGAGCCGATGACAGTACCCCGAGGCGACCGGATGTCAAACCCGCGCCGTCCCGCGAAGTCGTCAAACCCTCTCCCCGCAGGGCCTCGTGGCGCCACGGGATGCACCGGGACAGCCCAGCGCGCCCCTCCCGCCGACACGCCAGGACTCCGCCTCCGGGAGGACCCCGCCGGCTCCGGACGCGGTCCGGACCGCCCGGCCCGCCGACGGCCTCCCGGCCGGGGGCCCACGCACCGAGCGCCCCGCGGTCCGCCGCGGTCCGCCGCGGCCCGCCGACGGAGGGGGCCGCGGCAGAACGCCCGCCACTGCCCCTCCGCGCGTCGCTTGACGGGCGCGGAAGGGCCCGGTACATGAAGACCCGGCACCGTGCGCACGGTGCGGGACGGGGCTGTGATGAAGCCACTGCAGGCGGGGGATCCCCCAGCGGTCGGGGACGGCCGGTACCGGCTGGCCGCCCGGCTCGGCCAGGGCGGGATGGGGGTGGTGTATCTGGGCTGGTCGCCCTCCGGGCGGCCGGTGGCCGTGAAGGTCGTACGGCCCGAACTCTCCACCGACGCCGAGTTCCGGCGGCGCTTCAGCGAGGAGGTCGCGGCGGCCCGGCGGGTGGGCGGGTTCCACACCGCGCCCGTGGTGGACGCCGACCCGGACGGCGACCCCGCCTGGCTGGTCACGGCGTACGTCCCCGGCCCGTCGCTGCACGCCGTGGTCGCCCGGCACGGACCGCTCCCGGTCGACACGCTGACGGTGCTGGCGGCAGGGCTGGCCGAGGCGCTGGAGGCGATACACCGGGCCGGGGTGGTGCACCGCGACCTCAAGCCCGCCAACATCATCGTCGCCGACGACGGGCCCCGGGTGATCGACTTCGGGATCGCCCGCGCCATGGACCGCACCGCACTGACCCAGACCGGGTTCCAGATCGGCACCCCGGGCTTCCTGGCCCCCGAGCAGCTCACCGGGGGCGCGGTCACCCCGGCCGTGGACGTCTTCGCGCTGGGCATCGTGCTCTGCCAGGCCTCCGGCGCCGCCCCCTTCGGCGACGGCCCGTCGGCCTCGGTCCTCTACCGCGCCGTCCATGAGGAGCCGGACCTCCGCGGGGTGCCGGAGAGCCTGCGCGATGTGGTCGGCGACTGCCTCGCCAAGTCCCCCGGTGCCCGGCCCTCGCCGCGCGCCGTACTGGACCGGCTGGTGGTCCGGCACCGCGACGACGGCGACTGGCTGCCCGCGGAGATCCGGGCCGACCTGGCCGCCCACACCGCTCGGCCGCCGGGCTCCCGGTCCGGGTCTCCGCAGCCCGTACCGCGACCGGCCACCAATCCCTCGCCGGGCACACCCGCACCCGTCACCCCCTCGCCCGTCATCCCGTCGCCCTCCCCCCGGG
>NZ_LIQR01000100.1 GCF_001418575.1 Peterkaempfera griseoplana
GGCGGCCATGGCCGCCAGAGCATATTCACGGAATGGCTGCCAACCACTTCCGACCACCAGTAGACGTCGATTCCCCATGTCGATCTCTCCGCTCGTGGCAGGATGCCGCCCCCTGTGACAGGGTCAGGCTAGGCGCTGACGTTCCGTAGAGTCAACGCTGTTCAGCGGGGCCCGACATTCACATCTCCGGTCCGTCGCCCGGCCGTTCCTGGTAGGAGTAGCGCTGCTCCTGCCAGGGGTCGCCGATGTTGTGGTAGCCGCGCTCCTCCCAGAAGCCCCGGCGGTCCGCCCGCATGTACTCCACGGCCCGCACCCACTTGGGTCCCTTCCAGGCGTACAGATGCGGCACCACCAGGCGGACCGGGAATCCGTGCTCCACGGTCAGCGGTTCCCCGTTGTGGTGGGTGGCGAAAAGCGATCGCTCGTCGGCGAAGTCGGCCAGCCGCAGATTGGAGCTGAAACCGTACTCGGCCCACACCATCACATGGGTGACGTCGGGCGCCGGCGGGGCGAGTTCCAGCACCGTACGGGTGGCCACCCCGCCCCATTCGTTGCCCAGCATCGAGAAGCGGGTGACACAGTGCAGGTCACCGCGGACCGTGGTTCTCGGCAGCACCGAGAACCCCTCGTGGTCCCAGCTCTGCTTCTCCCCCGAGGCGGTGGCGCCGAAGACCTGGAACTCCCAGGTGAGCGGTTTGAACCTGGGGACCGGGCCATAGTGCAGAACCGGCCACCCGCGCTGCAGCCGCTGCCCCGGCGGCAGCCGCGGATCGGCCTCCCCCTGCCGGGCGGTCTGCTGCTGTCGTTCCATGCCTCCATGGTCTCAGAGCCCCGCCGAAGCGCCGACGGCCGCCCCTGAAACACACCAAGCCGCCCAAGTCCGTACTTACTGGAAGTTCCGCCCCACCCGGTGCCACGATTCCCCCACCGGCCACATCCACGGACAGGAGCGTGCACCCATGCAGGGCGACCCCGAGGTCATCGAGTTCCTCAACGAGCAGCTCACCGGTGAACTCACCGCGATCAACCAGTACTTCCTGCACGCCAAACTGCAGGAGAACCACGGCTGGACCAAACTCGCCAAGTACACCCGGCATGAGTCCTTCGACGAGATGAAGCACGCCGAGATCCTCACCGACCGGATCATCTTCCTGGAGGGCCTGCCCAACTACCAGCGGCTCTTCCACGTCCGGGTGGGCCAGACGGTCCGGGAGATGTTCGAGGCCGACCGCCAGGTCGAGGTGGAGGCGATCGACCGGCTGCGCCGCGGCATCGTGGTCATGCGGGCCAAGGGCGACATCACCTCGGCCAACATCTTCGAGGCGATCCTCGCCGACGAGGAGCACCACATCGACTACCTGGACACCCAGCTGGAACTGCTGGACACCCTCGGCGAGGCGCTCTATCTGGCCCAGCTGGTCGAGCAGCCGGAGAGCTAGCGCTACGCCGCGTCCGGCAGGCCCAGCCTCGCCGCCAGCCGCGCGGTGGGGCACGGCCGGGCGCCGTGGTGGCCCAGCAGCGCCTGTATCCGGCGCACGCAGGATCCGCAGTCCGTGCCCGCGCCGCAACCCCTGGCGATCTCCCGGGGCGTGGAGGCGCCGTCCTGGATCTCCTCCCGCACCCGCTGCTCGGTGACCGCATGGCAACTGCAGACGTACATCGCGCGGTCCTCCTGAGCCAAGGCTTGCCTTACTGCACTAAGCCTAACCTTAGTTCCAGGATGCGAAAAGCCCCCTCGGACGGTGTCCGAGGGGGCCTTCGTCACACTCACACGCCGCGGTACATCTCCGCGACCAGGAAGGCCAGGTCCAGCGACTGGCTGCGGTTGAGCCGCGGGTCGCAGGCCGTCTCGTAGCGCTGGTGCAGATCGTCCACCAGCACCTCGTCGCCGCCGCCCACGCACTCGGTGACATCGTCACCGGTCAGCTCCACATGGATGCCGCCCGGGTGGGTGCCCAGCGCACGGTGCACCTCGAAGAAGCCCTTGACCTCGTCCAGCACGTCGTCGAAGCGCCGGGTCTTGTGACCGGTCGCCGCCTCGAAGGTGTTGCCGTGCATGGGGTCGCAGATCCACACGACCTGCGCCCCGGACGCGGTGACCTTCTCCACCAGGGTGGGGAGCCGGTCGCGGACCTTCCCCGCACCCATCCGGGTGATGAAGGTGAGCCGTCCCGGCTGCCGCTCCGGGTCCAGCCGCTCGATCAGGGTGAGGGCCTCCTCCGGCGTGGTGGTCGGCCCCAGCTTCACCCCGATCGGGTTGCGGATCCGGGAGGCGAACTCCACATGCGCATGGTCCAGCTGCCGGGTCCGCTCACCGATCCACACCATGTGGCCGGAGACGTCGTACAGCTCGCCGGTGCGCGAGTCGGTCCTGGTCATCGCGGTCTCGTAGTCGAGCACCAGGGCCTCGTGGGAGGAGAAGAACTCCACCGTCTTGAACTCCTCCGGGTCCACCCCGCAGGCGTGCATGAAGGCCAGTGCGTTGTCGATCTCCTTGGCCAGCGACTCGTAGCGCTGCCCGGCCGGCGAGTTGCGCACGAAGTCTTGGTTCCAGGCGTGCACCTGCCGCAGGTCGGCGTATCCGCCGGTGGTGAAGGCACGCACCAGGTTGAGGGTGGCCGCGGAGGCGTTGTACATCCGCTTCAGCCGCTCCGGGTCCGGGATCCGGGACTCGGGGGTGAACTCGAAGCCGTTCACCGAGTCGCCCCGGTAGACCGGCAGCGTCACGCCGTCCCGGGTCTCGGTGGGCTTGGACCGCGGCTTGGAGTACTGCCCGGCGATCCGCCCCACCTTCACCACCGGCACCGAGGCCGCATAGGTGAGCACCACCGCCATCTGCAGCAGGGTCTTCAGCTTGTTGCGGATGTGCTCCGCCGACACGCCGTCGAAGGCCTCCGCGCAGTCGCCTCCCTGCAGCAGGAAGGCCTCACCGCGGGCCACCGCGGCCAGCCGGGTGCGCAGCTGGTCGCACTCACCGGCGAACACCAGCGGCGGATAGGAGGCGAGGTCCGCAAGAGCCTTGCGCAGCGCCTCGGGGTCCGGCCATTCAGGCTGCTGCGCCGCGGGAAGGGACTGCCAGGTGTGCAGATCATTCACGGTCACGCACCCAAGGCTACGGCCTGCCACTCGCGAACCCTTCCCTATGCCCGCAGACTGAGACACGCGGCGGACAGATTCCGCTAGAGTCGGTGCCATGAACGCGCCGTACACCCGTTCCTGGTGGTGGACCGTCCCCGAGGCGGCCCACTGATCGCGCGTCCCTGACGACACGACGGCCGCCCCCCGGGGCGGCCGTCGGCGTATCGAGGCGACCTTCCCGGACAGCGGAACCCCACCCACCCGTGGAAGGACACCCGTGACCGACGACCTGCTGGCCCGCCTCGCCGAGGCCCCGGCCTTCGCCCTCCTGCACCGCCGCACCCCCCGCCTCGCCCCCGGCACCGTCGAGGTGCTGCTCGGCGAGGTCGGCACCCATGACACCCTCGCCGACCTGCCGCTGCCCGAGGGCGCGCCCGCCTCCCGCACCCCGGTCCACGACCTGCTCGCCCTGATCCCCTACCGGCAGATCCGCGAACGGGGTTTCCAGGCCCACGACGACGGCACCCCGCTGCAGGCCCTGCGGGTCACCGAGCAGCACACCGTGCCGCTGGCGGACCTCCTCCCGGCCCTGCCGCAGCAGCCGGTGCACCTCGACGGCGGCGCCTTCGACATCGACGACGCCGCGTACGCCGGCATCGTCCGCCGGGTGATCGAGGACGAGATCGGCCGCGGCGAGGGCGCCAACTTCGTGATCCGCCGCGACTTCACCGGCACCCTGCGCGACTTCGGCCCCGGCCTGGCGCTCACCCTCTTCCGCCGGCTGCTGGAGCAGGAACGCGGCGCCTACTGGACGTTCCTGGTGCACACCGGGGAGCGGACGCTGGTCGGCGCCAGCCCCGAGGTCCACGTCCGGCAGACCGGCGGCACCGTGGTGATGAACCCCATCTCCGGCACCTACCGCTACCCCGCGGGCGGTCCCACCCTCCCCTCGCTGCTGGACTTCCTGCACGACCCCAAGGAGCTGGAGGAGCTCACCATGGTGGTCGACGAGGAGCTCAAGATGATGTGCACCGTGGGCGACCTCGGCGGCCAGGTCCTCGGCCCCCGGCTGAAGGAGATGGCCCACCTCGCCCACACCGAGTACGAGCTGCGCGGCCGCACCAGCCTGGACGTCCGCGAGGTGCTGCGCGAGACCATGTTCGCCGCCACCGTCACCGGCAGCCCCGTGGAGAACGCCACCCGGGTGATCTCCCGCTACGAGTCCGGCGGACGCGGCTACTACTCCGGCGCCCTCGCCCTGATCGGCCGTACCTCCACCGGCGGGCAGACGCTGGACTCCCCCATCTGCATCCGCACCGCCGACATCGACCCCGCCGGCCGGCTGACCGTACGGGTCGGCGCCACCCTGGTGCGCCACTCCGACCCGGACTCCGAGGTCGCCGAGACCCATGCCAAGGCCGCCGGGGTGCTCACCGCCATCGGTGCCCGCTCCGCCCCGCGCCCGGCCGGTCCCGCCGCCACCGGCCAGCTCGCCGAGGACCACCGCGTCCAGTCCGCGCTGGACGCCCGCCGCGCCGGGCTGGCGCCGTTCTGGCTGCGGATGCAGCAGCCCGTGCCGCCGACCGGCGCCCGCACCCTGGTGGTCGACTGCGAGGACACCTTCACCTCGATGCTGGCCCATCTGCTGCGCTCCCTGGGCCACCAGGTCACCGTCCGGCGCTACGACGAGCCCGGCCTGCGGGAGGCCGTCGCGGCGCACGAGGGCCCGCTGGTGCTGGGCCCCGGTCCGGGCGACCCCAGGGATCCGGCCGACCCCCGGATGCAGCTGATGCGCCGGGTGGTCGCCGACGCCCTCGCCGACCACCGCGGGGGCCTGCTGGCGGTCTGCCTCAGCCTCCAGCTGCTCGCCGCCGAGCTGGGCCTGCCGCTGCACCGCAAGCACACCCCGTACCAGGGCGCGCAGGAGGAGATCGACCTCTTCGGCGTGCGTCAGACCGTCGGCTTCTACAACACCTTCACCGCCCGCGCCGACGACGCCGACGCCGACCGCCTGGCGGCCCGGGGCATCCAGCTCTCCCGCGACCCGCTCACCCACGACGTCCACGCCCTGCGCGGACCGGGCTTCGCCGGGGTGCAGTTCCACCCCGAGTCGGTCCTCACCCGCGACGGCCACTCCATCGTGGGCGACCTGCTGCCGGCCACCGTCCGCACCGCCCGGCTGTAGCCGGCCCGCACTCCGCGCCGGGCGGTGCCCGGCGCGGGGTGCGGCGGAGCGTACGGGCGGCCCGCCCGGCGAAGGCTTAGCCGGGCCGCGGGCCCTACCCGGAGGCTCTGGAGGCCCGGGAAGCCTGGTCGTGGACGTCCAGGTCCAGCGCGAACAGCAGCTCGGCCAGGCAGTCGCTGACCCCCCGCCCCGCCGTGTCCAGCACGATCCGGTCGCGGTGCCACGGCTGGTAGTCACGGCTGCGGACCGCCTCCCAGTCGGGCAGCGGAAGGCCGGGGATGTCCACGCTCCGCGAGGCCACCCGGCGCCGGTGCTCGGCCTCGTCCGAGCAGACCACCTCGACCTCGGCGACCACCGCCCCGGCCCGCAGCCCGGCGTCCCGCCAGGCGTCGCGGGTGACCGCCAGCGGGTTGACGGACTCCGCGACCACCCAGAGCCCCTGCCGCAGATGCTCCTCGGCCAGGGCGTACCCGACGGCGTAGCCGGCCGGCCCCACCGGGTGGCGGGCCAGGCCCGACCGGACGATCGCCTGCTCCACCGTGTCGATCCGCAGGTGGACGGCCCGGGTCCGGCGGGCCAGGGCGCGACTCAGTGTCGTCTTTCCGGTTGCGGGCAGCCCGCACATGACGATGAGCATGCTCCATCATGCACAGCCGTCGGCCGCAGACCGCGGCCTCAGCCGAAGAAGACGTCGAACTCCGCGTAGAGGGACGGGTCCACGGTCTTGATCCGGGCGGTGGCGTCGGACAGCGGGGCGCGGACGATCTCGGTGCCGCGCAGCGCCACCATGGTGCCGAAGTCGCCGTCGCGCACCGCGTCGACGGCGTGCAGTCCGAAGCGGGTGGCCAGCCAGCGGTCGAAGGCGGTCGGCGTCCCGCCGCGCTGGATGTGGCCGAGCACCGTGGTACGGGCCTCCTTGCCCGTACGCGCCTGGATCTCGCCGGCCAGCCACTCGCCGACGCCGGACAGCCTCACATGGCCGAAGGCGTCCAGCGAGTCGTCCTTGGTGACCAGTTCGCCCACCGCGGGCAGGGCGCCCTCCGCCACCACGACGATCGGCGCATAGTTGATCTTGAAGCGGTTCTCCACCCAGTCGCAGACCCGGTCCAGGTCGAAGGGGTGCTCGGGGATCAGGATCACATTGGCTCCGCCGGCGATCCCGGAGTGCAGCGCGATCCATCCGGCGTGCCGGCCCATCACCTCCACCACCAGCACCCGCCGGTGCGACTCCGCGGTGGTGTGCAGCCGGTCGATGGCCTCGGTGCAGATGTTGACGGCGGTGTCGAAGCCGAAGGTGTAGTCGGTGCCGTCCAGGTCGTTGTCGATGGTCTTGGGCACGCCCACGACCCGGACGCCCTCCCTGCTCAGCTCGGCCGCCACACCCAGGGTGTCCTCGCCGCCGATCGCGATCAGCGCGTCCACCTCGTGCTTGGCCAGGTTCTCCTTGACCCGCCGCACCCCGCCGTCGACCTTCAGCGGGTTGGTGCGCGAGGAGCCGAGGATGGTGCCGCCGCGCGGCAGGATGCCCCGGACCGCGGGGACGTCCAGCTGCATGGTCTGGTTCTCCAGCGGTCCGCGCCAGCCGTCGCGGAAACCGACGAACTCGTAGTCGTGAGTCTGCACGCCCTTGCGCACGATGCCGCGGATGACCGCGTTGAGCCCGGGGCAGTCGCCCCCTCCGGTGAGCACTCCGATCCGCATGGTTCTTCCCCTCCGACCGTGTAGGTGGCACAGGAACCCGCAGAGTCGAGTGTGACCCGGATCACCCCGCAGCGGCAGAGGGCGTGCAGGGGCGCAACCGACGGGCCGTCAGTCGTCGTCCAGACCCTGCTCGATGGCGTACCGCACCAGTTCCACCCGGTTGTGCAGCTGCAGCTTGCCCAGGGTGTTCTGCACATGGTTCTGCACGGTGCGGTGGGACAGCACCAGCCGCTCGGCGATCTGACGGTACGACAGCCCCTTGGCCACCAGCCGCAGCACCTCGGTCTCCCGGGTGGTGAGCTGCGGCGGTGCGGGGGTGCGGGCGTCCGCCGGGAGGGGCTCGGCGGCCAGCCGGCGGAACTCCCCCAGCACCAGTCCGGCCAGACCGGGGGTGAAGACCGGGTCCCCGGCCGCGGTGCGGCGCACCGCGTCCAGCAGTTCCTCCCGGGCCGCCGACTTCACCAGATAGCCGGTGGCCCCGGACTTCACCGCCTGCAGCACATCGGCGTGCTCACCGCTGGCCGACAGCACCAGCACCCGCACCGTGGGGTCGTGGCCGACCACCTCCCGGCAGACCTCCACCCCGGGCAGTCCCGGCAGGTTCAGGTCCAGCACCAGCACCTGGGGGCCGGCGGCGCGGGCCCGGCGTACCGCCTCCCGGCCCTCGCCCGCCGTGGCCACCACGTCGAACCCGGCGTCGGCCAGATCCCGGGCCACCGCGTCGCGCCACATCGGGTGGTCGTCCACCACCATCACCCGGATCGGCGGGACCCCGGGGCCGGGGCCGTCCGCCGCCGTCCTCGCTGCCGTCATGACCACCCGTCCTTCCCGCCCCGCGGGCGCGGAATCCTCAGCTCGACCTCCACGCCCTGGCCGGGCACGGAGCTGATGTCGGCGCTGCCGCCGAGGTCCCGCAGCCGGCCGCGGATGGACAGCGCCACACCCAGCCGGCCCTCGCGCTCCGCGTCGCCCAGGCGCTGCGGGGAGAACCCCGGTCCGTCGTCGCGGATGCTCACGATCACCTCGTCCGGCTCGTCCTCCAGCAGGATCCAGGCACGCGCGCCGGCTCCGGCGTGCCTGCGGACATTGTCCAGCGCCGCACCGACGGCGGCGGACACCTCGGCCGCGGCCGCGGCCGCCAGCAGCACCGGGGTACCGGGCGCGGAGACCGTGACCCCGGTGCCCGCACAGCCGCCCAGCAGCGCCCGCAGGTCGACCGGGGCGTCCGGGTCGGGCCCCCGCCCGGCCGGCTCGGCGGCGTACGGGGCCGGGCCGGCCGCTGCCGGCTCCCCGGTGGGCAGGGGACGGCCGGGCGGCAGGCCCCCGGAGACCAGGTTGCGCAGCGCGGCCTCCTGCTCGCCCGCCATCCGGCCGATCACCGCGGCCTCCCCGCCCAGCTCGGCGCCGCGCCGCTGCACCATGGCCAGCACCTGCAGCACCCCGTCGTGGATGTCGCGGGCCAGCCGCTCCCGCTCCCGGGTCGCCGCCTCCATCTGCAGCGCCCGGGCGAGCACGCTCTCACTGGCGCGGGCCAGCTCGATCACCCAGCCGATGGCGCACCCGGCGACCAGCAGCAGCACGATGTTGTGGACGTTGGACGTGGTGACCGCGCCGCTCTCCACCACGTCCGCGGCGCCGACCACCACGGAGGCAGCCGCCGCCGCCCGCCAGCCGCCCTTGGCGGCGAACCCCAGCACGGTGCCGGCCGCCCACACCGTCGGCAGGGTGGCCTCCCCGGCCAGCACCCGGGCCGGGTCGTCGAGGACCCGGGTGAGCACGATGCCGGTCACGGCCACCACCGTGTCGGCGGACAGCAGCGGCCATCCGCAGCGCTCCGCGGAGAGGAACGACCGGGCGGTGGCCAGGGTCCAGACGGTGAGCACGCCCATGTAGAGCCACCCCGCGACGGGGTGGGCGTAGTGCTGGTAGCAGGCCAGATAGCGGATCAGGGCATAGCCGAGCGTCGCGATCCGGAACACCGCTATCGCCCGCCACAGCGGCAGTTCCACCGACATGCCGCCGCCGGGCCCGGTGCCCCGCACCGGGCTGCCTGCTGCGACCACGTTCCCCGCCCCCCTGCCGGTGTCAGCCGGCCGCTGAACCGTCCCCGGACTCCGCCGTCTCCCGGGCCTCCTGCTGCGGCTGCGGCTGCGCAGCCGGCGGTTCGGCCGCGGCCGCCGCCTCCTGCGCCCTGGCCGCGGCCTGCTCGGCCTTCTGCGCCGCCTTGCGCTCGCCGTCGGCCTTCTTCTTGTCCTCGGCGATCCGGCGCTTGGCGGCGGTGGCGTAGATGTCCACGTACTCCTGGCCGGAGAGCTTCATGATCTCGTACATGACCTCGTCGGTCACCGAACGCAGAATGAAGCGGTCGCCCTCCATTCCCTGGTAACGGGAGAAGTCCAGCGGCCTGCCGATCCGGATACCGGGGCGGATGCCGAAGTTGGGGATCACCTGGCCGGGCGGCTGCACCTTCTCGGTGTCGATCATCGCCACCGGGATCACCGGGGCGCCGGTGGCCAGCGCCACCCGCGCCAGCCCGCCGACCTTGCCGCGGTAGAGCTTGCCGTCGGGCGAGCGGGTGCCCTCGGGGTAGACGCCGAAGAGCTCGCCGCGCTCGATCACCGCGATACCGCTGCGGATGGCCGCCTCACCGGCGCCGCGGCTGCCGGAGCGGTCCACCGGGAGCTGGCCGACGCCCTTGAAGAAGGCCGCGGTGAGCTTGCCCTTGAGGCCGGGGGTGGTGAAGTACTCCGCCTTGGCGATGAAGGTGACCCGGCGCTTCATCAGCGCGGGCAGGAAGAAGGAGTCGGAGAAGGACAGATGGTTGCTGGCGATGATGGCGGGACCCTCGTCGGGAATGTTCTCCAGCCCCTCCAGCCACGGGCGGAAGAAGATCCGCAGCAGTGGGGAGACGATCATCTTCATGAACCGGTAGAACAACGCCTGACCTCCTGAGTCCCGGACCGATAGAACCTTAATGCCGATCCGGGCAAAGTCTCTCCCCCGGAGCCCCCGGTCCGGCGGTGTCCCCCCGGGCGCTGTACGGTTCCGCACCTTCGTGGGACGATGCGGGCCCTGCCGCGCAAAGGAGCCCTCCATGCCGCTGCTGCCCGGTGCCGAACCGTTTCACCACAAGGGCGGACCAGTGGGCGTCCTGCTGTGCCACGGGTTCACCGGGTCACCGCAGTCACTGCGCCCCTGGGCCGACCGTCTCGCGGCGGACGGTCTCACCGTCTCACTGCCGCTGCTCCCAGGCCATGGCACTCGCTGGCAGGAGCTGCAGGTCACCCGGTGGGAGGACTGGTACGCGGAGGTGGACCGCGCGCTGCGGGCCCTCGGCGCCGACTGCGAACAGGTCTTCGTCTGCGGCCTCTCCATGGGCGGCGCGCTGGCCCTGCGCCTGGCCGCCCGGCACGGCGCCGCCGTCTCCGGCCTGGTCCTGGTCAACCCCTCCGTCCGCTCCGACAGCCCGGCGACCGCACTGCTGCCGGTCCTGCGGCACCTGGTCCCCAGCATCCCCGGAGTGGGGGGTGACATCGCCCACCCGGACCGCACGGAGGTCGCCTACGACCGGACGCCGCTGCACGCCGCCTGGTCGCTGGCCCGGCTCTGGCGCACGGTGCAGCAGGAGCTGCCGCAGGTCACCCAGCCGCTGCTGCTCTTCCGCAGCCCCGGCGACCACATCGTCTCCCCTGCCAACGCACGACTGCTGCTCGGACGCATATCCTCCACTCAGGTGGAGGAGCGGCTGTGCGAGCGCTCCTTCCATGTGGCCACGCTGGACCACGATGCCGAGGCGATCTTCGACGGCAGTCTCGAGTTCATCCGCCGTCTGGCACCGGCCGCCGAGGCCGACCCGGTCTGACCGGGCCGACGGCGCAACCGACACGAGGGGCTTGGGGACCACCGGTGCAGGAGAGCGACAAGACGGGCGAGGGCGCGGACCTGCCGGACGAGGGCGCGCAGCAGGGCGGCACGCCCGACGACGGAGCCGAGCGCCCCGCCGAGCGCCCCGCCGAGCGCCCGGCCGAGCGCCCGGCCGGGCCGCGGCCGCCCGCCGGCAGCCAGGCCGAGCAGGACGCCATCTTCAGGGAGCTGGTCGCGTCCTTCGACGCCCCGGTGGACCTCAGGACCTGGCCCGACTCCGAGGACCTCGACCCGCCCGGCGGAGCCCGGCGTGGCGGCCCCGGCGGGGTGGGCGACCTCAA
>NZ_LIQR01000101.1 GCF_001418575.1 Peterkaempfera griseoplana
GTGCAGCGCCGCCCGGCCGCCGTCCCGGTGGCCCCGGCCCACAAGGTCCCCGCCCGGCCCGCCCCCCGCTGCCAGTCCAAGCGCACCCGCACCACCGTGATCAGCCGGGCGGCCGTGATGGCCTCGCTCAGCCCCGCCGCGTCGGCCCGGCGGCTGCACGGCGCCGAGCACGCTGCCCCGTACGACACCCATGTGCTGGACGGCGGTATCACTCTCGCCGCCAGCCTCACCGCCCTGCCGCTGGACCTCGGCGCCGACCTGCCCGACCCCACCGCCGAGAGCGGCCGCGGACTCTTCCTGATCCGGGCGCTGGCCGACCACGTCCAGTTCCGCAGCCATCCGCGGCGCGGCACCGTCCTCACCTTCGACAAGGTCCTCAAGTGGCAGGACGGCGCCCTGCTGCGCGCCGCCTCCTGATCCCGGCACCGGGCACCCCGGCTGCGATCTTGCCCCGTTGTGCCGTCGCTGGCACGATCGGCGCCCATGGGAGCGCTTCCGTACGACGCCGTGCTGTGCGACCTCGACGGGGTGCTGCGGCTGTGGGACGACCACATGACCGGACTCGACCGGGCCCACGGGCTGCCGGCCGGGACCCTGGCAGGGGGCGCCTTCCGCCCCGAGCGGCTGCAGCCGGCCATCACCGGCCGCGTCACCGACCAGCAGTGGCGGGCGGCCGTCGCCGAGGACCTCGCCGGTGTCTGCGGTTCGGCGGACCGGGCGCGCGCCCTCTGCGCCGCCTGGGCGCAGCAGACCGGCCGGGTGGACCACGAGGTGCTGACGCTGCTCACCGCCGTACGGCGGCGGGTGCCGGTGGTCCTGGTCACCAACGCCACCACCCGGCTGGAGTCGGACCTGGCGGCGCTGGGCCTCACCGGGGCCCTGGACGCGGTGGTCAACAGCGCCAGGATCGGCGTGGCCAAACCCGATCCCGAGGTCTTCCGGATCGCGGCCCGGCGGGCGGGGGTCCCCGTGCGGCGCTGCCTCTTCGTCGACGACACCGAGTCCAACACCGCGGCGGCCCGCGCCCTCGGCATGGCCGTACTGCACTACCGGCGGGCCGACGGTCTGCGGGCGGCCCTCGCGCCGCTGACCGCCGCCCCCGCAGCGGGCCTGTGACCGGCCCGGGGCCGTGAGCCGGGCCGTCAGCCGCGGTCCGGCCAGGACTCCAGCGGGGTGCACCAGGGCAGGCCGTCCACCGGGCGGTCGGTGCAGAAACGGGCCAGCACCTCGGTGAACTCCCCCATCCGCTCCAGATGGACCAGATGGTCGGCCTCCCGCACGGTGGTGAAGCGGGCGCCGGGCAGGCAGGCGGCCACCTCGCGGCCCATCCGCGGGGTGGTGAGGATGTCGTGCTCCCCCGTGACGACCAGCACCGGCAGCCCGGACAGCGGCTCCGGGCGGTACCACTCGTGGTTCACCAGACGGATGTTGTGCTCCAGCCACATGGCGAGCTGGGCCGGGGTCTGCGCCACGAACTGCCGGTACAGGAAACGGGCCATCGCCGCCTGCTTGCGCACCGGCGTCTGGCCGGGCGGGGCCACGAACCAGGCGGCCAGCTCCCGGGCGAGGTCGTCCACCCGGCCGGCCTCCAGCATCCGGGACCAGCGGGGCACGCTGTCGCCGTAGTGGTCCCGCGGTTCGACCCTGGTCATGCCCGCCAGCACCAGACGCCGTACCCGCTCCGGGTAGTGCTGGGCGACGCGCAGGCCCACCGCGCCACCGAAGCACGCCCCGACCAGGTTGACCTCGGCCGTCCCCAGCTCGTCGAGCAGATGCCGGACGGCGGCGGCCAGGAAGTCCAGGCCGTAGCGGGCGGGCAGGAAGTCGGCGGAGCCGTACCCGGGCAGGTCGACGGTGACCACCGTGCACAGGGGGGTGAGCCAGCGTTCGTGGCGCACCCAGGAGTTGCGGTCCTGGGCCGACCCGCCGAGCAGCAGGACCGGAGCCGTCACCGGATCGTCCTGCCGGACGACGCGGCAGGTGTAGCCGAAGCCGCCGAAGGACAGCTTCCGCTCCTCGGCACAGCCGGTCTGCACCGCGGTCGGCACGGCACGGGCGGTTACGACGGACAAGGCGGGCTCCCCGGTTCGCGGTCGGACGCCGAATCCACCATCCGTAGCACCGCCCGCCGCCGGCTCGGGTCCGCCACCCCTGCCGGGGGGTGCCGTGTCACCCGTCCGCCGGAGAACGGGGTTGACTCTCACGTCGCGTGAGGACGCAGCCTCGTACCAGGACGAAGGGAGGGCCCATGGGCTACTCGGTGGGGCAGGTCGCCCGGCTGGCCAAGGTGACCGTACGCACCCTGCACCACTACGACGAGGTGGGGCTGCTGTCGCCCGGCGAGCGCACACCGTCCGGCTACCGCCGGTACGACGACGCCGACCTGGACCGGCTGCAGCAGATCCTCTTCTACCGCCGGCTGGGCTTCTCCCTCGACGACATCGCGTCCGTCCTGGACGACCCGGACACCGGCCCGAGCGAGCACCTGCGCCGCCAGCACCGGCTGCTCACCGAGCAGATCACCCGGCTCCAGGAGATGGCCGCGGCAGTGGAGAGAGCGATGGAGGCACGGAAGATGGGGATCAACCTCAGCCCCGAGGAGAAGTTCGAGATCTTCGGGGAGGACTACTCGGAGGACTACGAGGCGGAGGCCGAGCAGCGCTGGGGCGACAGCGAGGCCTGGCGGCAGTCCCAGCAGCGCACCGCCCGGTACGGCAAGGAGGACTGGGTCCGCATCAAGGAGGAGGCCGACGACCTCAACCGGCGGCTCGCCGAGGCGATGGCGGCCGGACACGCCCGGACAGCGAGGAGGCCATGGCGCTGGCGGAGGAGCACCGGCGGTCCATCACGGACTCCTTCTACGACTGCTCCTACGCCATCCACCGGGGGCTCGCCGGGATGTACGTGGCCGACCCGCGGTTCACCGGGACCTATGAGAAGGTGCGGCCCGGCCTGGCGCAGTGGCTGCACGACGCCATGATCGCCAACGCCGACCGGGCGGAGGGCTGAGCGCGGCGGGCGGGGGAGCCTACTCCCCCGCCCGCCGGACGCTCAGACCGCCAGACCGCGCATCCACTCCTCGACCTGGTCGGCACGGCGCGGGAGGCCCGCCGACAGATTGCGGTTGCCGTCCGCGGTGACCAGGATGTCGTCCTCGATCCGGACGCCGATGCCGCGGTACTCCTCGGGCACCGTCAGATCGTCGGCCTGGAAGTAGAGTCCGGGCTCGACGGTCAGCACCATGCCGGGCTCCAGCACCGCGTCCACATAGGTCTCGGTCCGGGCGTGGGCGCAGTCGTGGACGTCCAGGCCCAGCATGTGACCGGTCCCGTGCAGCGTCCAGCGGCGCTGCAGACCCAGCTCCAGCACCTTCTCCACGTCCATCTCCAGCAGGCCCCACGCCACCAGGCGCTCGGCGAGCACCCGCTGTGCGGCCTCGTGGAAGTCGCGGTAGCGGGCACCCGGGCGCACCGCCGCGATCCCGGCCTCCTGGGCGTCGTAGACCGCGTCGTAGATCCGCCGCTGCAGCGCGTCGAAGGTGCCGTTGATCGGCAGGGTGCGGGTGACGTCGGCGGTGTACAGGGTGTGGGTCTCCACGCCCGCGTCCAGCAGCAGCAGCTCACCCGGCCGCACCTGCCCGTCGTTGCGGACCCAGTGCAGGGTGGTGGCGTGCGGGCCGGCGGCGCAGATGGAGCCGTAGCCGACGTCGTTGCCCTCCACCCGGGCGCGGCGCCAGAAGGTGCCCTCGATCCACCGCTCCGAGGAGGCGACGGCCTGCGCCAGCTCACGCACCACATCGGTGAAGCCGCGCGCCGTGGAGTCGCAGGCGGCCTGCAGCTGACCGATCTCCCAGTCGTCCTTCACCAGGCGCAGCTCGCTGAGGAAGACCTTCAGCTCCTCGTCGCGCTGCTCGGCGGCGGTGGGGGTCTCCGGGTCGGTGCGCTGCTCGGCGCGGTCGGCCTCGATGTCAACGAGCGCGGCCTCCAGGGCGGCGTCGTGGCGGCGCACGATGCGGGTCGGCGCCGGGTTGGCGGCGGCCGCGGCGGCGAGTTCCTCGGCGGCCTTGCGCACGTCGCGGCAGTCCAGGCCCAGCAGCGCGGCGGCCTCGCCGAGGCTGTGCCGGCGGCCCACCCAGAGCTCGCCCTGGCCGTCCAGCCAGAACTCGCCGTTCTCCCGGTCGGAGCGCGGCAGCAGATAGGCGGTGGCGTCGTGGCCCCCGTCCGGCCGCGGCTCCAGCACCAGGACGGCGTCCTGCGTCTGGTCGCCCGTGAGGTGGACGTACTCGCTGGAGGGGCGGAAGGAGTAGTCGTCGTCGTTGGAACGGGTCTTGAGGTTCCCCGCGGGCACGACCAGCCGCTCTCCGGGGAAGCGGGCGGAGAGGGCGGCCCGCCGCCGGGCGGCGTAGGGGGCCTGCTCGACCGGCTGCAGATCGTGCAGCTCGGTGTCGGCCCAGCCGCTCTTCATCAGCGCGGTGAGCTCCTCGGAGACCTCCGGGTAGAGGCCGTTCTTGCGTCCCTTGATCGGCTGCTCGCCCTCGTCGGGCACGGCCGACTCGGGGTTCTCCGCCGCCGCCGGGGTGCGGTCCTGGGTCACGTACGTCGCCTCCTTGCGTCGTCGGCCGCCCGGCTGCGCCTACCGGGTCTCGGACAGGCGGTCGGGCGGTCCTCCCCATGGTAGGCGGGGGCCCGATCGGGCGTTCGGCCGATCGGGCCCGGGTGCGACGGCTGCGGCGCGGGGCGCCGGTCCGGCTAGTCGAAGCGGACGGTGAGCAGGACCAGGTCGTCGACCGCCTCGCCCGCCGGGCCGTCCGTACCGGCGCCCTCGGCGCAGGCGGCCGCCAGCAGCCGGTCGCAGAGCCGGTCCGGGTCGCTGCGGACCTCGTACGGTGCCTCCGCTGCGATCGCCCGCAGCCTGGCCTGACCCGCCTCCAGACCGGGCCCGCAGCGCCGGGCCAGACCCTCGGTGTACAGCACCAGTGCGTCGCCGGGGCGGGCCGTCAGCTCCACCCCCGGCGCCTCCCAGCAGCTGAGCATGCCCAGCGGCGCCGACAGCGAGGTCTCCACGAAGGCCGCGCCCCGGTCGCCGACCAGCAGCGGCGGGCAGTGCCCGGCCCCGGCCAGGGTGATCCGGCGCTCGGCGGGTTCGGCGTAGGCGTAGAGGGCGGTCGCCGAACGGGCCGGTTCGGTGGTCTTCAGCAGCAGCTCCAGGTCGCCGAGCACCGCCACCGGGTCCTCACCCTCCAGCACCGCGTAGGCCCGCAGCGCGGACCGCAGCCGGCCCATCGCGGTGGCGGCGCCGGTGCCGCCGCCGCCGACGCTGCCCACGGTGAGGGCGAGGGCCCCCTCCGGCAGGGCCAGGGCGTCGTACCAGTCGCTGCCCGCGGAGCGGTCCAGGTCGGCGGGGACGCAGCGGGCCGCCAGCCGCATCCCGGGAACCCGCGGCAGCCGGTCGGGCAGCAGGCCGTGGCGCAGCGCCTCACAGCCGGCGTGCAACCGCTCGCGCTCCAGTTCCTTGGCGATCAGGGGGGCGGCGAAGGAGCAGTAGAGGCGGGTCAGGTGCTGCTGCCGCTCGGAGGGTTCGGCGGGGTCGTCGAAGAACCAGACGGCGGCGCCCAGCGGCCCGTCCTCCGCGGTGGCCAGCGGCAGCGCGCAGGAGGCGCCGATGCCCAGCTGGGCGGCGACGGCCCGGTAGCGGGGGTCGAGGCCGGGTCCGGCGGCCACGTCGGGGTGGATCAGCTGGGCGGGCCGGTCGTCGCGGGCCAGCAGGCCGGCGTAGGGGCCGGTGTCGCGGGGGACGGTCTCCAGCGCCCCGCGGCAGGAGCGGTCCAGGCCGAGACCGGTGGCGTCGCCGTGCGAGGCGTCCAGCACCAGCATGCCGCGGCGGGCGCCGAGCAGCGCCGCGCCGGCGTCCAGGACGGCGCCGAGGGTGGCGTCCAGGCCGCGTACCGCGGCCAGGTGCTCGGTGTGCTCGTGCAGGCCGGCGAAGTCGGCCAGCCAGGAGGTGGGTCCGTCCTGGGCCGCGGTGAGCTGCTCCACCGGGGCGCACGGTGACGGCAGGCCGACCGCTGTGCCGAGTCCGGTCCCCAACTCCGCACCGGGGCCGTCCTGGTAGGGGATGGCGTGCTCGGGAGAGCCGGTGGGCGGCCTGCCGATACCGGTGGGGGAGGGACGCGTTTCGGTCATGCCATCCGCCCTTTCGGAGGCTGCCCGGACGGGCGGGTGAACCCCCACGAGATGCCACAAGGCAAGGAATGACCTCACTTCTACACAGACCGGTCGGGTGTGTCCAGAACTGCGGCCCTGCCGGATCGCTGGTGTCCCGCACAGGAAAACTCGGCCGAAAAGCATCCCTTTGATTGATCGTTCAAGCTGCCTTGGGTGCGCCTGCGGCTCCCCGCATCGCCCGAGGCCCAGGCGAAGAGAGGGGAGGCGGCGCGGAGCCGGGACGGAAGTGGCGGCGGACGCCCAGGGGGGCGGATCCGGCCACCGGAACCGGCGTTCGCGCCCTTCTGCTCCGAACCGTCGGCGTGGGAGATGCGATATCGGAGAGACGAATCGGAGGCGCCGGGGCGGCGCCGGTGGACGACGAGGGGCGGTGGGGCGGTTGGACATCGGGCGACACCACCGCAGGACTGCTCTCCGTCCGACCACGGACCGTACGATGGAGGTGCGCCCGGACGGCCGGGACCCGTTCACACCCGTACGGTGGAACCACCCCCCCGCCGTACGGCGTCACTCCGGACACCGGGGTACACCGGGCACCACGACACGGATCCCCGTCCCGGAGACGCACCACCCCGTCGTACGGACACAGCAGATCCCGCACCACCCCTGCTGCACGGAGAACCGACGAGCTTCCCCCGTACGGCAGGCGGCGAAACCCCCGCGGGGGGCCCGGAGTGCAAACGCCACCATCCGCCACCCCCCGCCACGTACCGGAACCAGCGTCCGCCGTGGTGCTCTTGCTGTGGCGCGCAGGAGACCGCCCCGCTTGTCACTGCCCGATCCTTCAACGGTCACGGAAAGGAACGAGCGCTCATGCGCGAGATCCTCGGAAGGCGACGGAGGAACAGATCAGCACTGCTGTCCGCGGCACTGACCTGCGCGGAGCAGTGGCGATGGCCCGTGGTGCCCGGTGCGGGGGTGCAGCCGCGCCCGTTCCGAGACCGCTTCGGCGACCGGGGCGAGGAGCGGGAGCGCGGCGGTGAGCGCCGTCGTCCGGCCCGCGCCTGCGTCTGCCCCAGGGGCGACTGCCCCGTGCCCGGCGCCCACCCCTACGACCCGCCGCTGCTGGCGGCCACCACTGATCCCCGGATGGTGCACTGGTGGTGGACCCAGCGGCCGGACGCCCCGATCGTCGCCGCCACCGGCGGCGCCGTCGCGGCGGTCAGCCTGCCGGCCGCCGCGGGGGCCAGGGTGCTGGACTACTTCGACGCGCTGCGGGTGCGCACCGGCCCGGTGGTCGCCACGCCGCGCCGCCATGTGCTGCTGGTCCGCCCGTACAGCTTCGACGAGTTGGGCGACCTGCTGGCCCAGCAGGACTGGGTGCCGACCTCGCTGCGCTACCACGGCCCGGCGGGCTATGTGGTGCTGCCGCCGTCGCGCACCGGAAGCGGCGGGGTGCGCTGGGAACGTCCGCCGGCGGCGGACCCGGCGTCGCCCGGCGGGGCGCCCTGGCTGCCGGGGGTGGCGGATCTGCTGGGTGCGCTGGTCGCGGCGAGTGTCGCGACGCCCGACGGCAGTCGGCTGGCGTACTGACGCGGCAGGCCGTACGGCCGGGAATCGCCCGCCCCGGGACGGCGGGGCCCGGAACGGCACGGGCCGGAACATGAAGCGCCCGGCCGCTGGCGACGGGGGATGCACCAGCGACCGGGCTGTTTAAACGGTAACAAGGATCGCTCGATCCGCAAATTCCCTCGAGCGAACTCGACCTGCACATTCCGGTCGAACGACAGAAATGTGACACGACTCACGCGATTCGTGATCGTGCACTGTCTTTCCGCGTCTGAGCGGCCTCCGGATCACCCCAGGGTGATCTGCCGGTTCACCAGTCCCGCCCGCACCCGGCGCTCCTCCGGGGTGAGCGGGGCCGGCGCCTCCAGCACCCCCGCCAGCCGCTCCGCGAACGCCGCCGCCGGCTTCTCGCAGTCCGCCGCCGACATCTCCCGCGGCAGGTCCCACACCGGGACCGTCAGCCCGTGCGCCCGGAAGGAGCCCACCAGCCGGGTGGACTCGCCGAGTGAGGCCTCACCGGCCGCCGACAGCCGGGCCAGCGCGTCCAGCAGCGCCTCCTCCGGATGGGTCATCACCCAGCGCAGGTGGTTCTTCTCCGGTGTGCCGCACCAGTAGGCCGACTCCACGCCCTGCAGCCGCTCGGTGGGGATCACCGCGGCGTTGGCCCGCTCCAGCGAGGCCGCCACCTCGCCGGTCGCCGACTCGGCGTCCTCCAGCCAGAACTCGAAGCCGCTGTGCACCGTGGGCTCCAGCGGCGCGGAGAGGTCCAGCAGGTCCTGGAGCCGGGGCCCGCCCGGCGCCGGACGGCGCGGCGGCACAGGGTTGCCCGGCTCGGCGGCCAGCGCCTGCTCCAGGGCGTCCGCCAGGTCACGGCTGACGTCACCGGAGGCGGACTGGGTCTGCAGGCCGAGCAGGATCGAACCGTCCGCACGGCGCAGCGCGGGCCAGGCCATCGGCAGCACCGTGGCCAGCGTCACCGACGGTGCGCCGCCGTCGGCGGCCACCTCCTTGCGGAGCGTCAGCGGAGCGGTGGCGGACGGCACCAGCTCGCGCAGCGCGACCCAGTCGGCCTCCCCCGGCAGCCCCTCGAACGGACGCTGCACCAGCTGCTGCACGGCGTGCGCGGCCTCCCGGCCGTGACACGCCTTGTAGCGGCGGCCGGACCCGCAGGGGCAGGGCTCGCGGGCACCGACCACCGGGATCGATCCGGGGTCGGCCGCGGTCCCCCCGGCGGCGGCGGAGGTGGCGGGCTTGCGCTGGGATGCCTTGGTGGCGGCCTTCTTGGCCATGGTGCGGGTCTCCCCAATGCGGTGACGCGTTCGGCGATGCTTTCCGCCGCGAAGCGTAGCCGGGCGGGCGCTGCCCCAGGCTGCTTCGGCGTGTCCGCCGAGGAGGTGACGGAGCGTCGATCCGGTCAGGCGCTCTCGGCGCCCGGCCGGTCCAGCGCCGCCGCCACCGGCCGTACGGCGGGGCCGCCCAGACCGGAACGCCGGGCATGGCGGGCCCGTACGGGAAGGACCGCCCAGACCGTGACCTCGCCCGGGGCGTCCCGCACCCCCCAGTCCGCGGCCAGCCGGCCGACGATGCTCAGCCCGCGGCCGCCGTGCGAGGTCAGGGAGGGCCGGGCGCTGCGGGGCCGGGTCGCGGCGCCGCCGTCGGTGACCTCCAGGGTCAGCAGGCCGTCCTCGTGGACCTGCCAGCCCACCAGGACACCCCCGTCGTCGTCCGCGGCCGGGGACTGCCCCGGGCGCCGCGGTCCGGCGGCGTGCCGCGAGTCCAGCTCGGGCAGCGGCGCCAGCGGTCTGGCGTGCCGGCAGGCATTGCTGAGCAGTTCCGAAAGGATCAGTACCGCGTCGTCCACCACCGTGTCGGGGACCTCGCGGTCGCACAGTTCCCGTCGCAGGCGCCTTCGCGCCGCACCGACGCTCGCCGGTCCATGGGGCAGTGCCATGGTCGAGGAAGTCGGCACTTCGCGCGCCATCACCAAAGCCACCCCCGAGACCTCCCTCTACCGCATGCCTCCGCATGCCGAGGAGTGAATGCCCGCCCGGAATGGGCCGGAAACAGGATGTGAGCGATCGCCTCAAGTCGGAAGAAGGCATACAAGGCGGTAATGACAAGCAGTAGGGTAATAATTACCGGCCGTCGCGAAAGCGGAGCAGAATAATCCGCGCCACCGTCCGGACCCCCGCCGCCTCAGCGTCCCAGCTGGTCCAGCACCTCTCGGGGCCGGTTGGTGATCACGGTGTCCACCCCGAGCCGCAGGCACAGCTCGACGTCCGCCGGGTCGTCCACCGTCCACACGTGCACCCGGTGGCCCGCCCGGTGCAGCCGGGCCACGAAGCCCGGGTTGGCGCGCACCAGCTCGATCCCCGGACCGGCGATCCCCACGCCCTGCGGCAGTGAACCGTCCCGGAACCGCAGCGGCAGCCGCTCCATCAGGAAGACCGTGGGGATGCTGGGCGCCGCCTGCCGCACCCGCCGCAGCGACAGCTGGGAGAAGCTCATGATCCGCACCGGGCTAGTACCCGGGCCCAGCAGCCCGAAGCGGTGCAGCACCCGCAGCAGCTCGGCCTCGACCCGGCCCGCGTACCTGGTGGGGTGCTTGGTCTCGATGGCCAGCTCCACCGGCCGCCCGGCGTCCGCCACCAGCTCCAGCAGCCGCTCCAGGGTGAGCACCGAGGTCCGCTCCGGATCCGGCACCCGCCACGCGCCCGGCCCGCTGCCGATCACCGACAGCTCCGGGGCCCGGTCCGGCGCCTCCGGCTCCTCCGGCGGCAGCGAACCGTCCTTCCACGAGCCGAAGTCCAGTTCGGCCAGCTGCGCCAGCTCCAGCGTGGAGACCACACCGCGGCCGTTGGAGGTGCGGTCCACCCGGCGGTCGTGCACACAGACCAGATGCCCGTCCGCGGTCAGCCGCACATCGCACTCCAGCGCGTCCGCGCCCTCCTCGATCGCCCTGCGGTACGCGGCCAGGGTGTGCTCCGGCACGGCGTCCGACGAGCCCCGGTGGGCGACCACACGGGTCGTGGTCCGGCTGGGTACGGCAAGCGGCCGCAACGCGGCGCCAGGTGTCGCTGTCCTCACGCGGACCACCCTACGGTCGCCGCCGCCGGCGCCCGGCCGCGCGCGGGGGACGTCCGGGTGAACGTTGCGCTACGACCCGGCCGCCGCATTCTGTCCGCTGGCCGCGCCCTCCGCGCCCGGGGCGCCCGCGGGCACGTCCACGCCGGCGCCGCGCGCGGTCAGCGGGACCAGCGCCCAGGTGGCCAGCGCGGCCACCAGGAAGGCGAAGAGCGACGCGGACGTCCACTGCTGCGGGGTAAAGTGCACCCAGCCGTGCACCCGGTCCCAGAAGTCCGACCACCAGCCGCCGATGTCCGACGGCGCCAGGAACTGGTACGCAGCGAAGCCCAGCAGCCACGGCAGCAGCATCAGCGGACGCGCCGGGGCGGCCTCCGACAGGTCCCAGCCGCCCCGCCTGCCCCGGCCCAGGTAGTAGTCCACCGCCAGTACGGCGAGCAGCGGGACGAAGACCGAACCGATCAGCCCCAGGAAGCCGTAGTACCAGCTGCCGAACTCCTTCACCGGCAGGGCGAGCGCCGTCACCAGCACCCCGATCCCGACGGTCAGCAGCCGCCGGTCCACCCTGGGGAAGAGGTTGTGCACGGACATCGCAGTGGAGTACACGTTCGCGAAGGACTGATCGACCTCCCGGACCACCAGCACGGCGAAGAAGGCCCAGCCCGCGGTCACCCCGAGGAAGGTGTCGAAGATGCGGCCGCTGTCGCCGCCCGCCTCCAGCAGCGCCATCAGTCCCAGCACGTAGCACCACACCTGCGCCACGGTGTAGCCCGAGAAGGTCCCGCGGAAGGCCGCCCCCGGGGTGCGCGAGTGCCGGGTGTAGTCGGCGGCCAGCGGCACGAACGAGATCGACACCGCCAGCACGTAGTCGGTGGCGCCCAGGAAGCCGTGCCAGTGGCCGGCGCCCGGGTTCGGCACGCCGTGCCGGGCGAGCTGCACCGTGAAGTACACCATCGCCAGACCGACCGCCACCGCCACATAGCGCCGCAGCAGCCCGATCGCGCCCAGCGGCCGGATGGTCAGCGTCGTGGTCACCGCCCCGGCCAGCACCACGTACAGCCAGTGCCAGCCCCGGCCGTGGGTCATCGCCTCCGCGCCCATCGCGATCACCGTGAGCTCGTACACGCCCCAGCCCACGCACTGCACGATGTTCAGCACCGTCGGCACATACGACAGCCGGGTGCCGAAGAGCCCCCGCAGCACCGCCATCGCCGGCGCCCCCGTGCGGGCGCCGATCACCGCGGCCACCGCCAGCATCGCGGTACCCACCACGGTGCCCACCACGATCGCGGTCACCGAGGCGGCGAACGACAGCTCCTGCCCGCCGGTGCCCAGCACCGTCGCCGCGCTGCTGAAACCGATGAGGCTGATGCCCAGGTTGGCCCAGAACGCCGCCTGGTCTCGGAAGCCCAGCGGCCGCGGCGGGGCGGTGTCCAGCACCAGAGGCGCCTCGCCGCCCGCAGCCTGGGGCTGGGCGTCCACGGACGGGGACATGGGTGAAGCCGTCACGGCCACTACTCCCTACGCCGGCATTACCCGGTCAGGTTCCGGCGGTCGGCACCCCCTCGGCCCGCTACCGCGGCCGAACGGCACCCTCTCAGCCTGGTCTGGGTCCAAGCTCCCGCGTGTCAGTTCGAGGAGTCATCCTAGGTGCAGGGGGTCTCCCCGCCAAGGCCGGGGCCCACCTGCGAGCATCAGTACCGCCTAAGGAACCCATCATCCGCACGGGTGTGCTGCTTACGGCGCTCCGACGGGCTATGGGAAATGCTGAGCACCAAGGTCCTGTCATCCATGGAGGTCGTCCGTGAGCACCGAGCACGAGAGTGGGTTCACCGGGCCGCAGGGGGCGCAGCCCACCGGCGGCCATGACGCGGTGGGCCCGGCTCCCGACCGCACGGCGCAGCAGCCCGCCATGCCGTCGGACGGTGCGCTGTCCGACGCCCCCGCCGGCGGGCCGTACCAGGCGGCGCCGCAGCAGCCGGGCGCCTACCCGCCGCCGCCCGCACACAGCGCCCCCTTCGGCGCCGACGCCGCCGGGGACGCGGCCGACCGCGCCTCCTGGCCGCCGCCCAGCGGCCACCCGTTCGGAGCGGGGCAGCCCGTCGGCGGCTGGGGAACCCCCGGCGGCTCGACCACCGACCCGCAGTACCCCCGCCGCAAGCGGGGCGGCCTGACGGCCCTGGTGGCGGCCGTGGCCATCGTCGCGGGCGCCATCGGCGGCGGCATCGGCGCCTGGGCCAACAGCGACTCCGGCTCCGGCTCCTCCGCCGGCAGCACCACGGTCTCCTCCACGGTGGACCGGGCCGCCCTCAACCGCGCGCCCACCTCTGTCGCCGGCATCGCCGCCAAGGCCCTGCCCAGCACGGTCACCATCAAGGCCGAGGGCTCCCAGGAGTCCGGCACCGGCACCGGCTTCGTCTACGACACCCAGGGTCACATCCTCACCAACAACCACGTGGTCGCCCCGGCGGCCGACGGCGGCAAGCTCACCGTCAAGTTCTCCGACGGCTCCAGCTACTCCGCCTCCGTGGTGGGCCGCGCCGAGGGCTACGACGTGGCCGTGGTCAAGCTCGACAACCCGCCCAAGAACAAGCTCAGCCCGCTGCCGCTGGGCGACTCCGACAAGGTCGCGGTCGGCGACGCCACCATCGCCATCGGAGCCCCCTTCGGCCTGGAGGGCACCGTCACCACCGGCATCGTCAGCGCCAAGGACCGCCCCGTCGCCTCCGGCGACTCCACCGGCGCCCAGGCCTCCTACATGAACGCGCTGCAGACCGACGCGTCCATCAACCCCGGCAACTCGGGCGGCCCGCTGCTCAACGCCGGCGGACAGGTCATCGGCATCAACTCCGCCATCCAGTCCACCAGCGGCGGGGGCGGCAGCAGCCCCTTCGGCCAGACCGAGCAGGCCGGCAGCATCGGCCTCGGCTTCGCCATCCCGATCAACCAGGCCAAGTGGGTCGCCGACACCCTGATCAAGACCGGCCGCCCCGTCTACGCCATCCTCGGGGTGCTCCGCAACGACAACTACACCGGCGACGGCGCCCAGATCATGCCGTCCGACGTCCAGGGCACCCCGGCCGTCACGGCGGGCGGACCGGCCGACAAGGCGGGCCTCAAGCCGGGCGACGTGATCACCAAGCTGGACGGCGTGCCGATCGACAGCGGACCGACCCTGGTCAGCGAGATCTGGTCGCACCGCCCCGGCGAGAAGGTCCAGATCGTCTTCACCCGCAGCGGCGAGACCCACACCACCACGGTGACCCTCGGCGAGCGGGTGGGCGACAGCCAGTAGCCCGCCCCGATCTCCGCACCCCACCCCCTCCGACCCGTTAGGCTGACCTCCGCCAGGAGGGCTGCCCGAGTGGCCTAAGGGAACAGTCTTGAAAACTGTCGTGCCGGGAAACCGTCACCGTGGGTTCGAATCCCACGCCCTCCGCAGGATGTAAAGCCGCAGGTGAAGGCCGGTGCCCCCGAACAGGGGCACCGGCCTTCGTCACTCTCTGTCTCACGTTGTCTCGCCCACATCCCGGTTCTGACCAGTGTGTGCGGGATATCCGTGGGACCGACAGCTCAGCCCCGACTGCGCAGCTGGGTCTTCCGACCTTTGGTGAGAGCTGCGCCGTTGCTGGCCTTGTCCATCCCCCACGCGCCGCAGAGGGCGCTGCCCACGGAGATGACATCGGTGTAGGCGCCCACTACCTTCGCTGCCGGCGACCACGCGATGACCAGCACGACAACGACCGTGATGATCCACGTGGCGTGGATCGGGCTTGACAGCACCCTCAGGGCAGGGGTCAAACTCATGGAGATGCCTCCTTTGATGGCGTCTGCTGCCCGCTCCACCGCGCATGGTTTGACGGCCCTCGCTGCGGTGGTGCGGGCACTTTCTTGTTCGGCACCATGATGAGCCCTCAGACGCCTGGACTCGCAAATCCAACTCGTTGTGCAGGGAGTTGGACTCCGGCACTATCTCGTAGCAGGATGCATGATCGTGAAACCGTACGATGTTTCACGCTACGCCGCTTTGACCTGCGCGAATGCGGACTCGAAACCGTCCTATATCACACCCCACTGACAACGCTGCGTGCGTCTTGCGCGCGTAAGGTAAATTCGTGAGTGAGATGTCCAATTATGTGAGATTTATGGCGTGGCGAACGTCACATAGTTGGATCTGTGACCGGCAAGCTACTCGGCGGGACCCGTAGCGGCAGCGAGTGCCTGCTCAATTCGCTCGTTGGACAGCTCTCTCTTGCCGTCCAGCACCTTGGCGTAGAACCGGTACAGGACGGCGACGCTGTGCCCTGCCCGACGTGCCACCTCGGTCGGGTCCACGCCAGAGGCCAGCCACAGCGAGACCCCAGCATGCCGGAGCGAGTACGGCACCTCGGCGAACGGCGTTGCCGCCTGTCCCTCAGTCTGCGCCAGGACGTGGGCCTTCTTCCAGATATCGGAATACTCGCGGGTCATGACGACGCCGCCCTGTGCCGCCCGAAAGAGCCGCCCATCCGGGGCGGTTCCATACAGGTCTGTGTGATCCCGCAGCAGCTTGACCAGGACAGGCGGGATGGGGACCTCCCGCGTCGTCTTGCGGGCACGCCGCTTAATACTCCAGCAGGACTTCGACGTTTTGCCTGCTCAGAGGCTGCATGGCGCGAGTGTAGGGGGCGAACGTCTCATCAGGGGCGGTCTTCATGGGACCGCCCCTCGATCGTGTGCAGCCGCCGTTGGTAGTGGCAGCGGCGGGGCAGCCTTTCGTCGTGATCAACGATCCTGCCGCTGAGACCTGGGACCGCGAACTCGAAGACCTCTTCCTCCGTGTCGGCCACCGCTTCAGCCGCGTGGAGCCCCGTCGCCGGATGCGTGACTACGTCCGCGGCCTGCTCGGCCCGGTGGGCCGCAAGAACGGTTGGCAGCTGGCCGAATACGCAGGTCACGCCACCCCTGACGGCCTACAGCACCTGCTCGCCGGCGCCCGCTGGGACGCGGACGAGATCCGCGACGAGCTCCAGGCCTACGTTGCCGAACGCCTCGGCCAGGACGACGGAGTCCTGATCATCGACGACACCGGCTTCGTCAAGAAGGGCACCACCTCCGCAGGCGTGCAGCGCCAGTACTCCGGCACCGCTGGCCGCACCGAGAACTGCCAGATCGGGGTCTTCGCGGCCTACGCCTCCGCCCGTGGCCGCGCCCTGGTCGACCGCGAGCTCTACCTGCCCAAGTCCTGGACCGAGGACCGGGATCGCTGCCGTGCGGCGAAGATCCCCGACGAGCGGGACTTCCACACCAAGGGCGAACTCGCCAAGGCCCTGGTGCTGCGCGCACTCGCCTCCGAGCTGCCCATCGCCTGGGTCACTGCGGACTCGGCCTACGGACAGGAAGGGCGCTTCCGCCGACTGCTGGAACAGTCCGGCGTCGGCTACGTGCTGGCGGTGCCCAAGTCCCAGTTCAGCGTGGGTTGCAACCGCATCGAGAGCCTGTTTGCCCAGGCCCCGGCCGAGGCATGGGAACGGCTCTCGTGCGGCAACGGCGCCAAGGGGCCGCGCATCTACGACTGGGCGGCCATCCGCCTGCCCGCCGTGGCCGAGTACGACTACCAGGACGAGACCCTCATGCGCCGCCGATGGGCGCTTGCGCGCCGCAGCCTCAGCAAGCCCGATGAGATCGCCTACTACCTCGCCTACGCGCCGCTCGAGACGACCGTCGAGGAGCTGGTGCGGATCGCCGGGATGCGCTGGGCGATCGAGGAGTGCTTCCAGGCCGCGAAGAACGAGTGCGGCCTGGACCAGTACGAGGTCCGCCGCTACACCGGCTGGATGCGGCACATCACCCTGGCCATGCTCGCCCGCGCCTTCCTGGCCGCGATGGCCGCAGCCACTGCAAAGGGGGCTGCAGAAACGGTTCCCGCACCATGGTCGACCTCACCGTGGCAGAGATCCGGCGACTCCTGGCAGCTGGCCGTCCCCACCACCCGCGTTTGCCGCGGTGCTCGGCCCGTACTCACGCCCTGAACTGGTCCATCTGGCGCCGACAGCGCCAGGCCGTTGCCCGCCGCTGCCACTATCAACGGCGGCTGCACACGATCGAGGGGCGGTCCCATGAAGACCGCCCCTGATGAGACGTTCGCCCACTACACTCGCGCCACGCAGCCTCTGAGCAGGCAAAACGTCGAAGTCCTGCTGGAGTACTAAAGCGGCAGCCTTGGCTTGGATCACTCGCCCCGCAGACGAGGGGAGGCCGGGAAGGCCGGCCGGGGCTGGGGCGGCCGGGTGCAAGCCCGTGACCGCACCGCGCTACGCAGCGTTCTGCGATGCCAGCACGGCCAGTTCGCGCAGGCGCTCGTAGTACCGGACTTCCTGGGTCTCAGTGAGTAGTGGCAGCACAGTGTCGAGGTCCGCGAGGCAGTCACGCAGGATCTGGCGGCGTTCCTCGTCAAGGGAACCTCGGTTGCTCAGCCAGGTCGATACGCAGCCGGCGACGTAGGTATCCAACAGCACGAGATCGACCCCTGCTAGCTCTTCTCCGCGCAGCCTGGCGGGAAAGTCCGTCCGCACGTGTTCCTTCCACAGCCGGGCCACAGCCTGCTCCTGCTTGCGCCTGCCGATCTCTCGATTCACGGTGGCCATGGTGGCAGTCCGGGTGAACATCGATCAGTGAGACTCGGTCCGTTCGTTGTCCTGGTCTTTGTCCAGTGCGCCGACGGACGCCACTGTTCATCCCTGTGGGCGCCACCCGACTACGCCGAAGCCCTGCGTACGGGGGCGGCCTGGCCCCAACGACGTGAACGCCCACGTCTGGTCGGGTCACCTCAGTTCATCGGGCACCGGGACGGCGAGATGACGGAGGAGAGCTCCGACCTTGCGGTCCAGCTCGTGCCCCACTTCGGTGATCTCGGACCGGCCGAGCGCAGTGACCGTGTCGCTGGGGCGGTCGATCGCGAACAGGGTCGCCCCCGAGGGAGACTCGTGGATCGTCGTGCGCAGGGGGGCGTAGAGGAGGGCCCCCGCGTCGTGGCGGTACATGCGCTCGGCGATGGTGTGGTTGCCCATCAGGTACTCGGTGCAGCGGGCGTGGTGGTCGGCCAGGCCGAACAGGGGCTGGGCGTCGAACTTCCAGTAGATCATGAACCCCAGCGGGGCGTTCTCGTCGGCGAGGTCGAGCACGGCACTCCACGGTGCCCGCTCGGTGACCAGGTCGAAGGTGCGCTGGTGGTCAAGGGGAGGCACGGCCTGCTCGTAGCGGGCTCGGAACTGCTCGTAGTCCTCTCCGACTGCGATCTCCAGTCGTGCGACAGAACGGGTGACCGCGCGAGTCGCGGGATGCGGCGTCGTGGTGTTGTCGGCCATGACCTGCTCCCTTCTGGCTTGCCTTACCAGGGTCAGATTAGGTCGACGTGTACCCGACTGCCCGCTGACCGGGCACATGGCCGACATGAGCCGCGCCCAGGTGACCTGCGTACTCGGTCGCGACTACGGCGCTCTGAGGTGGTGTGAGAAGCCGTTGTCGTACCGATCTTGTTGGGTGCCAGTTCGAGTGCGGTGACTCGGTCGCGTGATCTTCGGCTCCCGCATGCATGAGGGCGGGGCCTCCTGTCCAGTCCGGGATTGTCGAAGTCCGAACGACCTGGTCAGGAGGCCCTGTGTCGCAGTCTTGCGGTTCCGTGCCGGTGCAGTACAACTCGGGTACCCGGTCGTGTGATTGCCTCGCTTACCGGTTCGGGAACGCGGGCGACCATCCGGACCGCGAACCGCGGTATCCCTCGGACATCTCGGACGCGGAGTGGGCGGTCGTGCGGGACGCGATGCCGGTCCCGGCCTGGATGAACCGCAAGGGCGGGCAGCCGGAGGGCTACTGCCACCGGACAGCCGCGCGGACAGTTGGAAAGCGTATTGGGGCAGCCCACTCACGAGTTCGAATCTCGCATCCTCCGCCCGGTCAAAGGCCCGCTCCGCGTCCGCGAGCCGGGCCTCTGCCATTTCCCCACCTCAGGCGGAGCGGGGAGAGCTTCCCTCCTCCCCCTCCGCGATGGTCCCGACCTGCTCTGCAACGGGGCCCAGAGGGCGGCGCGCCCCCGGTGCCTGAGCACTGAAGCACCAAGCGTCCCAGGTCAGCAATCGGCGCAGACCTGGATCTCGGGTCGCTGAGGGAAGGTCCGGTTGCCCTGGAGCCAGTCAGTCAGCCATTCCGCCAACGTGAACCTCTCCAGGAACAAGCGGTGTCGATCGCAGGGGCCGTAAGGGTCACAGCCCCACATCTGGCCGTGCGGGCTGCGGAGGTCGATGAACCACCAGATTGCGCACCCCAGGGTGACCAGGGGCATGATGTGGCGAGGGTAGATGGCCCGCTCCTCAGGCAAAATCGCCCCCCGCTGGTAGATGTCGGTCAGGGAGTCCTCATCGCTGTACCACGGACCGCCCGTGTCGACTAGGGCCATGACTTCGCCATCGACGCCGAAACCTCCGTTCGCGACCTCGCAGTAGATCCTGCGAAGCAGTGCCGGCATGGGATGCCCGAGAGCAGCCTCAAGTTCGTCGGCTGCCTCGGCAGGGGCGGGTGGAGGAAGCTCGTTCGCCTGAGCAAACTCGCGGATTCTGGCGATGATCTCGTCGTCGGTCCACTTCACCGGATGCGTCACGGGAGCACCGTAGAAGGTGCCACGGACAGCGACACCGCGGCTTCCCCGGGAGCTGGCCGGGGCGGGGACCGCCCACCTCGGCAGGGGACCGCCTGAGTCGGACATACCCGCCGCCTGGTGCGAGGTTCAGCGTCGCATGGGAGAACCGTGGGATGGCGGCGTCTGCAAGGCTAGTTCTGCCAGGTCAGGGCCGGAGGTGCGCCTGGTCTTGAAAACTGTCGTGCCGGGAAACCGTCACCGTGGGTTCGAATCCCACGCCCTCCGCAGCTGAGCGTTTGTGCAGGTCGGCGGTGGTCCCGGATTGCTCCGGGACCACCGCCGACCTGTTTGCTGTCCCACCCCGTGTCGCCTGTCTCCCGGGGTCGGCCAGTGTGTGGACGGGCTGTGGACGGGGACCCGGAGTGGCCCGGGTCTCCGTCGGATTCAGCGGAGCAGCCAGCTCAGCAGGGTCGTCGCCGTGAACACCGCACCTGACGCCAGGCAGACCGTGCGCAGGGTCAGCCGCCCAGGGCGTTCCCGGGGCCGGGACTGCGGGACCGGAGCCAGCAGCGCGTCCGCGAAGGCCTGCGCGGTCGGCGGTCGGTCCGCCGGCTCGACGGACATCGCGGTCCGCAGCAGCAGGTCCACCCCCGGCGGCAGCTCCCGGCCGGCCGGCAGCGCGGGCAGCGTCGATGCGGCCGGCTGGTCCGTCATCAGGGCCGTGGCGCGTCCGCCCGGGCCGAACGGTTTCTGTCCCGTCAGCAGCTCGTAGGTGACGACGGCCAGCGCGTACACGTCGGCCCTCCCGTCGAACCCGCCGGTCTGGAAGGCCTGTTCCGGCGCCATGTACGCGGGCGTGCCCGTGGTCACCGTCAGCCCGGACGCGTCGGCCATCTGCTTCGCGCTGCCCAGATCCGCCACCAGCACCGCCGCGGGCGCGGAGCCGGTCGCGAGCAGGAGGTTGGACGGCTTGACGTCGCGGTGCACCACGCCCGCCTCGTGCAGGACCTGGACCGCGTAGCCCGCCTCCGCGGCCAGCCGCAGCGCCTCTTCCGAGCCGCACTGCCCGATCCGGTCCGCCAGGGTGCCGCCGCGCACATAGTCCATGACGAAGTAGGGCCGGTCCTCCTGCACCCCGACGTCGTGGACCCGGACCACCCGCGGGCTGGCGATCCGGCGGAGAAGCCTCGCCTCGGCCAGGAACCGCTCGCGCACGTCTGCGTTGGCAGCCCAGTTCTCGGCCAGCACCTTCACCGCGACCTCGGTGTCGAGCTCCGGGTCGTAGGCCTTCCAGACCGTCGCGAAGGAGCCCGCTCCGAGCCGGTCCAGGAGGAGGTAACGGCCGAGCTTGCGCATGTGGCAGCATTCTGCCGGACTCGCCGGGGGTGGGAAACTCCCCTTCGACGAGTGGGACGCGACAGGGACAGGACGGGGGCCCCGGGTGTTCGAGGAAGGCGAGTTGGATCGGCTCGTGGCGGCTGCTCAGGCGGGGGACCCGGGGTCGGTGGAGTACCTGCTGGCCAAGCTCCGGCCGGTGGTGCTGCGCCGCTGCTCCCGTTTCCTGCCGCACCACGCCGACGCCGAGGAGGCCGCGCAGGACGCGCTGCTTTCCATCAGCACGCACCTGGGCGAGTACGGCGGCCGCGGCTCCTTCCTGGGCTGGGTGACGGTGATCGCGTCCAACGCCGCCCGGTCCACCTACCGCTCGATGCGCCGGCGTGCCGAGGACAGCCAGGCCGAGCTGCCCGAGTCCGTGGACCCGCGGAGCACCAGCGTCATAGCCGGGACCCGGCTCGACCTGATGGAGGCGCTCACCGCGCTGGAGCAGCAGCACCCCGCCCTGGTGGAGCCCTTCGTGTTGCGCGACCTGGGCGACCTGACCTACGTCCAGGTGGCCGACGAGCTGGACGTCCCGTTGGGCACCGTCAAGGACCGTATCCACCAGGCGAGGCGCTTCATACGCCAGCGCTTGGCCGGCAGACAGTGAACCGCGCTCCCGCGGAGGGCGGCCGCGCCGCCGTCCGGCCCCGGTCCGCCGTCGCCGCCCTGGTGGTGGCCGCCGCATGCGGCCTGGCGGTCGGCCGTTTCGTCCTGCCGCCGTTCCCCGGCACCGCGCACCCGGCAGCGCGGGCGACCCCCACAACCGGAGGCCCTTCCGCTCCCGCGACGGCCGGCGCGTCCACCCCGGCACCCTCCGGCTCCGCCCCGCCGAAGGCCGCCACCGGGCCGGTGACGACCGCCGACCTGCTTGACCCCGCGGCGTTCGGCGCGGTCGGCATCACCGCACGGATCCATGTCAGGGACCGCTTCGGCGACGGCGCGTACGCCAACTCGGCCTGCACCGGGGAGAAGACGCTCACCCAGACGCTGGGCGGGCCCGGCGCCCACTTCCGCGGGCTGATGACCAGCACCCGCAGTGACCCCGGCGACCCCACCGTGGCGGTGGACCTCGCCGACCAGGTCGCCCGCGAGGTCGCCGCGGAGGCCCCGAGCCCCGCCCTGGCGCAGAACTTCACCGAGCGCCTGTTGCTCGAGGAGGTGCCCTGCCAGGACGAACCTCCCGGCCACTGGGTCTACGGCAGGACCACGACGCTGGAGCTCGCCCCCGGCCTCAGCGCGAGCTGGATGGGCACCTACCAGGGATCCCTCAACACCAGCGGCACGGCGCCCGCGGGCAAGGAGCCCTGCGGCGGCATCGCCGTGCTCCGCAGCGGCAGCCACTACGGGGTGCTGGAGGTCGACGCCTGCCTGGGTACGGCCGCGATGTCCCGCATCGTCAGGACCGCTCTGTCACAGCTGTGAAACAGCCGGTCAGAGCTCCAACTTTCGCTCCTCCGGCGTCATCTCCCCAGTTGTACGAGGACGCAGCAGGCGTCCCGACCAGCGGGGAGTCCAGATGACCGAGAACCAGGCCGTCCAGCAGAAGTCCGTTCGCCGCAACCGTGTCGCCGCTGCGGCCTGCTTCACCGCCGCACTGGTCGCGGTCGGCGTCGTGGGCATCCAGCCGGCCGCCGCCGACGGGGCCGGGCACAACGCCGCGCACCGCACCGCAGCCGCCGCCCACCCTGTCACCGCCAAGCCGGCTGCGGTCGCGGTCGCCGCGCCCGGACTCGGCTCCGCCGCCCTCATCCAGAGCGAGGACTTCTTCCAGCAGGGCCTCGGCCCGGTCGGCGCGACCGTGGAACTGGCGGGGCGCCAGGGGCTCTCGGCGTGCTCGGGCGAGGAGACGATGCGTGACCTGACCAAGGGCAAGGCCACCGCGTACGCGTCGGTGACCTGGACCTTCGACTCCGCGGGCCTGTTGATCGAGTCGGCCGCGAGTGCTGCCACCAGCAGCTCGGCGAGCACCTACGAGAAGCAGCTCGACGCCCTGGTGCAGGACTGCCAGGACGAGCCGGCCGGCCACTGGCACTACGGCGCGGCCCACACCCTCACCGTCAACGGCGGTACCGGCCACTGGTACCCGTCCTACAGCGGCGACGGCACCGTCGCGGGCGGTGTCGCGGTCCTTCGCAACGGCACCAGGGTCGCCGTCGTCGAGCTCACCGGCCAGCCCACGGACGACCCGACCTACGTCAAGGGCATCGCCACCGCAGCCCTGAACCGCCTCCCCTCCTGACCCGTCGAGTTCGCACCGGGCCGGGCCGGCCGCGGTCCTGCGGCGTCCGGGGCCCGGGCGCGTCGGTTGGTCGTGGCGGCCGGCCAGGGGCGAGCCCGGTGGTCGCCGGCGACCGCACCCCTCAAGGAGAGGGGAAATCCCGAATGCGTTCCGGGGTCCTTAACAATTCCTTACAAACGCTCGTCCGGGAGTTCCGCGGTGCGATCCAGGTGAAAGCCTGCCGCCGTGGGATTGCGCCCCGGCGGACCGGTCTTCCCATTCACCGGCTGCATGTGCGAGTTGCGTCGGGCACCAGCACGGGTAGTCTGAGCCCAGAGGCGGATCCCGGCCCAGTGTCCGGATCCGAGAATAGCCTCAATCGTGCGCCCTCGGCTCCTCGGCAATGTGCTTTCATGCCCGTTGCGGAGCCACGAGAAAGCAAGGGAACACCGAAATGCGCAACTCTCGCAGGTCGAAGATCGCTGCCATCGCGACTGCCGGACTGGTGATTCTCGGAACCGGATCCGCCGTGGCGGAAGGCAACCCGCAAACGACGAAGCGCGCAGTCCCCTTCGACATCTCCAACGACAGCGGTGCCGCGCTCACGCTGCAGGGCGGCACCCCTGCGGGCCAGTTGCCCGCGACGATCCCCGACCAGAAGACGGTCCAGCTCAGCGTGGACGGGACGGGAACGTTCACCTACACCGGGGCGAACGGCGGATCGGTGACGGTGAAGTGGGACTCCGGCGTCTCCCGTGCGGTGGACGACTGCACGGCCACCGAACCGCTGGTCTGCGGGACGTCCGACGGCATCGACGGTGTGTATGTCGTCTCGCACAAGGTCCGACGCTGACCGCCGCGCCGGTTTAGGACCCGGGCCGTTGACTTCCCGTCGGGGAAGTCAACGGCCCACGGCTTTTCACCACCGGGCTCGGGTGCGGTCCAGTATTTTGCGGAAATGATCCGGCGAATCCATCGTGAATGCAGGCCGGATCATTTCTGGCTCAGGTCACCGAACACCGGGAATCACTGCCGGAGTCAGGCCGTCCGGGCGCGGGCCGGCCGGTATTTCTCCCGCCCCGGTGGCCGGTTCAGTACAGGGCCTTGAGAGCGCCCCAGCCGGAACTGACCTTCACCCCGCTGCTGAATCGCCCGTCGCCCTTGCCCGACCAGCGGATCAGGTTGCCATGGGTGTCACGGGCCACCAGGTCGGCCCGGCCGTCACTCGTGATGTCACCCACGCCCACCATCGCGTTGTAGGCGTTGAAGCCGGCACCGAGCCGGACCCGGCCGCCGAAGGTGCCCTTGCCGGTGCCGAGCCAGCGCCACAGCACACCGGCCTTGTCCCGCCCCAGCAGGTCGCCGTTGCCGTCGCCGTTCAGGTCACCGACTCCGACCAGCATCGTGTAGCCGCCGAGCCCGGACGCAAGCTTCACCCTGCCGCCGAAGCCGCCCTTGCCGTTGGCGTACCAGCGCCACAGCACACCGGCCCTGTCCCGCCCCAGCAGGTCGGCCCGGCCGTCCCGGTTGAGGTCGCCCGGCGCGGTCAGCACGTTGTAGCCGCTCATTCCGCCGGACGCGAGCGTGCTCCGGGTGCCCGTGTAGCCGAAGCTGCCCTTGCAGCCGCCGCTGTACCGCAGCAGCGCACCCGCCGAGGTGCGGACCAGCAGGTCGTTGCACCGGTCCCCGGTCAGGTCGTCGAACGGCACCAGGTACGACGACGTCGGCCAGCCACCCGTGCTCACCTTGTCCGAGAACGTGCCCTTGCCGCTGCCCGGGTAGACCGAGAGCGTCCCGGTGGACCCCATCCCCAGCAGATCCCCCACACCGTCGGCCGGCGCCGCGAAGTCCCGGGGGACGGCCTGGCCGTCGTAGAGGCGAACCGTCCCGACCCGCCGCAGCGCACTCCCCTGGCCGTCCGCCGGACTGGCGGTGAGTTCCCAGGAGTACTGGCCGTTCGGCAGGGGAGCCTTGTACTGCTTCGCCGGGTCGGTGCCCGCCCACTGCACGTCCAACCGCCCGCGGGTGTCGCCACCCTGCTGCCGGTCGACCACCCGGTTGGTGTTCTTGTCCCGCACGGCGAGCGTCCAGGATGCCACCGGCTTCGAGAGCACCCCGTCGAAGATCGTTGCCGCGCCCAGGCCCGGGTGGGCCAGCGTCCATCCGGCGTCCACCTCCAGGTCCGCGGCCTCCTTCAGCGTCGTCAGGGGCTGGGTGGTGGTGACCCCGGACGGCACCAGGTGGATGCGTTCCTGTGCGTCCACGTACGCGGCGTTGCCGCTGTACCGGTCCACGGTCCAGCGGATGTGGCGCTGGGAGGTGCCGGTGTCGGGCAGTTCCCCGACGACCCGGGTCCTGGCCGTGCCGGAGTCCACCGTGGTGAGGTTCAGCTGCCCCGCCTGCCTGTCGTGTGTCACGACATAGCCGTCGCCGAGCAGCGACTCCCCGGCGGGGACGGGCACCGACTTCTTCGTCGTACGGTCGTACACCCCGGCGGGTCCGGTCCGGCCGCAGCTCCAGTACAGCCAGCGGCCGACGGCCTGCAGTTCCGTCGGCACGCAGCCGGTACCGATGCCGACCGTCTCGACGGTCTTCCCGGAGACGAGGTCGAGTGCCGAGACGCTGCCGGGCGTGGCGGCCGGCGTCCAGAGGCGGTTCTCCCAGACGGCGGCGGCGCCGGGGGTGCGGGTCAGGGGGTTGCCGTAGTCGTCCATGCGGTAGACGTACTGCTTGGCGGTGGTGGTGTAGATCAGGTACTTGCCCGAGACGTCGGTGATCCGGCCACCGGCCGGCACGTGGATCTCGAAGAAGTCGTAGGTGCCCGGACCGTCGACCCGGAGCAGGTCCGAGCCGCCGTCAAGCCGCTCCAGCCAGGCGATGCGCCCGTCACCGACGTCGAAGACCGGCGCACAGCCGACATCCGCGACCGGACAGCTGCCCATGACCACGGTCTGGGACCAGGGGAGCAGGGGGGTGCGCCCGCCGTACTCGGGGGTGCCGGTGGCAGCCACGGTGCGGGTGTAAGGGGTGCGCCAAGAGGTGTCCGGTTCCACGTCGACGAGCCTGCCCTGACTCAGGGCGAGGCCCTCGACGGGGATGGCCGGCCGGGGCAGCGCCTCGACCTTGGTGACGGCGGGCGCCGCCGTGGTGCCCGGCTGGATGCGCTGGACGCCGAGGTCGTCGATCGCGTCGGACGTACGGCCGATGACCAGGGCGGTGCCGTCGGGGGCGCTCACCAGGCCGGTGCCCGCCCCGGTGACCACGGTGACGGCGTTCCCGCCCGTCACCGGCTGCGCCTTGACAACGGTGGCGGCACCGGGACGGTAGACCAGCCAGTCCCCGACGAGGGCCAGTTCCTGGCCCGGCGTCGCAAAGCCGCTCTCCAGCGTGACCCCGGCCGGCGCCGCCGAGATGCCGTCGCGGGGAAGCACCAGCACGGTGGACGAGCTGCCGCTGTACAGGACGATGTGGCCGGGGGAGATCCTCGCCTGGCTGTAGCCGCTGGGCAGCGCCTGTGTCCAGCCCTGGACCTGGCCCGTCTCGCGGTCGACCAGGACCATCCGGCCGGTGCCGTCGGCCTGGCGGCCGACGAACAGCACGCTCGCCGCGTCGGCCCCGCGCGGTGCACTGAGCAGCATGTCCTCCGGCGCGCCGGTGACCGGGACATCATGGGTGGTTCCGTCCGGGCCGCTGGTCAGCAGATGCATGACCCGGGTGGTCGTCCCGTCCGCGGCGGTGGAGGTCTGCTGGCTGACGACGGTGGAGCCGTAGACGCACGCCACGATCTGCCCCTGGGGGACCTGCACGGTCCGGGTGGTCCCGTCGGAGGCGTTCCACAGCTCGACGCGGTCGGAGTAGCGGAACGCGAGGACGTCGCTGCCCGTCGTGGCCGTGAGGTACGTGCCCTCCCGCTTCGGCACGGGGACCACCGCGCCGCCGGCGTAGGGTGACCAGACGTACCCGGAGTAGCCCTCCAGCCGGTGGAAGAAGCCCTGGCTGCCTGCCCCGTCCGTACCGGTCAGGGTGTTGGTGCCGTAGAGCGAGTCCGCGGTGTTGGTGCTGCGCTGTGCCGCCGGGACGACGGTCTCCTGGGCAGCGGAGGGCACCGCGGAGGCGGCGCTGGGCGCCAGCGGGCCGGTGCCGGCCAGCAGGGCGGCGCATGCGGTGACGGTGATACCTGCGGTTCTTGCACCACGGCGGTGCAGGCCGGCAGAGCGGAACAAGGGTGCCCCTCCCAGAAAGCCGGGGGCAGGCGGTGTCGTCAACGCCGACTCGGCTCCCCGCCGTCGCCTCCCCCCGGAAGTCGACCGATTCTAACCTCGTTCGGTGAATTCGGACCCTCATTCAGATCACGGTTCAGAGCCCGGAAGCAGGCCCTGCGGCCCCGCGGCGTGGCGTCACTGCGCCCCGTGGCCGCCGGGGGTCGCCATGGCGGCGCGGAGTTTCCGGTACCGCAGGCCCAGACCCCGGTAGAGCCGCAGCGCGGGCAGGTTCCCGTCGTCCACCATCAGCGCCGCGGCCCCGTGCTCCTCCAGTGCGGCGGCGAGGACGAACCGGCAGACCGTACGCCCGAGCCCCCGGCCGCGGGCTTCGGGGCTGACGGCGACTCCGGCCAGCAGCCCCACGGAGGGGGCGGACCAGGCGAGTGCGGCCAGGGCCAGCAGCCGGCCCCCGGGACCGCGCACCCCCGCCCAGCGGTGGACGCCGGGGGCGCCCGGCACGGCGTCGGAGTCGGGGAACCCGGCCTGCAGCAGCGCGCCGGCCTCCGGAAGCTCGGCCTCGGTGAGCCAGCCGGCCCGGCCGTCCTGCGGCGCGGTCATGGGTTCCGTACGGTCCATCCAGCCGAACGTCCTGCCCGGCCGCAGACCGGGATGGCCGGCCACCAGGGCGTCGATGACGCCGGGCCGCCCCAGCGGGCGGTAGGTCGGGCCCACCTCCTCCAGCACCGCACGGGCCAGGGGGACGACGGAGTCCACCGGGCCCGACAGGGCCAGCCGGTCACGGGTCGACAGGGCCGGGCCGGCGACCGCGACGGCCCGGCCGTCCGCACTGCTCCAGGCACGGCTGCGCCCGTCGAGGCCCTGCGCGGCCCAGACGCACAGGGTGTCGTGACCGCAGCGGACCATCAGTTCACGGTGGTCGTGTATCTCCCGCATGCCGGTAATCCTGCCGCAGGCCGGTGGGGCGCCCGTGCTCAGGCGGGTCCCGGAAGGGACTGCCGCAGCAGGGCGTCGGAGACTCGCGGAGCCCGCGGCGTACGGGTCGTAGGCGGCGTGGTGCGCCCGGCTCCGTTGGTCACCGGCCTCCAAGTTCCCTGCTCCCGGGGCAGGTTGGGTCCCCGGACGGCGGGCGCGGGTCCCGCGCCGGGGCGCTATGCGGGCCGGGGTACGGCAGGCCGGATGTTCTGGTTCACATGGAAGAGATTGCCGGGGTCGTAGGCGGCCTTGATCCGGGCGAGCCGGTCGTAGTGGTCCCGGTAGGTGGCGCGGACCCGGTCCTGGCCCTCGCCCGTACCCATGAAGTTGACGGCCGAGCCGCCCATGGAGTGCGGGCGGAGCGCCTCCCAGTAGTCGACGCACCACTGTCGGATGGTGCCGGCGTTGGCCGGGTCGGGGTCGACGCCGGCGAAGACGCCAGACCAGAGGGCGTCCCGGTAGCTCCACGCGGTGTCGTCGGCGCCGACCCGGTGCGCGGCGCCGTCAATCGGATAGAGGTGCATCAGCGACAGCGGGGTGGGGAGCGCCGCGCCGTACGCCGCATGGATCGCGACGGCCTCGTCGGGGATGCGGTCGAAGAAGGCGCCGCGCCAGTACCACTGCATCCCCGGCGGCAGCAGCGGGTCGAACATGGACTGGAGCGCCGGGTAGGGCATCGGGCTGGTGAAGTGGAACGCCGGCGGCCCGGCCTCCCGCACCGGGGCCAGGGCCTGTTCCAGCTGTTCGGGGTCGCCGGTGCGGCACCAGACCACGCCGCAGACCCGCTTGAGGTGCAGCGGCTCGGGGAACGGCGGACCGGGAGGTACGACCAGCAGCGCGAAGAAGCCGTTGAGTTCGTCCGGGAGGTGGGGCAGGAAGTCGCGGTACCAGCGGAGCACCTCGGGGGTGCGGTCGACCGGCCACAGGGTGATGCCGGCCCCGACGGTGCCCACCGGGTGCAGCCGGTAGGTGAGGGAGGTCGCGACACCGAAGTTGCCGCCGCCGCCGCGCAGGGCCCAGAACAGCTCCGGGTCCCTGGACTCGTCCGTGGTGACCAGACTGCCGTCGGCCAGCACCACGTCGGCCGAGAGCAGGTTGTCCACGGTGAGGCCGTGTCTGCGGGTGAGGTGGCCGTGCCCGCCGCCCAGGGTGAGACCGGCCGCGCCGGTGGTCGACACCACGCCGGCGGGGGTGCCGAGTCCGTACTCGTGCGCGGCGCGGTCGAGGTCGCCCAGCAGGCTGCCGCCGCCGACCCGCGCCGTCCTGCGCTCGGGGTCCACCGTCACCCCGCGCATGGGGGCGAGGTCGAGGGTGACACCGCCGTCCACCAGCCCCAGCCCGGGACCGCTGTGCCCGCCGCCGCGGACGGCGAGCTCCAGCCCCCGGTCGCGGACGAAGCCGACGGCGGCCATCACATCCCCCGCGTCCCGGCACTGCACGATGGCGGCGGGATGCTTGTCGATCATGGCGTTGTACACCTGGCGGGCCTCGGTGTACCCGGGGTCCCGGGGGCCGATGACAGGTCCGCGCAGCGCGCTGCGCATGGCTTCGAGGGTCGCGGTGTCCATGCCGACCTCCTGGGGCTGAGGACGTCCCCCCTTCCGCCGCCGGGCAGGGCTCCCCGGTGGGCGTGGACGGCAGCCGACACCACCAGCGTGGCCCCGGGGGAGGCCCGGTGCAAACGCCGGTCCCCGCGCGGGAGGGCGGACGCCGACGACCGTGGCGGAAGGCGGTCCGGCACGGTCGTCGAGGCCCCGCGGTGCGGGCTGCTGCTCCCGGAACGCGGGAGGGCCCGGTGCCTCACGGCACCGGGCCCAGCGTGAGCGGAGGCTCAGCGGACGTCGACGTAGTCCGTGTTGCTGGTGGCGTCGACGTACCGGTTGTCCGGGGTGAGCCACACGACGACCCAGGTGCCGTCCTGCTTCGCGGTGAAACGCTTGCTGAAGTGGCCGTGGGAGTCGGTGAGGCCGGTGCCCATGTACGACCAGTCCCTGCAGCCCTTGGCGCAGAAGAGGTAGTAGACGCGCTGGTGGGTGAAGTTGCTCCACTTGCTGGTGGTCAGCCGCTGCAGGGTGCCCTGCACGGTGATCGCGTTCCCCTTGCGGACCGGCTCGGGGGAGGCGTTGAAGCCGGTGATCCGGGTGTCGTACCGGGAGTAGTGGATGGTCCGGCTGTAGCCCGACTGGTAGTCCTTGCTGCCCGGGTAGTACAGCCGCCAGTAGCCCTTGGGCGAGGACTGGTAGCCGTAGACGTTGAACTGGCCGTTGCTGCCGATGGTGAACCAGCCGTCGGTCTTCCAGCCGGTCCGGCCGTCGGCCGACTTCTGCACGTACACCTTGCGGTAGGACGGCAGCTTGCCGCTGCTGCTGTACATGGCGCCCTGCAGGTGCAGGTCGGCGTACTCGTCCAGCGACGTGTGGGTCAGGCTGAGCGTGACGCGGTTGACCACGTCGATGCTGAAGGACGCCTTGGAGTACTTCAGGTACCTGTAGCCCGCCGAGCTGCTGTGCAGGGCGACGGTCCAGGTGGCGTCGTTCGACGGGGCGTACCAGGAGCCGTAGCTGAACCGGCCGGTGGACGAGGTGGTCACCACACTGCCGTGGACGTTGATGCGCTGCCCGGTCAGGGGCTTCCAGACACCGCCGTAGTAGTACTCGGCGGTGCCGCTCACGGGCACCTTGGAGCCGTACTTCACGGTGAGCGCCGAGTGGTCCAGGCGGATCCGGGTCGGCGCGGCCGCGGTGGCCAGGGTGG
>NZ_LIQR01000102.1 GCF_001418575.1 Peterkaempfera griseoplana
CTTCACGGGCAACCGCTCCTCCGGCACCGTGGTGCAGCTGAAGCGGCAGCTCCCGCCGCCGCCCAAGCCCCCCACGCCCACCGGCCTGACCGCCACCCGCACCGACGGCGGCATCCTGCTGCAGTGGAACCCCGTCCCCGCGGACCAGGTCTACCGCTACTACCTGGAGCGCACGACCTACGGCGGCCAGTGCGACCCCAACACCGCCACCTTCTCGTCGGCGACCACCTCCTACCTGGACACCAGCCCGTGGCGCTCGGCCCGTTACTGCCTGCTGGTGAGCAGCCCCCAGGGCGGTCTCAGCGACCAGATCTGGGTCGACGTGCCGGCCCCCGACACCACCCCGCCGCAGGCGCCGGAGGTGCCGACCCTGACGGGCAACGCCGACGGCATCGTCCTGAGCTGGTCCGCCAACGACAGTGACGCGGCCGCCTATGAGATCTGGCGCCGCACCGAGACGGATTCCGACTACGGCAAGGTCGGCGACACCGAGTCCCCCGGCTGGACCGACACCGGCGCACCGGCCGGAGTCCCCTCCTGCTACCGCACGGTGGCCGTCGACGCGGCGGGGAACCGCTCCGACTTCTCCGAGGACACCTGCGCGGTGCGCCCGTACCCCGAGGGCACCGTGCGTCCCGACCGCCCCACGGGTGTGACGGCCGCTCAGGACGGTGTCAACGCGGTGCTGTCCTGGCAGCCGGCCGCCGGGGCCACCGGCTACCTGGTCTACCGGTACTGGAGCGACGACGCCCACCCCGGCGTCCGGGTCCAGGACACCCCGGTGACGGGCACCACGGTGACCGACACCGCAGCGCCCGACATCTTCTCCAACACCTACTACGCAGTGGTGGCGGTGGACGCCGACGGGGTGCGCTCCCCGGCGGCGGTGATCCCGTGGATGGGCGACAGCGGCTACGGCGCCTCCATGAAGCTGTCCGCGAGCGGTTCCACGGCCGGGGTGCAGCTCTCCTGGAAGTGGTCCTGCCAGAGCGACTGGTGCCCGGCGCCCACGTCGGTCGCGATCCAGCGCTGGAACCCCGACACCCAGGTGTGGGACGAGCTGACCTCGACCCTCCCCGGCACCGCGACGACCTACCTGGACACCGCCGCACCGGCCGGGACCACCTCCTACTACCAGGTGCAGGTCTACGGCACCGACGGTGACATGCCGAGCCAGCTCGGCTACGGCGCCGTCCCCGGCACCCGGCCGGCGGCGGACCCCGCCGGCTGACACCCACCGCCGACCGCCCCGCCCACCCGTCGGACGACGGGTGGGCGGGGCGTCGTCATTCCGGCCGGACGGTCTCGCACCGGTCGCCCACGCGGACCGTGCCGGGTTCCAGGACCTCCAGGTAGACGCCGACGCACGACAGACGGCCGAGGTCGAGGACGGGTATCCGGTGCTCCCGGGCGACCGCGCGCATGATGCCGGGGTCGGCCGGCAGCTCGTCGTGGCCGAGGGTTGGGACCACGCACCGCGGGGTGGGCAGTACGGCCCGGAACAGGGCCTCACCGATGCGCAGCCGGGCGCCGATCCAGGCGTCCTCGGGGAACCCCGGCTCGCCGGGGGTGTCGACGACCAGGTTGGGGCGGAAGCGGCGCGGGTCGAAATCCCCCGCGGGGTGGGCGGACCGCAGCCGCGCCAGGGCGGAGGTCGTGACGAGGTGGACGGTCCCGAAGTCGAGGAAGGTCCCGGGCGCGACCCGGCCGGAGGTGACGGCCACCCCGGTCGCGTCGACGGCCGCGGTGCCCCGCAGGGCGTCCGGTACTCCGCCTTCGTACTCGGGCACGGCCCGCTCCAGGGTGCCGCCCTCCTCCGGCGGGGTGTCGGACAGGACCACCGGACGGCCCAGCAGCCGGGAGAGGCGTACGTCAAGGCCGGGATCACCGGCGGGCAGACGGGTGCCGTCCGGCAGCTCGACCGTGACGGTGCCGCCGCCGGTGAGGCCGCCGCGGCAGCCGAGCAGCGGGCCCCACTTGCGGGGGTGTTTGGCGCTGCCGACCGCGCCCTCACCGTCGAGCACAGCCGCCACCCGGTCGCCCCGCAGTCCGCGCCCGGTGACCGCCACGCTGGTCAGGTCCTCCCCGAGCATGGACTTCACCGGGTATCGCCGCAGTGTGATCACAGTTCCCATGAACCATCATCTTCCCTGCCGGGAGAAGGACTTGGGATGGGAAGGCCGAGCGGGCGGCACAAAAGGCATACAGCATGATGTGCACATGGTTCATGCTTCCCGGCGCACCCTGCTGGCCGCCCTCGCGGCCTCCGTCCCGCTCAGTGGTCTGGTCAGCACCACAGCGCGCGCCACCGACGCGGCCACGACGCCCGCGCCCGTGGAGCCCCTCGCGCCCTCCAACGGCCAGGCGCCGTTCCTCTCCTCGGTGACGCTGTCCCCGCTGGACGCCTCCTACTTCACCCCGGTGACCCTCAGCACTCCGCTCACCGTGACCGTGCTGCCGGGCACCCCGGCCCGTACCGAGGTCACCTCCGGAGGCGTCCGCGTCGCCCTGCTGACCCACGGTGCGCGGAGCGTCGTCCTGCCGGGACCGCAGCGTACGTTCACCGAGAACAAGCGGCCCTTCGTGGACGACTTCCAGCGCACTCTGCCGGACCTGTCGCTGCCGGCCGGGAGCCGTGAGTACTGGGGTGCCTCCCCGGGCGGCGGCAGCTGGTCCACGCTCGGCCCCGCCGACACCGACTTCTCGGTGGTGCCGGGCGCCGGCGTCATCACCCTGACCACCGACTACGCCAGCCGCCACGCCACCCTGCGCGACGACGGGATCACCGACGTCGACGTGCGCTCCGTGGCCCGGTTCGACAAGGTGCCCACCGGCCAGGCGTGCTCCTACGCACTGTCCTTCGGCTACCAGGACACCCACAACAACTACCGCGCCCGGCTCTCCTTCCTCACCACGGGCGCGGTCGAACTGCGCGTCGAGAAGGAGGTCGCCGACACCGTCACCCAGCTGGCGCCGGCCCAGACCCTCGCCACCGGGGTGCCGGCAGGCACCGACTGGACCATCCGGGTACGCCGCGAGGGCCCCCGCATCAGGACCAGGGCGTGGCCCTCGGGCTCCGCGGAACCGTCCACCTGGGCCGTCGACGTCACCGACTCCACCTTCACCAAGGGCCGGGTGGGCCTGCGCGCCCTGGCCAACAGCGGCTGCACCAACCTGCCGGTCCGGCTGACCGTCAGCCGCTTCGAGGTGGACGCCGCCAACTGGGACGTCCCGCCGAGCGTCACCCACGGCGACTGGGTACGGGTGCTGCCCCAGCCCTTCGACGGCACCTGGACCGGCGAGGTGGAGCAGACCGTCCGCGGCTGGGCCGGTTCCACCGCGCCGGACGTGCTCGCCCATGCGGCGATGTTCCTCGGCGGCGCACCGGCCGTGACCGCCGGCTCCGGGCCGGCCCAGGGCAGGCAGGTGCTGGGCCGGGCGGGATACGGCTACCTGGACCCCCAGGGCTACCGCTACGAGGGCGCCGACTTCCACGAGTACATGGGCATCGGCTGGACCTTCGACGACGGCATCCACACCGGGCCGTCGAGCAAGCAGGTCGGCAACCTCGACTGCTCGGGCTTCACACGGATGGTGTTCGGCTACCACATGGGAGTGCCGCTGGCCGCGGGCCAGGACACCTCGGGGCTGCGGATCCCCCGCCAGTCCAGGGACATGGTCGACCACGCGCCCGGGGTGCGGATCGACCGGACCGACGGCACCAACCCGCCCGCCGCGGCGCTGCTCCAGCCGGGCGACCTGGTGCTGTTCAACGCCGACTCCGGCGACGACAACCCCACGCTCACCATCGACCACGTGGGCATCCATCTGGGCGTGGACGCCGCCGGCGAACGCCGCTTCCTCTCCAGCCGCAAGACCGTCAACGGCCCCACCATGAGCGACCTCGGCGGCGCCTCCCTGCTGGACGGCACGGGCACCTACGCCACAAAGCTCCACACGGTGCACCGCATCTGACACCGGGACGGCGGCGCGGCGTGCTGTCAGTGGTGCCCTCTACCGTGCTCGCCGTGACGCACCCCGTGAAGTGGACGGACGACGAGATCATCGCCAGGATCCGCGAGTTCGCTCAGGCCAACGAGCTTCCGCCGCCTGCGCCTGCCGAGGCAGCCGACGAGCTTGAGGCTTGTCTCGGGCATCCCATGCCGACGCTGCTCCGCAGGATCTACTGCGAGGTCGCAAACGGAGGTTTCGGCGTCGACGGTGAGGTCGTGGCGCTCGTCGACACCGGAGGTCCCTGGTACAGCGACGAGGAGTCCCTCGCCGACATCTGCCTTCGAGGGCCGAATGGGCCCGAAGAGCAGGCCATCGACCCTCCCCACGTCATGCCGCTGGTCACCCTCGGGTGCGCGATCTGGTGGTTCGTCGACCTCCGCAGCCCACACGGCCGGATGTGGGGCTGGGACCCGATCGTGACGTGCCCGCATCCGGGTGGCAGCGGCAGCGTTGGCGTACTCCGCGAGGCCGGCCGCCGGCGCGCTTTTGCGCCTTCTCCTGCGTGGGAGTGAGGGACGTGGTGGTCCGTGTGGGCCTTCCGGAATGCGGGGGGAGGGCTGGGCGGTAGGCGGAGGTACGGGTCTGTGCACGCGGCCGGTCCCCGGCCTGATCAGCCGCCCCCGGATGCGGTGAGCGCCCGGCCGGGATCCAATGATCAGGGCAACGACCAGTCCGGCGCATGTCTGGAGACAGCCTGATGCCGCCCCAACCGACTCCGGCCCGCCTCGGCGGTCTTCTGATACTCGTGTCGGCCACCGCTTTGTCTGGCTGCAGTGCCGATCATCTCTCTGTCCCCGCCGCCGCAAAGGGCCTTCCCGCGCAGACGTCTCCGCAGGGGGCGCTATTGCAGGATCCTCCCGAGGTGGTGAGTCGCAACGGTGTGCTGCGGACCCGGATCGTCGTTGAGCGGCGAAAGGTGAACGTGGCCGGCCGCATGTTGTGGGCACTCACCTACAACGGCCGGTATATGCCGCCCACGCTGCGGGTACGCCCGGGCGACCAGGTGGAGGCCGATCTTGTGAACAAGGTGCAGCCCTACACCAACCTGCACTGGCACGGGCTGCATGTGTCACCGGCCCCTCACGCGGACAATGTCCTGATCAAGATCCCCGCCGGTCGCACCTATCACTACTCCTTCCGGTTCACCAAGAACCTCAAGCCAGGCACCTACTGGTACCACTCGCACGCGGATCCGATCTCCGCTCCCCAGGTCGCCGGCGGGATGGCGGGGATCATCATCGTGGACGGACAGCGGCAGTACCTGCCGCCCGCCCTGAAGAACATCACCGAGCACGTCATCGGGCTCAAGGACTTCCAGGTCCAGGGCGACTCGATCAAGACCAAGGACCTGCACATCAGCGCCCCCACCAACCGCACGGTGAACGGTCAGCTCAACCCGACCATCAGGATCCGGCCCGGCGAGACCCAGCTGTGGCGGCTGGCCAACATCAGCGCCAACATCTACTACCGGCTCCGGCTGCGCGGACAGCAGTTCCGGGTGATCGGCCAGGACGGGTTCCCGGTCGACCACCCCTACACCGCCGACACGCTACTGCTGGCCGCCGCCGCACGCTTCGATGTCCTGGTCACCGGCGGCCCGGCCGGCCGAACGGTTCTGGAAACGCTCCCGTACAACACAGGGCCGGCGGGGAACCAGTTTCCCCAAGTGAACCTGGCTGCGGTGGTCTCCGCGGGCACGCCGGTCCCGGCGGTGGCACTTCCTTCGACCTTCGCCCCGCCGGAGGAGGACCTGGCCGACGTCCCGGTCGATGTCCACCGCACGATCGTGTTCTCCGAGAACACGGCCGGGACCAAGTACTTCATCAACGGCAAGCAGTTCGACCCGAAACGGGTGGACATCAGGTCGAAGCTCAACACCGTCGAGGAGTGGACGGTGCGCAACGACACCGGCGAGGAGCACTCCTTCCACGTCCACACCAACCACTTCCAGTTGATGAGTATCAACGGCCGACCTCAACACTTCTACGGTCGGCAGGACACCGTCAGCGTTCCCGCCAACGGCACCATCGTGGTCCGTCTCCGCCCCACCGACTTCACCGGAAAGACGGTGTTCCACTGCCACATCCTCAATCACGAGGACGCCGGCATGATGGCCGTCCAGGAGATCGTCAAGTGACCTCCCCGGGGTGGGGCGGCCCCACCCCGGCAAGGACACCCACGCTCGACCTCGCCAATAACCCGACTGCCACGTAGGCCCCTGGCTGACCGCAACGACCCTGATGCGACGTCGCTCGCTGCGTCAGCCACGTGCAGGAGCACTGCTGAAAGGTGCCTTGATGAGGGAAGACCCCTTCGTTTGCCCAGGGAGGGTGTCCTGGCAGAGCCGGGCATCGCGGCGTTGACGGGCATCGTGCCGTCAGTGTCGTCGAGTAGGTTCTCTCCGTTCGGCCCGACAGGTGGGCCGCGGAACTGGGAGGACTCGTCGCCGTGAGCATCCACATGCACCTGCGCGCCGTCGCGGAATCCGAGATCCGGGACGACCACACCTGGCTTGCAGCGTTCATGTGGGAGGCTTGGGAGAACCACCCCGACGAGTACGCAGCGGGCATCGCCGTGTCGATCGACAAGGTCTGGGGCTCCGTCAACGACCTCCATGCCGGCGCCGATGCCCTCAATGCGGATGCCGACGACTCTTGGGAGCTGCCGATTTACGGCGGGCGGCCAGTGGCGCACAGCGCCGATGCTGACCCCTCCAACCCGCCCCTGGGGATTCTGGAGCCGCCTGGGGTGTCACAGGCAGCAGGCTTCCTCGCGCGTGTCTCGTTCGACGAGCTGTGGAACGTCGCCGGCGCCAAGCTCGTCTGGGCCGGCCGGGACGAGGCGCAGGTCAGACAGGAGTTCCTCGATCATCACAGGGGCCTCCAAGCGTTTTATGGGCGGGCGGCTGCAGCAGGCCACGCCGTGGTCAGGGCGGTGTGGGCCTGAGACCTGGTCGCGTGCCGGTCACAGCCATTCGTTTCTGGCGGCGACCAGCAATGTCGCTTCGTAGCGGACAGCAAGTCTGTCGTATCGCGTCGCGACGGCCCGGTGCCTGGTCGAGAAGCCCCCGAGCGACTTTCGACTCCAGGTGGTCCAGCCCGCGGCGAGCAGCCAGGACGCGGCCCGGGTGACCAGGGTCCGGCCAATCATCCGCCGGTGGACGGGCCGCGTTGGCACGGCGATCGAGCCGGACAACCTCCGGAGGAGCTGGTACCCGCTCCGGGACCGGCTCGGCCTCACCCTCCGGTTCCACGATCTCCGGCACACCTGCGTCACCCTGCTGCTGGACCTCGGGGTGCCGCCGCACATCGTGCGGCAGATCGCCGGTCACAGCGACATCGGGGTGACCATGAAGGTCTACGCCCACGCCTCGCTGGATGAGCAGCGGAAGGCCCTCGGCTCGCTCAGCGACCGGCTCGCCTGATCCATTGGCGTACGGGTTGGTGCACCAGGCATGAAAACAGCCCCGGGGAGTGATCTCTCCGGGGCTGATCTGCCTATTCAGGCGCTTGTGGCCAGGGCCGGGGTCGAACCGGCGACCTTCCGCTTTTCAGGCGGACGCTCGTACCAACTGAGCTACCTGGCCGTACTGCTTTGCTGCATCCCCAGGGTAGGGGATGAGCGATCCCGACGGGACTTGAACCCGCGACCTCCACCTTGACAGGGTGGCGAGCTAACCAACTGCTCCACGGGACCTCGTGACGCAGATGGGCTCTGCGCGTGGGTACTGCGGTGCCCCCAACGGGATTCGAACCCGTGCTACCGCCTTGAAAGGGCGGCGTCCTGGGCCACTAGACGATGAGGGCTTTATGGCCCGTCCGGCTTCCTTGCGGTCGTCGGGGACGTCGAGAAGCATATGGGATGCCGGGCGGGAACGCCAAAACGGTTTGCGGCCTGTCGGCGGCCGGTGGTCAGGGCGGGGGCGCAAGGCTCACCCGAGGGCTCACCCGGGGGCTCACCTGCGGAGTCGTCGCCGGGGCCGGGGTGGGCGGTGTGGTCAGGGATTCGTCGGCCAGATGGCGGTCGATCTGGGCTGTGGTGCGGCCCAGGCCGCCGAGGGTGATGTCGTCCCAGGCCTGCAGCCGGTGGGTCACCCGGTCGAAGTAGAGGACGGAGAGGGCGACCGGGGTCGGCGGATTGCTCTCCAGGGCGCGCAGCCCCGAGCCGCCGGTGGAGCCCTGGACGAAGAGCCGGGTGCCGTGGTCCAGCATCCGGGTGGCGCGGACATGGGTGTGGCCGGCGAGCACCAGGGGGACCGTGCCGTCCAGCTGCACCGCGGCGGTGGGCTCATGGACGGCGGCGATGTCCGGGGGCGGCCGGGTCGCGGTGATCCTGGAGGCGAAGGCCTGGCCCATCGCCCGTTCGGCGTCCTCACCGCCGACCTGCACCGAGCGGTCCGGGGTGAACTGCGGATCCCCCCAGCCGGCGATCCGCAGCCCGGCGACGGTGACGGTGCGGCCCTGGTCCAGCACCACGGCGTGCTTCTGCTTCGCGACCGCGGCCTGGCTGGCCGCCGAGTCGTGGTTGCCGCGGACGTAGACATAGGGGGCGCCGAGGGACGGGATGTCGTCGGTGAAGGCGTTCTCGGCGACGCTGCCGTGGTCCATCAGGTCGCCGGTGTCGACGACCGCGTCGATCTTGTAGTCGGCGACCACCGAGCGGATCAGGTCCCAGGCGGTCGGGTTGAGGTGGATGTCCGAGACGTGCAGCACCCGTACGGTGCCGGGGTCCGGGTTGTAGGCGGGGAGGGTGGTCGCGGTGTCGTAGAGCCGGGTGACGTTGGTGACCAGCTTGGCCAGCTCCTGGCGGTACACGTCGAAGTCGCTGACGATGGATCGGGCGTTGCCGACGACCTGCGGCGCACCGGACAGCAGGCCGGTGAAGTGCGGTTCCAGCACTGACTTGGGGTTCCAGCTGAGGGCAGCCCCGCCGAAGGTCGCGGCCAGCAGTCCGAGCGAGGTGCCGGCTGCGGCCAGTGCCCGGCCGGGGCGGCGGTAGACCACCAGGCCGGTCGCGCAGGCGCCGACGGCGACCGCGGCGGTGGCGCGCAGGCCCAGGTCGAGCATGCCGTGCTGGACCCCGGTGACCACGTCGTTCTGCAGTCCGGCGAGGCGGGTGGGGTCCTTGGCGATGGCCCGGGCGGCGTCGGGGTTGAGCCGCCGTACGTCGACGTCCAGCCGCAGCGGTGCACGATGGGTGTCCAGTTCCAGGGAGCCCAGCGGGGCGACGTCCACCCGGCTGCCGCCGTGCAGGTCGGGGTGGAGGGACATCCGGGTGTCCATGGGGCCGACCCGGGCGGGGGCGCTGCCGATCGCCATCAGGCCGAGCCAGCCGCCGGCCAGGGCCACCAGCGCCAGCAGGGCGGCCTGCCGGAGTCCCGCGGGCGGTCTGGGCAGTCGTCGCCGTCCCGGGGGACGGTGGGTCCTTCGGGCCGGGCGCGCTCCGCGGAACATGGCGCGCGTGCGGTTGCGTAGGTCTGCGGCCATGGTGGGGAGCATGCCCGGAGGGTACGTCCGGCATACGGGCCGTCCGGAAGAACCGCACCGGGCGGCTGAGGGGCCGACAGGTCCTATCCCCAGCCGAGCTGGTGGAGGCGCTCGTCGGCGATACCGAAGTGGTGGCCGACCTCGTGGACGACGGTGGTGCGGACCTCGTCCACCACCTGCTCGCGGGTCTCGCACATCCGCAGGGTGGGTCCCATGTAGACGGTGATGCGGTCGGGCAGCACCCCGGCGTACCACTCGCCCCGCTCGGTGAGCGGGGTCCCCTCGTAGAGCCCCAGCAGCTCCGGGTCCCCGGGGGCGGGCTCGTCCTCGACGAAGACGGCGACGTTGTCCATCAGCTGCGCCAGCTCGGCGGGGATGCGGTCGAGGGCGTCGCCGACCAGGGCCTCGAACTCGTCTCGGGTCATCTCCACCGGGCCATTGTCGGTCCACAGGCTGTGGACGGAACAGCTCCGCGGCGGACGAGGCGCGCCCGCCGCAGCCGGGTCCGCAGCGCGTCCCCACCGCGAGGGGAGCGGCCCGGGAGCCGCCGCCCACTCGGACGCAGCGGCCGTGTCCTCCCGGTCGGCCGCGCGTTGGGCACCCGTAGTGGCCGCGCGCGGCGGGCGGCCGGGGGCGGGGCGTACGAGAGGTGTGCTGTGAGAGCGGTCAGTTCTGTGACTTCCGGGCCCGGGGCGGCGTCGGCGGGTGCGGCGCATCCCCCCGGCGGGTGCCGGGGCCGTCTGCTGCGACGGGTGGCTGTGACGGCCGCCGCCGGGGCGCTCGCGGTCGTGGCACTGAGTGGCTGCATGGACGTGAGCAGTGCGCCCCCCTCGCAGGACTCGCGGTCCGGTGGGCAGGCCGGCCCCGGTGAGCAGCAGGTCCAGGGTGGATGGGGCGGCGGTGCGGCACCCGGGCGGGGTACGCGCCCGGTTCCCGCCGGGTCCAGGGGCCCGGGGGCGGTGGACGTCTCCGCCGGCCCGTCGGGCACGGCCGGGCCCTCGCCGACGCCGGGTGCGCCGGCCAAGCCGGCAGGGAGTGCCTCCGCGCACCCGGCGCCCAGCGGCCGGGGCAGCGCCGGTCCGGGTGCCACCGCCGGTGCGGGGGCCACTGCCGGCAGCGGAGGCGGTGGCACCGGCGGGCACCCGGGAGCGGGCGGCGGCAGCGCGGGGGCGACCGGGGGCGCCTCTCCGCAGCCCAGTCCGCAGCCCAGCGGGTCCGCCTCCGGGCCCACCGGGGTGCCGTCCGGTTCGGCGGCCCCGACGTCGACGCCCAGCGGGGAGCCGAGCGCCCCGGCCGCGGGCAGTCCCAAGCCCTGAGGGCGGGCCGCCGTGGGGTCGCGCGGACAGGAAGGGCGGGCTCGCCCGGAATGCCCGGCGACGCGTTACCGTTGGTGGAGAACGATCCCGCGGCGGGCGCCGTGGGCGGTGGTACGCGGACTGCTCCGACGGGGCGATTTGCACTCCGCCGTTCGTGGCGCCTATAGTGGTAGATCGTTTGATTTCATCTGCCCGGCGCCGGTCACATTCCAGGCGCTCTTGGCGCGTTCCGGCGATCCGTGGCTTGACTGCATCGAGGCGGTCTTTGCGAACCCGCGGACTTAGGCGCGTGCCACTTCCGGAAGGTTCTGCATGTCTCTCGTTGACGACGACCGCTTCGCCATGCCCGCGAACGGTTCCGCCGCCGATGCCCCTGCCATCGTCACCCCCGACCTCGACGACCTCCGTGAGCTCGACGACTCCCTCGACACCGTCGAGGAGGCTGCAGCCGAGGAGGCCGCAGCCGAGGAGTCCGAGGAGACCGCCGTCACCTTCGGCGACCTCGGTCTGCACGACGACATCGTCCGCGCCCTTGCAAAGCGCGGCGTCACCACCCCGTTCCCGATCCAGGCCGCGACCATCCCGGACGCGCTGGCCGGCAAGGACGTGCTGGGCCGCGGTCGCACCGGCTCCGGCAAGACCCTGAGCTTCGGCCTGCCGCTGCTCACCCGACTCGCCGAGGGCCGCACCCGGGCCAAGCGCCCCCGTGGCCTGATCCTGGTCCCCACCCGTGAGCTGGCCATGCAGGTCTCCGACGCGCTGGAGCCCTACGGCTCGGTGCTCGGCCTCAACCTCAAGGTGGTCTGCGGCGGTACCTCGATGCCCCGTCAGATCTACGCGCTGGAGCGCGGTGTCGACGTCCTGGTCGCCACCCCGGGCCGACTGCGCGACCTGATCGACCGGGGCGCCGCCACCCTCGACGAGGTGCAGATCGCCGTCCTCGACGAGGCCGACCAGATGGCCGACATGGGCTTCCTGCCCGAGGTCACCGAGATCCTGGACCTGGTCCCGGCCGGCGGTCAGCGGATGCTCTTCTCGGCCACGCTCGAGAACGAGATCGACACCCTGGTCAAGCGCTACCTGCAGAACCCGGTCACCCACGAGGTCGACCCGTCGGCGGGCGCGGTCACCACCATGACCCACCACATCCTCGTGGTGAAGCCCAAGGACAAGGCGCCGATCACCAGCGCCATCGCCGCCCGCAAGGGCCGCACCATCATCTTCGTCCGCACCCAGATGGGCGCCGACCGCGTGGCCGAGCAGCTGCGCGAGTCCGGCGTGCGCGCCGACGCGCTGCACGGCGGTATGACCCAGGGCGCCCGCACCCGGACGCTGGGCGACTTCAAGGACGGTTACGTCAACGTCCTGGTCGCCACCGACGTCGCCGCCCGCGGCATCCACGTCGACGGCATCGACCTGGTGCTCAACGTGGACCCGGCCGGCGACCACAAGGACTACCTGCACCGCTCCGGCCGCACCGCGCGCGCCGGCCGCTCCGGCATCGTGGTCACCCTGGTGCTGCCGCACCAGCGGCGCGGCGTCTTCCGCCTGATGGAGGACGCGGGCGTGGACGCCTCCCGTCACGTCGTGGGCGGCGCCTTCGACGCCGATGTGGCCCGGATCACCGGGGCCCGCTCGCTGATCGAGGTCCAGGCCGAGGGCGCGGCCGGTGCTGCCAAGGCCGCCGAGCGCGAGGTCGCGGACATGACCCGCCACCTGGAGAAGCTGCAGCGCCGCGCAGCGGAGCTGCGGGAGGACGCCGACCGGCTGGCCGCCCGGGTGGCGCGTGAGCGCGCCGAGCTGGGCCTGGAGGAGGAGCCGGCGGAGGCCGACTCCGCCACCGAGCCCGCTGCCGCCGCCGAGGCGGCTCCGGCTCCCGCCGCGGAGGCCGCCGAGCCCCAGGACGACGACAGCCGGACCGGCTCCCGTCCGTCGTACCGGGAGCAGCGCAGCGAGCGCCCGGCGTTCAACCGCGACCGTGGTGGGGACCGTCCGTTCAACCGCGACCGTGACCGTGACGACCGTGGTGGTCGTTCGTTCGAGCGTCGTGACGACCGCGGTGGCTTCAACCGCGACCGTGGTGGCGACCGTCCGTTCAACCGTGACCGGGACCGTGACGACCGTGGTGGTCGTTCGTTCGAGCGTCGTGACGACCGCGGTGGCTTCAACCGTGACCGTGGTGGGGACCGTCCGGCCCGTTCCTTCGACCGCCCCTACGGCGGCGACCGGGACCGTGACGACCGTGGTGGTCGTTCGTTCGAGCGTCGTGACGACCGCGGTGGCTTCAACCGTGACCGTGGTGGGGACCGTCCGGCCCGTTCCTTCGACCGCCCCTACGGCGGCGACCGTGACCGTGACGACCGTGGTGGTCGTTCGTTCGAGCGTCGTGACGACCGCGGTGGCTTCAACCGTGACCGTGGTGGGGACCGTCCGGCCCGTTCCTTCGACCGCCCCTACGGCGGCGACCGTGACCGCGGCACCAGCCGTCCGTTCGCCCGTCGTGACGACCACCGCTCCGGCGGCACCCGCGACCACGGTGGCAGCCGCGACCACGGCGGCAGCCGCGGTTTCGAGCGCCGGGACAACGGCGGCGGCTTCGGCGGCGACCGCAAGCCGCGCTGGAAGCGCAACGGCTGACCTCCTCTGACGGAATCAGCACACCGAGGCCTCGGGCCCGCCCCTCTTCCAGGGGCGGGCCCGAGGCCTTTCCCGTGGCCGCCGAAGCCGCCTGATCTGCCCGATTCCCTGCCCAGCTGCCCTGACCTGCCCCGATGTGATCTGGCGGCATGCAGTGGCACAGGCTGGCATAATGAGGCGCCTCGGGCCGCTAGCTCAATTGGCAGAGCTGCGGACTTTTAATCCGTAGGTTCAGGGTTCGAGCCCCTGGCGGCCCACTCGTACGATCGGCAGACGGTTGAAGGCGGCCCTTCGCGAAGATCGCGGAGGGCCGCTCTGCGTTTCTCATGGGCACCCGACGGCCGGTGGACAGCGGGCACTTGGCGTCATGGCGCCCGAACCGGTCCGGGGAGAGCCTGATCATCCGCAACGGCGGCCGGTGAGGCTCGGCGGCCCCGGGCAGGACCCTGCGCCGGGGCCGCCTGTTGCGGTGCGTCAGCGGACGTCGACGTAGTCCTTGCCGCTGGAGGCGTTGACATGGCTGCTGTCGGGCGTGGTCCAGACGGCCACCCAGTAGCCGTCCTGGCGGGCTGTGAACCGCTTGCTGAAGCGCCCCTGCGAGTCGGTGGTGCCGTACCCCATGGATGTGTACTTCTTGCTGCCCCTGGCCAGGAAGAGGTAGTGGACGTGCTGCTGGCCGAAGGAGCTCCAACTGCTGGAGGTCAGCTTCTGCAGGGTGCCGCTGACGGTGATCGCCTGCCCCTTGCGGACCGGCTCGGGGGAGGCGTTGAAGCCGGTCACACGGGTGTCGTAGCGGGCGTGGTGCACCGTGCGGCTGTAGGCGGGCCGGTAGCCGGCGCTGCCCGGGTAGTACAGCCGCCAGTAGCCCTTTGGATCGGCCTCGTAGCGGTTCACCGAGAAGGAGCCGTTGCCGCCGGCGGTGAACCAGCCGTCGGTCTTCCAGCCGGTCCTGCCGTCGGCCGACTTCTGGATGTACACCCTGCGGTCGGCGGGCGGTCTGTGGTTGCTGCTGGACATGGTGCCGCTCAGGTGCAGTTCGGCGTCCTGGTCGAGGGAACTGCTGCGCAGGTCCAGCGTGACCGCGTTGTTCACGTCCACCCGGAACGAGGCCCTGGTGGGCTTCAGGTACGCGTAGCCGTCAGTGGAACTGTCCAAGGAGACGGACCGGATGCCGTCGTCGTACGCGGCCCGCGGGGAGGTGGCGGTGAAGCGGCCGTCGGAGCCCGCCCTGACGACCGTGCCGTCGAGCGAGACCTGGGCGTAGGGAATCGGCCTCCAGAGGCCCTCGCAGTAGTACTCGGCGACACCGCTGACGGAGGCCTTGGCGCCGGCCGCGAGGCTGACGGCGGTGCGGTCCAGCCGGATGCGGGACGGGGAGATCTCGCCCGGCGGGATGGTGAACTGGTCGACGACGCCGGTGCCGCCGTCTCCGTCGTAGTCGATCCTGACGGAGGTGCCCGAACCGTCGGCGGCCAGGGGCGGCCACCAGATCGGGAACGCGTACGTGCCGTCGGGAATGTCCTCTGCCGCGTAGGTGGAGCCGTTGACGGCGACGCCGATGAAGAGGGAGTTCAGCTCCAACTTGTCGGAGAAGAGGCCGGTGGCCGGGTCGAAGACGTCAAGCTTGCCTCTCACCCAGACCGTGTGGTGCAGGTAGTTCACGATCGTGGGCGCGTCGGTCGTGTGGGAGAGCACGCGGGTGCGCTTCCGGTAGTCCAGGGCCGAGGGCACGTACACGTTGGTGGAGTCGCCGTCGTTGTCCACCACGGTGACGTCTACGTCGTACGTCCCGTACGCGTACCCGAAGTCCGTTTCTTTCTCCAGCACGATGCGACCCGACTGCCAGACACCGTCCTCCTGTTGGGTGAAGGTGGTGATCTGATCGAGCCACGGATCGGACTCGACATAGCGGTGGACCTGGGCGGTGACGCTCCTGATGGCCGAGTCGGAGGATGCGGCGACCCGGAGCAGGCCGCCGTCCCCTTCCGCCGTGGTCACGCTCTGGACGGTGGGCCGGACGGGGACGGGTGTCTCCGACGGCGGGTCGGACGGAGTCTCTCCGGCCGTGGGCGGTGCAAAGGCCGCGGGCTCGTCGGCGTGGGCGAGCGTCGGGCCACTGACCAGGGCGGCGGTCAGCACTGCAGAGACCGCAGCGGAGAGTGCGGTGGCGCGTCTCAAGGTCCCCCCGGGAATGAGAAAAAGGCGTATGACGCCGTGCGTGTGTGACACGTGAAAGCTGTGAACGAACGTGCGGAAGGCTAGCCCTGGAGTGCCGTGCGAGCGACCGGAATCCGCAGGTCGAGAACCGGGGAAGTCCGTCAGGTCCGGCGATGTGCTGCTTTGTGTACCTGCCGGATCTGTCATTCGCGCCTCTGTGAGCGGCTTGTAAGACAGTTCGCAAGCCGAGACGCATGACTGACTGACCGTCAGTGCTGTGCGGTTCCGAAGTGGGCCTGCGGATTCAGACGCTCGATCCTCGAGCCGGTTCGAAGGGCTACCGTCGCTGGTTCGAGCACGCGCTGATCTCCCGGCTCGCCCGGCGCTCAGGTGCCGTGGTCACCGTCCTGCGCCTCCGTGAGGGGCGCCGAGCCCCCCGGCCCGTCCCCGCACCGTCCGGCCCCGGCCGGGCCCCGGCTAGGGTGGCTGCCCGGACCGAGGGAAGGAGCGGCCGGTATGGCGGAGTGGGACGCGGCGAGGTTCGACGGGTTCGAGCGGGCGGGATGGGCCGGGCGCGCCGACGCCTACGGGGCGGGCTTCGCCCTGCTGACCGCCCACACCGTCGAACCGCTGCTGGACGCGGCCGGGGTACGGGCCGGACTGCGGGTGCTGGACGTGGGCTGCGGTCCCGGCCGGGTCGCGGCGGCCGCGCTGGCCCGCGGCGCCCGGGTGACGGCGGTGGATGCCTCCCCGGAGATGGTGCGTCTGGCCGCCGCGGCCCATCCGGCGCTGGACGCCCAGAAGGGGGTGCTGCCGGACCTGCCCTTCCCCGACGGCTCCTTTGACGCTGTGACCGGCAACTTCGTGGTGAACCACCTGGGCGATCCCGCGGCCGGGATCGCGGAACTGCTGCGGGTGCTGCGCCCCGGCGGGCGGCTGGCGCTGTCCTGCTGGGAGCGGGAGCGCATGCGTGCCACGGCGGTCTTCGGCGAGGCGGTCGCCGCGTCCGGGGTGGCGGTGCCGCCCGATCTGCCCGGGAGCGGGATGTTCCTGCGGGACGCCGAGGACCGTACCGCGGCCTTCCGGGAACTGCTGGCCGCGGCGGGCGCGGCCGGGGCGCTGGTGGTGGAGGAGGCCTGGCGGCACCGGGTCGACCCGGACCGCTGGTGGCGGGATGTGGTCGCGGGTACGCCGCTGACCGGCGCCGTGATCTCGCGGCTGGAGGCGGAGGAGGCCGCGCTGGTGCGGAAGGCCTACGACCGGCTGGTGGCCGGGTTCGCGGTGCCGGGGGGACTGGTGGAGCTCCCGGCGGTGGCGCTGATCGGTTCCGGTACGCGCCCCTGACCGGCCGCCGCCGCCGCGATGCGGCCCGGCGGGGCGCGGACCAGGGACGAAAGGGCTGCTCCGGGCCTTGATGGGGGCTCGACCGGGGGTGTGATAATCCACCATGACCTCAGCTCTGAGTACGACCAAGGCCAGTACGTTCGCGGTGGTCGGCCGCGGGTGGCGCGCGGAGTTCTTCGTCCGCCTGGCCGCCCTGTTGCCCGACCGGCTGACCCTGGTGGGAGCGGTCGTCCGGCGACCGGAGACGGCCGAGGAGCTCGGCCGCCGCTGGAAGGTGCCGGTCTACCTCACGCCGGAGGAGCTGCTGGCCAAGCAGCGCCCCGACTTCGTCATCACCAGCGTGCCCTGGCCGGTCAACCCCGAGGTGGTGGCCACCCTGGCCGAGGCCGGGGTCCGGGTGCTCAGCGAGACCCCGCCGGCGCCGGACGCGGACGGGCTGCGCAGGCTCTGGGACCGGGTGGGGAGCAGCGGCCTGGTCCAGGTCGCCGAGCAGTACCTGCTGATGCCCGGGCATGCCGCCCGCCGGGCGCTGGTGGAGCGCGGAGTGATCGGGCAGCCGACCAGTGTGCAGGTCTCCTCGACGCACATGTACCACGCGGTGTCGATGATGCGCGGTCTGCTGGGGGTCGGCTGCGGCCCGGTGGCCGTGACGGCGTCCCGCTTCCGTGCGCCGCTGGTGGACCCGATCGGCCGGTACGGCTGGACCGGCGACGACACCCCCAAGGAGGCGGCGACCACCATCGCCACCCTGGACTTCGGCGGCGGGGCCTCCGGTCTGTACGACTTCACCGACAACCAGTGGCACAACCAGCTGCGGCTCCGCCGGATCGTGGTCCGCGGCAGCCATGGCGAGCTGGCCGACGACACCGTGGTGCGGCTGGCCGGGGAGCGCACCATCGTCCGGTCGGCCCTGGTGCGTTCGCAGCTCGGCCACGACCTCAACCTCGACGGCCATGACACCGAGCACATCAGCTTCGAGGGCGACGTTCTCTACCGCAACCCCTTCCTGGGGGCGCGGCTGATGGACGAGGAGATCGCCATCGCCTCCATGATGACCGCCACCGGGGCCTGGGCCAGGGACGAGGGCCCGGCGCCCTATCCGCTGGCGGAGGCCTGCCAGGACCATCTGGTCGCGCTGGCGGTGGAGGAGTCGGCGGAGGTGGGCGCCACGGTGCGGACCGGCGCCGAGCCCTGGCACACGGCGAGGCCCGAGGTGTGACGGACGGTCCGGTCTCCCGTTGCAGGGGCGGGACATTGCGCTGACCGGACGGTGAAGGGGGCCCGCCAGTCTGGTGGGTGTCAGGGGGACGGGATGTCGTACAGCAGGAGGGCGG
>NZ_LIQR01000103.1 GCF_001418575.1 Peterkaempfera griseoplana
CCACCCCTCCCCGCCCGGGCCCCCGCGTGAAAGCGAGCACACCAAGATGAACACCCCCGAAGAGACCAACAAGGCGATCGTCCGAGAAGCCTTCGACACCCTCTTCAACCAGCGGGACTACCTCACCGCCGAAAAGTTCTGGTCCCCCCACTACATCCAGCACAGCGCCCACATCGCCCTCGGCCGCGACGGCCTGTTCGACCTGATCAAAACCCTGCCCGCCGGCCTGAAGCACGAAGTCGACCTCATCATGGCCGAAGGCGACACGGTGATGGTGCGCGGCCGCTTCTCCGGCAACGGACAGCCGGCCCCCTGGATCGCGGCCGACTTCGTCCGCATGGAGAACGGCCTCCTCGCCGAGCACTGGGACATCATCGAGGAAGAAGCCACCCGCGACCGCTCCGCGAGCGGCCTGCCGATGTACGGCCAGACCTTCCCCGAGGAACGCTGACCCACCGCGCGCGGCGGGCCCGGCACCACGCCGGCCCGCCGCGCCCTCCCGCGCAGGCGAGGCAGCAGCCCCCAAACCCGCCCGGCGCACGACCCGCACCCACGCCGAAGACCGGACCCCACGGCCCAGGCCCCACGCAAACCGCTGGTCGGCCAGCACACCCCGCCGGTACGGTCCGCTCGTGTGCACCTACGCCTTCGTCGACTACAAACTGCACTACGCCTGCGTTGCCTGCCGGATCAGCTTCAAACGACACCCGGCACCCACCGCACACACCTGCCCGCGCTGCGCCGCGCCGCTGCGGTGCGCCGGCCATGACTTCGCGGCGCCCCGCCGCAGCAACCGCAAGGCATGGACGGTCGTCGCGGCGGTCCTGGGCGCCGGGCTGCGCTACGAGGGCTTCGAACCCTGCGGCTGCCGGCGGGACCCGAAGTTCCGCCCCCGCACCCGCGCTCAACTGCGCGCCCGCCGGATCGTCGCCGCCCGCACCGGCACCCCGCTCGCCGAGCGACTCGCCCAGCCGGACCCACCGGCAACCCGCTGACCCCGTCCCCCCGCCGGGGGGTGCCGGCGCGCCCACGGCAGGCCGACCGGTCGGCGTCCGGCAGGGCCGGCCGTGGCGTGAACCCGGCCGCGCGGGGGCGAGGCGGGCCGGGGAGAGCAGGCCATCGGTTGCTCTCCGCAGGGTCACGGGTCTGTCCCAGGCGGGACTGTGGCCCCCAACCGTGCACAGCGGCGGCGGGAGCCGCCGTCCTGGCTGGTCGGCGGCGCGGTGGGGCCGGTGACGGTGCGTGTCGTGCCCGGCGGTGCGTGTCACAGGAATGTCCCGGGAGGCGGCCGTGCGAAACGGCGCACGGACCGTCCCCGTCTTGGTGATCGACATTCGCTCGTACCGACCTGCACCGCCCCGCACCGGGCGGCCGCCACCGCCCCGCCGATGCTGAGGAAGACATGATGCGCGCTCACAAGCTCACCCTCGCCGCCGCCCTGGCCGTTGCCGCCTCTCTCTCGCTCACCGCCTGCCAGCACGGCACCGGCAGCGCGGGACAGAGCGCCCCCTCGCCCGCCCCCACCGGATCGTCGGCACCCGCCACGTCACCCTCGGCCACCACGACCTCCCCTGACGACACGTCGGGTCCGGGCCACGCGGACCAGGGCACCGCCAAGGACTCCACCGCCAAGGACTCCACCGCCAAGGACTCCACCGCAACGAACTCCGGCGGGACGAACTCCGGCGGGACGAGCACGGCTGCCGGGCCGGGTTCCCCCAAGAGCAGTGGCGCCGGCCGGTGCCGTACCGACGAGCTGGAGATCACGGCACGCGACAACACCATCGACGGCGACCCCGACCGCACCGTCGTGGTGGAGCTGAAGAACCGCGGCGGCCGGGACTGCGTGATCGCCGGATACGCGGGCGTCGACCTGAGGACCAACGCGGGATCACTGTCCGCGGCACGCACCGGCCAGGGGACCACCTCGAGCATCCTGCGGAACGGGAAGTCGACCTACTTCCCCGTCGAGTACCCGTACAACACCTCGGGCGGCTCCGGCGTCCGCATCACGGCGCTGGTGGTCACCCCGCCGAACGAGACGACGTCGGTCACCCTCCCCTGGCCGGGCGCCGCCACACTGCCGGTCACGGACGGCTCCGGTACCCCCGTGAAGGTCGGCCCGGTCGGAAGCGCCGGCCAGGGCGAGTGACCCGCACCCCCGCCCCACCGCAAGCCCGGCACGGCAACACCGGGCCTGGCCACCGCGCTGCGGGCAGGTGCTCCGACTGCCGACGCCGTCGCCCTGGAAGCCCGCAAGGCCGCTCAGAGGGAGGATGAGCCGACCGTCGGGGCATCCGTCCCGGTGCTTCCTGGGCAGACGCCGGCCACCGTGACGTCGCTGCACGAGTGGCGCCTCGCGCACCTCCTGCCGGACACCTGATCGCGCTGTCGCCGACCTCGCGGGTCGGGTGCTACCTCGGACCAGGCCGCGACGGCGAACGCTGCCTCACCGATCGCCCGGACGTAGCGGGAGCAGCCACTTCCCTTCGTGCCGATGGACGATTCCTGGACGGCCCCACAACCGACCAGCGGTCCGGTCGCGATCCGTGGATCGTACGAACTCAGCGAGACGACTTTCAACCATCTGGTCCCCCCAGCGGAGATACCTGTTGAGAAGGCCCGGGCTGATCTGCTGCTCGCCGCGGGAGGCCACGACGCGATGTGGCCGTCCCTGCCCTGCGCCGAACAGGTGGCGCAACGTCGGCGTTCGGTCGGCGCACAGGTGGAGCTGATCGCCCGCCACGATGCCGGCCACCGAACACGACTGCCGGGCGAAAGCCCGGCATCGGCCTCCCCGCACTTCCCCTGCGGCGGCGCACCCGCAACTGACGCACCCGGGTGCCCGGCCACACGTCCTCGACCCTGGCCAAGCACACCGAGGGCATCCCCGCCAAGCTCAGGCGCCTGGTCGATCGCGGCATCCTCGGCGAGACCGAACCGGGACTGTTCACGCAGCCCGCGGCGGTAGTCGGCTGACGGCCACGACCGGCTCGCCCGTCCCGACCGCAACACCAAACAGGACATCAAGTCACCTACCGCTCAACGACATTGGGGAGGCGACCCCCCGGCGACCGGTACATGCCTGACTGTAGGAAAGCTATACCAAGGGTTTGTTGACCGGACAACGTCAAGACTGCTTCTCTGAGATCACCCAACACCACTCGGTCACGCATGCAGTCGTTCGCCGTCCCACCTCGGGTTTTGTCCCACTTCGAGCAGGACGGGTCCTATCCGGACTGTCACACCGCTTCCCTTCACCTGGCGCCCAGCGCCGGATCGGTGCTGCACACCACAGCGTTCTGCCCCTGCCATGTCCGAACGGGCCGACCCACGCCCACAGGCGCGCGGCGGTCCGCAGAGAGAGGATCTGCCCACACATGGGTCACACCCATTTCCGCAGTGCGATTCGAGGAGCCCTCACCGGCCTGGCCTCGATCGCCGTTGTCGCAGGCGCTGCGTTCGCCGTTGCCCCCCAGGCGGCGGCCGCGCCGGCCGCAACGTCCCACCACGGGGTCGCCAACCCCTACAGCCCCGCATACCAGCACGGCTACCGGCACGGCGTCGTACCGACCCGACAGCAGAACGACAAAATGAACGCCTGGGCGGCCGCTCAGCCGTCCGCGACCGGGACGGAGACGCTGTCGTACGGCGGCGGCGTCGACGGCATCGGTGTCCAGAGCGGCCACTCCAAGGTGTATCTGGTGTTCTACGGCACCCAGTGGGGCACCCAGAGCACCAACGCCAACGGGGACCTGACCTTCTCCGGCGACCCGCAAGGCGGTGCGCCGGTCGCACAGGAGATGTTCAAGGACATCGGGACCGGCAACGAGCTGTGGTCGGCCGACCTGACCCAGTGGTGCGACGGCCCGAACGTCTCGGCGGGCGCGACCAGTTGCCCCTCGAACGCCAACTTCGTCCCCTACCAGAGCGGCGGCGTGCTGGCCGGCGCCTGGTACGACAACTCGGCGGCGTCGCCCAGTGCCGCCACCGGCCACCAGCTCGGCGCCGAGGCCGTGAAGGCGGCCTCCCACTTCGGCAACACCACGGCGGCGTCCAACCGGGACGCCTACTACGTGATCCTCTCGCCGCACAACACCAACCCGGACAGCTACCAGGGCCAGTACTGCGCCTGGCACGACTGGAACGGTGACACCACCCTGACCGGCGGTGCGGTCTCGTCGAGCTACGGCGACATAGCCTTCAGCAACCAGCCGTACAACATGGACTCGGGTGCGGGCTGCGGGGTCGGGTTCGTCAACTCGCCCGGAACCCTCGACGGTTGGACCATGACACTCGGCCACGAGTGGCACGAGATGATGTCGGACCAGAACCCCGCCGGCGGCTGGACCAACCACACCGGAAGCTCGTACGACGGCCAGGAGAACTCCGACGAGTGCGCCTGGCTCTCCCCGGGCACCACCGGCGGCGCGGCCAACGTCACCATGGGCACCGGCACCTTCGCCGAGCAGGCCAGCTGGTCCAACGACACCAACTCCTGCGCCATCTCGCACCCCATCGTCGGCGGCGGCAGCACCGGCAACACCGTCACCGTGACCAACCCGGGGAGCAAGAGCAGCACCGTCGGCACCGCCGTCTCCCTGCAGATCCAGGCCACCGACTCGGCCTCCGGCCAGACCCTCACCTACAGCGCGACCGGGCTCCCGGCGGGGCTGAGCATCTCCTCCAGCGGTCTGATCAGCGGCACCCCGACCACCGCGGCCACCTCCACCGTGACCGTCACCGCCAAGGACTCCACGGGAGCCTCCGGCAGCGCCTCGTTCAGCTGGACCGTCAGCACCACCGGCGGCGGCTGCTCCAGCACGGGCCAGAAGCTCGGCAACCCCGGCTTCGAGACCGGCAGCGCCTCCCCCTGGACCGCCAGCTCGGGCGTGATCAACAGCTCCAGCTCCGAGCCCGCCCACTCCGGCAGCTACGACGCCTGGATGAACGGCTACGGCTCCACGCACACCGACACCGTGTCCCAGTCCGTCACCATCCCGGCCGGCTGTTCCGCGGCCTTCTCCTTCTACCTCCACATCGACACCTCCGAGACCACCACCGGTACGGCCTACGACAAGCTGACCGTCCAGGTCGGCAGCACCACCCTGGCCACCTACTCCAACCTCAACGCCGCCGGCGGCTACAGCCTGAAGTCCTTCAACCTGTCCAGCTACGCCGGGCAGACGGTGACCCTCAAGTTCACCGGCACCGAGGACTCCTCGCTGCAGACGAGCTTCGTCATCGACGACACGGCGCTGAACGCCTCCTGATCCGAGGCCACCGGTAAGGCTGTGGGGGCAGGCCGGGCAGGCCTTCCCCCACAGCCATGGCACCAAGTCCTCACAGCCAGGAGGCGTCGTGTTCCCCGGACCGATTCGTCGGCGCACACCCGCCCTCGGAGCGCTGCTCACTGCCGCCGTGGCGGCCGGCACGACCAGCGCCTGCTCCTCGGCCGGCCATGACCTCGTGCGGAGCAGCCCGCCGCCGGTGACGGTGCCGGGCCGGATCACCCTCGACGAGCACGCCGCGGGGACCACCGTCCGGGTGCGTACGGGTACGGCCGTCCTGGTCGAACTGCACAGCACCTACTGGTCGACCCCCGCCAGCTCCGACCCCCGAGTGCTCGCCCCCGGCCCCGGCGGCGGCAGCAGTCCCGCCGCCACCTGCCGGCCCGGAGCCGGTTGCGGCGTGTCCCTGGCCCGCTTCACCACCGGACTGCCCGGCACGGTGCACATCACGGCTCGTCGGAGTTCCTGCGGTGAGGCCATGCGCTGCTCACCGGGTCAGGACAGGTACGACGTGACGGTGGCGGTCACCGGATAGACACCGAGGAAAGGCCAGGAGACGAGCGGAGGGGCGGCACCCCTTTTGTTGCGTTCGGAACGAGCCGAACAGCCCGGGCGTCAGGCGGTGGCGCGGTTGCGGTTGCCGTGACTGCGGCCGGCCAGGGTGAAGCCGCCGAGGGCGCCCGCCGAGCCGGCGACTGCAGCCTGATGGCTGCCCAGGCCCGGGTTCGGAAGGACGACGTCGATGCCCGCCCTGCCGGGTCCTCCGGTCGCGCCGCCGGCGGCGGATGCGCAGCGCCTGCCGGGCAGGGGGAAGGGCAGGCGAGGGCTGCGGACCTGAGCCCGGCACGGTGACCTTCGCCAGCGCCCTCATTCACCGGGCCGTGGTCGATGGCATCGAGCAGACCGCATCTCAGGGCGACTGACCCGCTCGCACAGCCTCGGGTCTGCAGCAGAGAACCCCCGGGCCCATGGCCCGGGGGTTCTCCGGCGGTGATCTCGACCAGGTTCCGGGGTCGGCGGGTGCTCGCTTGCCGACGCCCGTCAGGCGTCCGGCTGGAGCACCAGCCGGACGCCTGACGGGGTTGGCCCCATGAGGTCGTCGATCAGCGCCAGGACGCGACGTAACCGGGAGCGGGCGAGCCCACGCCGGTGACGTTGTCATAGCCCTGGACGGCCTCCAGCGAGCTGTCCTTACCGAGGGTGCGGACGGTGGTGCTCAGTCCGCCGGTGGCGTCGTAGCCGTTCAGGTAGTCGACGCGCACCACCGCGAGTTCGGTGCCCGTCGGGTTGTCGGTGACGTCGTGGTACACGCCCGAGGTGTACTTGGCGTAGATCGCCGGGTTGGCGAAGCCGATAGCCTTGCCGCCGCGTGCCTCCTGGGCCAGGGCCTGTACGGCCGCGATCACCGGCGCGGCCAGTGAGGTGCCGCCGATCCGGTACTCCGAGTACTGCTGCGTCCTGTTGGGGAGGGTCATCGTCTCGCCCACCAGGAAACCGGTGTTGGGGTCGGCGATGGCCGCGATGTCCGGCACGACGCGGTTTCCACCGGCGCTGTTGCTCTTGGCGAGTGCGTCCGGCACGACACCCGCCTGGTAGGAGGGTTGTGCCACGGTCCTGCTGGTGCCGCCGCCCGCGCCGCTGTTGAAGGTGCCGGGCAGGCCCACCCAGCTCGTGCCGTCGGCCGACAGCGGGGCCTTCTCGGTGCCCCAGCCGGTCTCCCACAGGTACGTGTCGTTGGTGCCGACGGCCAGCGAGGTGCCGCCGACTGCGGTCACCCACGCCGAGTTGGCCGGGGCGTCCACCTGCTTCGTGCCGGTGTTGGCGACCTCGTCGCCGTTGTCGCCGGAGGAGAAGTAGAAACCGATCCCCTCGACCGCGCCGGTCTGGAAGACCTGGTCGTAGACGGCCGCGGCCGACGAGGTCTGATCGGCCTCCGCACTGCCCCAGGAGTTGGAGACGATGTCGGCCAGGTGCCCATCGACGATCTTGTTGAGCCCGTCGAGGAGGTCGTCGTTGGAGCAGGACGCGGCGCCGACGTAGGTGATCTGGGCGGCGGGCGCGACCGCGTGCGCCGCTTCGACGTCGAGGGTCTCCTCGCCGTACCACCCGGAAGCATCGCACGCGGCGGTCGAGGTGTACTTCTTCGGCAGCACCTGGGTCAGCTGGCCGCTGGTGTAGGCGGCGTCGCCGTGCTTCGCCGCGTAGCTGGACGCGTCGGAGACGATGTTCGGGGAGGCGTAGGCGTCGGTGATGGCGATCCGCACCCCCTTGCCCGTGTAGGTGCCTGCACCGTAGGCGGCGCGAAGCTGCTTGCCGGTGTACCCCTGCACGGCGTAGGGGAGCTTCGTGCCGTAGGCGTCCGGGAGCGTCGTGGCGATGTTCGAGCCGTAAGAGGCGGAGAAGGGCCCCGCGTTGCGGAAGACGGTCTCCGGGCCGGGCAGCCGGTCCTGGTGGGACATCAGGTTCGGTGCGTTGTCCAGGCCCGTCACGGTCAGGACCGCGTCTCGCACGGTCGACGGCACCGAAGCGGTGCTCGACGGGGCGTGGTACGTCATGGAGCCCTTGGCGTAGTCGTGCAGCTGCGTGCCGAACGCCTTCCTGATCGCGTCAACGTCACCCTTGACGGCGACGTAGTGCCGGGTGACGGCGGTGACCTTCAGACCGGACGCCTCGAGCCACGAGGTCACCTCGGCCACCTGGGCCTCGGTCGCACCGAAGCGCTGCTGCGCCTGTTCGGCGCTCAGGTACTTGCCGTACAGCGGCGAGGACGGGTCGGAGACCGCCTTCGCGTAGGCGTCGAGACCTTCGGCGTCACGCCCGGCGAGGTAGACACGGACGGAGACCTGGGCGCTGCTCGAGGTGGCGCCCTGGTCCGCCTTGGCCGTGGCCCACCCGGGCCTGGTGCCCGCGAGCGTGTGCCGGCCCGGGTTGTCCGCGGCCTGGGCCGCGGGTATGCCGAGCGCCAGCGCACCGGCGAGCAGCGGCAGTGTCGCTGCCACGCTGACTCCGGCGAGGGCCTTGGAACGGGTCGATCGCATGGAACCCCCTGCGACGTGATGCATCGCATGTCGTGGTGGATCGGTGATCGCAGCGGGAGCCTCGCGCATCGATGAGCGGGTCGGCGGATCAGCTGCTCAAACGATGATCCACACGCCCCGTGAAATCTCCAGGTCGCTCATGTTAAAGGCTGATAACACAGCAACTGCTGATATTCGCCACGGAATTGATGGAAACACGCCTTTTGGGCAGACCGCCGGCCGGGCGGATCTCGCCCGGCCGGCGGCCTGCCCCTCGGACGGTGTTCGCCGTCACTGGACTGCGGCCATGTCGAGTGCCATGGAGAAGCCCGAGTGCGCCGGCGACGGCCGGAAGCGCATCGCGTGGCACTGGGCCGTGCACACGCCTCGATCCTGCCTTCCCGAGTGCCGCCCTCACAGGCTCGTCAGGGACGGTGCGTGGGCAGAGCCGACTGCCCGTACGGTCCGTCCGTCGTGCCCCTTCAGGCAGTTGGCATCCGTTCGGAACCCGAACGCGGACAGAGCTGAGGCTTTATGCCCGGCTGACCGCATTTGTTCCCATCGTATGCGATGGACCCTCAAGTCGCATTGTCAGGATGCGGCTTGACCTTGAGATGCGAGACCAAGCAACCTACGGCACCAGGTTGCCGGAATTCAAGACCTGTACATTGCTCCGTCGAAGATGATCAAATCCGTTCAACTTCTCAAATCTGAAGGCAGTGTGCGACTCCTCTTCCGCCGAAGACTTGCAGCGTGTCTCAGCTCAGCCCTTGTTGCCGCTGTGGTGACTCCTGCGGCGGCACACGGTGCTGATGCCCCCTCCGTGCCGCTCACCGTGGCGCCGTCGCCCGCGACCGGCAGCACGAACCGCGCACCGGCCACGGTGACCCTGATCACCGGCGACAAGGTGACGGTGACTCCGGGAACTGCCGGATCGACCCCGGAGGTGAACGTCCAGCGCGCACGGGGGCCACGGGCTCGGTGCGCGTCTCCAATCGGCCGGGCCGCCTGCCGTCGCAGTGTCCAGAGTGCTTCGGGTCCCCGACCTCTGCACATGTGGCGTACCCGAGTGGGCACCGGAACCCGTACGCCGACAGCCGGGTTGGTGGTCGGGGCGGTTGGTGTGCGGTGACGTCTGATCCGACTGCTGGGGGGTGTGGTGGCTGAGCCCGTCCGTGTGCGCCGGTTGTTGACCGACCAGGAGGGCGCAGGCTGCGGCAGATCGTGCGCCGCCGTCACCCCCGCCGCGGCGTGCGTGACGGCGGCCGGAGATTGCGCAGTGGGCCGTTGGGCCGAACCGTGGCACGCAGGTGGGCGGCAGCGGTGCCGGGTCGTGAAGGCCACGTTCACCGGCGCGACGGTGTAGGGCGTGTCGGTGACGAATGCCAGCCGGGCCTCGTATGTGCCCGGGGTGGACGTTGCGGAGGCATCCGTGCGCACCTGGACGGTCACTGTCCGGCCGGCCGGGACGGTGACCTGGGTCCGGGACGTGGCGAGCCACCCGACGTCCGAGCCGGTGACACACCCCTCCTGCCCCGGCAGCACCTCGGCGTACGGCGCTGCCATGGAGGAGGAGAACCCGCCGCCGACGCGTGTCAGACCGCAGGCCGCGCCGCCGCGGTAGAGCGCGTACGTCGCATTGGGCAGTGCCGACCACACACCCGTGGTGGGGTCGAACTCCTCCGCCTGGTTGGTGGCGTCGTAGGTGACGATGCCGCCGACGATCTGCAGCTTGCCTCCGGCGCCTGTGTAGGCCATGCCCCAGGCCGGAGCCGGCATGTCGGTCACGCGCTTCCAGGTGTCGGACCCGGCGGTGTACTGGTACGCCGCGGCGGTCGCGTCGTTCGTCACCGGGCCGATGCCGCCGGCGCACACCAGACCGTCGCCCGATGCCGCGCAGCCGGGCAGCACCTCGTCCTGCGGGTAGTCGGCCAGCTGCGTCCAGAGGTCCGTGCGCGGGTCGTACCGGTAGACGGACGACGCGGTGTCGCACAGGGCGGTGGAGCAGCCCGCGACGACGTAGAGGCGGCCGCCCACGACGGCTGCGGCCCCGTCCGTTGCCGGTGCCGGCAGGTCCGCCACCCGCGACCAGGAGTCCTTGCCCGGGTCGTAGACGTACGTCGTCGACGTCGGGTTGCCCTGCGGGTCCCAGCCGCCGGTGACGTACAGCTTCCCGTCGACGAACCCGCCCATGGCGTTCTCGCGTGCTTGCGGCATGGGGGTGATCGTTCGCCACGTCCCGGCGGACGGGTCGTACGCGGCTCCGTCGGCCGTGATTCCCGAGTCGGCAAAGCCGCTCACCGAGTAGACGGTCCCGTCGTGTTCCGCCACGACGTTGTCCATGATCGGCGTGGGGTAGTTCGGCAGGTCCGACCAGGCCGGGTTGACCTCGGCCTCCTTCGGCGGCGGCGGCCCTGCGTCGGCTGCGTGTCGGGGGCCGAAGGGACGCGGCGAGGCCGCCACCTTCGTCCGCTTCAGCGGCGCTCCGGGCGAGGTGTCCCGGTGCTTTCCACCCTGAGGAGTGAAGCCGCCGTCCTGCTCGACGATGGTCACCGTCGCCGGCTCTGTGCCGGTGTTGGTCAGCGTCAGGGTGTTCGTCTGCGACGTCGTCGAGGAGCCGTTGCCGGAGCGCACCGAGATCGATGCCGGTCCGGCCGTCACCTGCCCGGCCTTCAGCGCCCAGTCCTGGTCGACGACCGCATGGGCTCGGGGGGTGACCGTGGCCGTGGCCGTGGTGTAGTGGCGACCGGCCGCGGTCGTCGACCGGCCGTCGGTACCGGGAGCGAAGAGCCAGTAGAAGCCGTCGCCCACTGCCGGGTCCTCGTTCGTGGTCCGGGTGACGGCGGGAGTGCCGCCGGGCATCGAGACCTCGGCGCCCGTCAGCGGGGCACCGGTGTTCGCGTCCGTGACCTGGCCGGCGACGAGGCCGCCTGCCTGGGCAGTGCACGAGCGCGAGCCCACGAAGACGTTGTCGAGCTCCCAGTAGTTGTCCCATTGCCCGACGAACCGGAAGCGGACCTTGACGTTCGACTTTCCGGCCGCCTGCGGTATCGGCATGGCGAAGCTCGCCTGGAACGTCATGCGCGGTGCCGTCCAGAGCGTCTGCCAGGTGGCGCCGCCGTCGAGGCTGAGATCGATGGTGCCGGTCTGGTTGCCGAACCCGAGGTCGCTGTAGTAGGTGCTGAGGCCGATCTGCGGGTTCGTCTGGTGGGTGAAGTCGAGCGGGGGTGTCACCAGGCTGCTGTCGTGGGCGGCCGGGTGGTACCAGTCGTCGAGGATCGCGAACTTGCCGCTCGCTCCGGTCAGGTTGCCCTTCTGGCCGAGGTCGTCGAAGACCCACGTCTTGCCCTGGCCGGCGTCGTCGGTGACCGACCATCCGTCCTGCGCGGCCGACCAGCCCTCGAAGTCGGTGCCGGCGCCGTCGTAGGTGTAGGCGTAGCCGGGGGCGGTGCAGGTCGAGGCGTCGATGTCGAGCCCGATGTCGCGGGTGACCGCGCCGGATCCGGCGCCGAGGTCGACCGTGCCCGTCGCGGTGTGGTAGCCGGGCATGTCGACCGGCGTCGCGCTCAAGGTGTACGACGTCCCCACCGGCAGTTGCAGGCTGTACCGCCCGGTGACCGGGTCGGTGAAGACGGCGCCGTTCGGATCGCCCTTGACGGTGATCCTGGCGTAGATCGGCCAGCCCTGCCCCGAGGCATCGTGGACTGTGCCGCTCACGGTGCGGGTCTGCAGCTTCCCGAGATCGACGGAGCGGCTGACGCTGTCGCCCGCCGTGACGGTCACCCCGTCGAGGGTGCCGCCGTCGTACCCGAAGTCGGAGACCGTCATCCGGTAGGTGCCCGCCGCGACTGCGACGTCGTAGCGGCCGTGTGCGTCGGTGACGCCGTGGAAGGCGTAGCCGTCGGGGCCCGTGAGGGTGACCGTGGCGCCGGGGAGCGCCTTGTGGTCCGCGGTGACCTTGCCCGTGACGTCGGCGGACGGGCCGAGGGTGAGCGCGGAGACGCCGTTCGGCGTTCCGACGCCGGTCGGGCCGTCCCAGCCGGGACCGGCGGTGCACGAGATGTCGCCGCAGTAGTCGTTGACGCCGTCGGTCACGTCGTTGAGCGAGGCGTTCTTGCGGTAGACGTAGTTCGCCGGGTAGGTGCCGGGCACCGCGGGACCGGCGAGTGCGTACATCGCGGCGACCAGCGGTGAGGCCAGGGAGGTGCCGCCCCACTGCGCCCAGCCGTCCTGGCCGAGGCTGTTGTAGACGGCGAGGCCGCTTTCCGAGTCGGCGTCGGCGGCGACGTCGGCGGTCGCCCGGTTGCCGGCGCACCCGGTCGCGATGTCCTGCTGGAAGTCGGGCGCGGGCTCGTACAGCGAGCAGCCGCTGCCCCCGCTCGCCCAGGCGGTCTCGGTCCACCCGCGTGGCGAGGACGAATCCCTGTTCAGGGTCGTACCGCCGACGGCTATGACATCGGGGTCGGTCGCCGGATAGCTCTGTACATGGCCGGAGTCGCCGGTCGAGACCGTCACGGCGATGCCGGGGTGGTCGTAGTAGTGGTCGTAGTACGACTCGTAGGGGAACTCGCCGTCCACGCCGTACGAGTTCGAGATGGCCACGGCGCCCAGGCGGGCTGCGGTGTCGACCGCCTGCCCGAGGTTCGGCGAGCCGTTGTTGTCCGCCTGCACCAGCAGGATGTGGCAGTCGGGGCAGGCCGCGGAGACGGCGTCGAGGTCGAGCGCCGTCTCGATCGACCAGTCGGGGTTCTCGGCCGGGTAGTCCGTGCCGCCGCGCTGGTCGACCTTGGTGAAGCAGCCGTTCTCCGTCGTACAGGGGGAAAGCCCGTAGTGGGCGCGGAAGACGGCCAGGTCGGACTCCGCGCTGTCGTAGCCGAACGCGTCGACGATGGCGACCGTGCGGCCGTCGCCGCCCGACGGCAGGTTGTACGCCTGCTGGATGTCGGCGGGCCCGAGCGAGGTCGGCAGCGGCTGGTCGTCCTGCTGCACGAGCCGGCCCTGCGCGTCGGCCAGACCGTTGGCGAAGCAGCGTGCGTACGGGGTGTCGTTGCCGTCGTCACCCCGAACGGTGTCATGGCCGACGTTGCAGCCTGCCGGCACGGCGAACGTGCCGGGCGTGGGCCGTGCCGTCGCCCGGGTGGGCGGCGCCGGCGCCGTCGCGGCTGCGGGCGCGGCCGTTCCGGCCGCGGCGCCGTCGGCCGCGTGGGCGGTGGTCGGCAGGACCACCGCGGTCGCGGCTGTGATGACCATCACCAGAGCCGCTGTCGACGAGCGGAGCGACAGGTGTGTCGCCCGTCTGCGTCGTCGAGTCGGTGAACGCATGTGCACGGGCTCCCATCTCGAATCCCACTGCGTGTCAGTTATCTGTCACGTCAGGGGGGTTGGCGGGATCCTGTCAGAGGGTAGACTCGGCCGACAATCATTTCCGGGTGCGGATACCTGTCACCTGTCAGGTTTCTGACGTGCGCTGACGAGGGGTGACCCATGTGGGAGGCGGTCGGCATCTCCGGCGTCGACGCCCTGGCGTACGAGGCCCTGGTGCGGCGAGGCAGGAGTGAGGCCGAGACCCTCGCGGCCGACATCGCACTGTCGCGGGGCCAGACGACCCGGATTCTGGGGCGGCTGGTCGAGCGCGGACTGGCCACCAGATCGCCCGTCAGCCCCGTCCAGTACGTCGCCGTACCTCCGGATGTCGCAGCGAACTCGCTCATCGCGGAGCGCCAGCGGGAACTGATGCAGCTGCGGGCACACGCGCAGCAACTCGCGACCGAGCAGGCGGCGCTCGACCGGGACACCCCCGATCCCGCCTCGCTGATCGAGATCGTCGACGGTGCGGTCAACGTGCAGAACGCCGTCATCCGGCTCCAGCGCACCGCGCAACGCCAGATCCGGGCGCTCGACATGCCGCCCTATCTCGACCACCCGGTGGCCGGCAATCCCGAGCAGTTCAGCCAGGCCGAGCAGCGCGGCCTGGTGTACCGCGTCGTCTACCATCCGTCGGCCCTCGAGATTCCGGGCCGCCTCGACGACGTCTGGCGGCGCATCCAGCACGGCGAGCGCGCACGGGTCTCCGGGCATGTGCCGATGAAGATCATGCTCTGCGACGATCAGCTTGCGTTGATCCCGATCTCACGGCGAGCGGTGGCCGATGCGGCCTACCTCGTGCGGCCGTCGTCCATGCTCGACGCCTTCAGTGAGCTCTTCGAGGCGATCTGGGACCGGGCGGTCTCCTTCAACCGGCTCAAGCAGGCCGACGGCGAGACCGATCAACCCCCCGTCGCCGGGGAGCTCCTGGGCCTGCTCGCGACCGGGGCCACCGACGAGACGATCGCCCGGACGCTCGGCTGGAGCGTGCGGACAGTCCACCGCCACATCCACAAGATGATGGCGGAGACGGGAGCCGAGACCCGTTTCCAGGCCGGGATGGAAGTCGTGCGCCGCGGTTGGGTCTGACCAGGTGGCCGATGCGGCCCCGGAACCGCCGTACCGGGCCGTGCACACGGTGCGCCCCGAGGCTCTCGACGCTGCGTGAGCAGGCCTTCCGCTGGGCGAGCGCAGGCTCCGCCGGATTCGGAGCGCGCCAGGCGTGCGGCCGGCCGGACCAAGCTGCTGATGGAGCCCTCCGGGTCCCCGCCGGCCCACGCCGTAGCCGTGCGCCAGGCCCGGCCGCGAGGCGCAGGACGCCCCGCCCCGCGCCCGGAAACTCGCCGAACACACGCAGCACGGGGGAGTAGCGGGTGAGCGAGGGCCCGAGCGATTCGGTGCAGGCCTCTTCGGGCCCCGGAGCCGGCGCCGTCGTCCACCGCGGCCGAGGACCGCACCCGTGCACGTCCACCCACCGCAGCGCGGTACCTCCGGCCGCGTCCGCCGTCCGCGGGTGAACGAGGGAACCGGCCAGGAGGGGGCCTGCGGCATCGTCACACGCGAGGACCGGGTGGCGGCGACCCGGAAGCGTCGAGCCCGTCGAGCCCGCGCAGAGCAGCCCCCACTCCTGCCGTCACCACGTCACATCCCGCACGACCGAGCGGGGATGACGATCGGTGAGCGCGATTGCGGACCTCATTCCCCAGGTCGGCGGCGTTCTGTGAAGCGCATGTTACATTCGTGTGGCATGTCCACTTCGCATCTGGCGGTGAGGGTCCACGGACCGCAGAATCGGTCCTGCCAGACCCTCTCCACCACGGGTACCGAGGCAAACCGACCCCAGACCCTTCAAGTACCGGGAGCTTGAGCTGTCTCCGCTGCTGCCGCGGCAGTGATCGGCGCACGGCAGGGAAACCCCCTGAGCCGTCGTCACCCCGACCGCTGCGACCGGTGGCGGCCACAGTCCGCCGCGCAGGCTCCCGATCGTTCAGAAAGTCAGCTCGATGATGGAAAGAGCCGGCGTGTTGTCATCGACACGCCCCGCGGTCGTCGTCGCCACCCGCCACGACACCGCCGCCGTCCCGACCGGGAAGGCATGTGGATGCTCCGCCATGTGACACGCAGAGCCGCGGGATGGCTCGCGATGATCGTGGTCGCCACGAACGTGACGTACTTTCTTGCCGCCTGGTTCCTCGACCCGAGATCGAACTACCAGGGACTGCGTCCGGTCCGCACGATGGACCAGATCGACCGGGCGCTCGCACCGTACGACCTGGATCCCCGGGTACCGCTGGTCGACCGGTGGTGGCACTGGCTGACCTCGGTGGTCCTGCACTTCGACTGGGGCAAGTCCCCGGTCGGGGCGTCGGTCAACTCCGAGATCGGCTTCCGCGTCCTGGTGAGCGGCCAGCTGGTCACCGCGGCCACCGTACTGTCGGTGGTGATCGGCGTCGCCCTGAGCGTCTTCACCGCCTCCCGGCAGTACGGCTGGTGGGACCGGATCACCCAGCTCGTCTCCGTCCTGCTGTTCAACATCCCCACCGCCGTGGCCGCGCTGGCGGTCGTCTTCGTCGGGGTCTGGCTGAACCAGCGGCTCGGCCTGCGGTTCCTCTACGTCGCCGGAGAGAAGTCACCCACCGTCGCAGGATGGTGGCCGACGGTCGCAGACCGGTTGCAGCATCTCATCCTGCCCACCGCGAGCCTGACCCTGCTCGGATACGTCGGCTACCACCTGACACAACGTTCCCTGCTGCTGGACAGCATCAACTCCGACTTCGTACGCACCGCGCGGGCCACCGGGCTCACCCGCGCCCAGGCGATCCGCCGCCACGCGCTACGGGCCTCGCTGATCCCCACGGCAACCTCGGTGGCGTTCAGCATCCCCGCCGTCTTCACCGGCGCGGTGATCACCGAGACCATCTTCGGCTGGAACGGCATGGGCCAGTACTTCATCCAGACCATCAGCAAGAACGACGTCCACGGCACCGTCGCCGTGGCGGCCTTCGGCGCCGCCATGACCGCGGTCGGCGCGATCCTCGCCGACATCGCCGTCGTCCTCCTCGACCCCCGGGTACGGGTGAGCTGACATGCCTTCGCCCCTGACAGCCCCGCCGCAACCAGCCGCCGCAGACCCCCGGGGCGTCCCGCCCCGCCTCGGCCGCGGCCGGCTCTACCTGCGCAGGTTCTCCCGCAACCGGGCAGCCCTGGCCGGTGTCGCGCTCTTCGCACTCCTGATCCTCTTCAGCGCCTTCGGCAGCCGGCTCACGCACTTCGCCTACACCGACACCGACTTCACGGCACTCACCCAGGCACCGAGCGGCACCCACTGGTTCGGCACCAACCAGGGTGGCAACGATGTCTACGCCGAGGCGGTGCACGGCCTCCAGCGCTCCCTGGTGATCGCCGTCAGCGTCTCCGTACTGACCATCGTGGTGGCCGCCGTCATCGGTGCGGGCGCGGCCTACTTCGGCGGCCGCGTCGAGAAACTCACCCTGATGGTCATCCACTTCCTCCTGGTGGTGCCGTCGTTCCTCATCCTGGCGCTGGTCTCCCACAGACTGGCAGGCGACTGGCGCGCGCTGATCCTGGTCCTCACCGTCTTCGGGTGGATGTCCACCGCCCGGGTCGTCTGGTCGGTCTCCACCTCCCTGCGCGAACGCGACTACGTACTGGCCGCCGAGTTCATGGGCGTACGGCCCTGGCGGGTCGTCCTGCGGCACATCATCCCCAACCTCGGATCCCTGCTCATCGTGAACCTCACCCTCGGAATCGTCGCCACCGTGCTCAGCGAAACCGCCCTGTCCTTCCTCGGATTCGGCGTCCAGACCCCGGACGTGTCGCTGGGCACCATGCTCGCCGACGGATCCGGCAGCATCACCAGCGCACCCTGGCTCTTCGGCTACCCCGCCGGCCTGGTGGTCCTGCTGACCGTGTCGATGACCCTCATCGGCGACGGCCTGCGCGACGCACTCGATCCCACGTCGGCCTCAGGCGCCCAGGGAGACCGACGATGACCCACGCCACCACGACCACCCACCCGGCCTCCCCCTCCGACACGGCCCCGGCCCCGGTCCTGTCGGTACGCGACCTGAGCATCACCTTCCCCTCCGAGACCGGCCCCGTCCGCGCGGTGCGCAACGTCAGCTTCGACGTGCTGCCCGGGCGGACCCTCGGCATCGTCGGCGAGTCCGGGTCGGGCAAGTCCGCCACCGCGATGGGCATCATGGGACTGCTGCCGGAAACCGCCCGGATCTCCGGCCAGGTCCTGCTCGGCGACCGCAACCTGGCCGCGATGAACGACCAGCAGCTGTCGCGGATCCGCGGCAAGGAGATCGGCATGGTCTTCCAGGACCCGCTCTCCGCACTGACCCCCATCTTCTCCGTAGGCCGGCTGCTCCGCGACGCCCTGCGCGTCCACCAGAACCTCACCCGCCAGGCCGCCTGGAACCGGGCCGTCGACCTGCTCGACCTGGTCGGCATCCCCGAACCGCACCGGCGCGCCAGGTCGTTCCCGCACGAGTTCTCCGGCGGCATGCGCCAGCGCGTCGTGATCGCCCTGGCGATGGCCAACTCCCCGTCCCTCATCGTCGCCGACGAACCCACCACCGCCCTGGACGTCACCGTCCAGGCGCAGATCCTCGAGGTCCTGCGCAACGCGCAGACCGAGACCGGCGCGGCGATGGTCCTGATCACCCACGACCTGGGCGTGGTCGCCGGGTACGCCGACGACGTCGCCGTGATGTACGCCGGCCGGATCGTGGAG
>NZ_LIQR01000104.1 GCF_001418575.1 Peterkaempfera griseoplana
TGCGTGGGCCGCCCGGGCGGCAGCAGTTCGGCAGCGGTCACCAGGCCGGTCAGCGGAGTGCGCAGCTCATGGGCGACGTCCGCGGTGAACCGCTGCTCACTGCGCAGCCGCCGCTGGAGCGCCGCCGACATGGAGTCGACCGCGGCGGCCAGTTCGGTGACCTCGTCGCGGGTGCGCCCCAGCGGTCCGATGCGGGCGGTGAAGTCCCCGGAGGCGATGGTGCGGGCGCTGCGCGCGGCGGTGCGCAGCCGGCTGCTGATCCGGTCGGCGACCAGGATGCCGGCGAGCACGGTGACGAAGACCGCCGCGGCGACCGAGACCAGGATGGCCCGGTCCAGAGCGGCGATGGCCTGTTCGTCCTCGGCGTAGTCCACCCGTACGGAGAGCACCCTGCCGCCCGTGCCGGCCGCCGCCCACATCGCGGTGCCGTGCGGACCGGGGCCGAGCATCGAACCGCGGTGGCCCCGCCGGGCGAGGTCGCGCAGCGAGGCCGGCAGGTCGGGGGCGTCCTGGGCGCTGTTGAGGCCGCCGGTCAGGTCGCCGGTGCGGTCGTAGAGGTCCAGCAGGGTGTCCAGGGCGGTCTCGGCGGTCTTGCGGGCCTGGTCGGTGTGCTGGCGCACCGAGGCCTGATGGACCAGCAGTCCCACGGAGAGCGCGACCAGGCAGGAGATGGCCGCGACGGTGGCGGCGATCTGGCGGCGGAGCGTCACCGGGGACGCCTCAGCTTGTAGCCGAAGCCGCGGATGGTCTCGATCCGGTCGGAGCCGATCTTCGCCCGCAGCCGCTGCACATGGACGTCCACCACCCGGCTGTCGGCGCCCCAGCCGTAGTCCCAGACGCGTTCCAGCAGCGTCTGGCGCTCCAGCACCACACCCGGTGCGGCGGTGAACTCCAGCAGCAGCCGGAACTCGGTGGGGGTGAGCGGCACCCGCCGTCCGTCCGCCTTGACCTCCATGCCCTCGGTGTCCACCTCCAGCCCGGCGATCAGCCGCACGGGGCGCGGCTGCGGGCCGTCCGGCTGCGGCTCCTCCACCTCCGGGGCCGGGGCCTCCGGTGGCGGCGCGGCCTCCGGGACGGCGCGGGTGCGGCGCAGCACGGTACGGATCCGGGCCACCAGCACGGCGCTCTCGAAGGGCTTGACGATGTAGTCGTCGGCGCCGGCCTCCAGGCCGGAGACCACATCGACGGGCTCGGTGCGGGCGGACATCATCAGGATGGGCAGCTGGCTCTCCTCGCGGATCCGCCGGCACAGGCCCACCCCGTCCAGCAGCGGCAGCATCACATCCAGCAGCAGGACGTCGGGACGGTCGGCACGGAAGCGCTCCAGGCCCTCCAGCCCGTCGCCGGCCGTGGTGACGGGGAACCCGTAGCGCTCCAGCGCCATCCGGGTGGCCTCGCGGATCACCTCGTCGTCCTCGACCAGCAGGATGCGGGGCTGACCCGGCAGGGCGGCGGTCACCGGGTCACCGGCCGGGTGAGGGAGGCCCCGGACGGGGAGGCGGACGGCACCTGGCCTCCGCCGACCGTGCCTCTTCCGCGGTCCCCGGGGCCGCTCCCCGTGCCGTCGGACAGGGGCCCGGGGACGGGTGTGGGCGCGGAGGTGGGCAGGTCGGTGGGCGTCGGGGCGCAGGCCAGGGCGTCGATGCTGGAGCCGGGGCCGGTGGCCTTGATCTGACGGGTGGTGAAGGCGAGCCGGGTGCCGTCCCAGCGGTAGCGGCTGCTGGTCTCCAGGGACGCGGTGGTCGGCTCCTGCACCACCAGGTCCGCGCCCACGGTGTCCGCGGTGAAGTGCGGGGAGAGCGGCAGGAGGTCGAGGACCGGCACGACCTTCTCCCCGCGCAGGGCGTAGACGTGCAGCGAGGCCCGGTCGCCCCGGGTGACCAGGGAGGTGATCAGTTCGGGGCGGCCGTCGCCGGTCAGGTCGCGGTACCGCGCCGGGCGTACGTCGCAGGTCGGGCAGCCCTTGAGGGCCGCTCGCTCGTCCCGCTCCAGGGCCGGGTCCCGGTCCAGGACGTTGACCGCGGACACGGCGCGGATGTCACCGGACGGGACGGTGACGCCCGGGACCGGCTGGGGCGCGGCCTGGCGCACCGGAGCGGTGGCGGTGGGCGCGGCCGGGGTCGCGGTCTCCGGCCAGAGCGCCAGCGGGGTGGGGTGCGAGGCGACCGCGCGGGTGCGGCCGTCGTCGTGCAGCCCCCCGGGGGCGCCGCAGCCGGCGGCGGCCAGCGTGCAGGCCACCGCGAGGGTCGCCGCCGCCGTGATCCGCCGCCAGGCCGTGCGGGCGTGTGTCCTCACCGTGGTGTCACCTTTCGTACCCGGACATGTCCTGTGCGGACCTGTCGATGGGGGTGCCTCCGCGGTGCGCCGGGCCCCGTCCGCAGATCCAAGCCTGCCTGAACGGCGTCCGGTTCAGGACCGGGGGGCGACCAGGTCGGCGAAGACGATGATGTTGTCCGTCCAGTGGCCCCCCGCCCCCAGGGTTCCGCCGCAGGTGATCAGCCTCAGCTCGGGGCCCTTGGTGTCGCCGTAGACCAGGTCGGTCGGGAAGCCGGTCTTGGGGTACTGCACCAGCCGGCTGACCCGGAAGTCCGCGGTGGTCCCGTCCGCGCGGCGGACGCTGATGCGGTCGCCCGGCCGGAGCGAGGGCAGCCGCTGGAAGACCGCGGGGCCGTGCACGGTGTCGTAGTGCCCGACCAGCACGGCCGGTCCCACCTCGCCGGGGGTGGGGCCGTTGCGGTACCAGCCGACCTGGTCGGCGTGGTCCGCGGCCGGGACCTCCAGGGTGCCGTCCGGGTTGAGGCCCAGGTCCCGGACGGGGGCGTCCACCCCGGCCGCGGGGATGCTCAGCCGGGTCGGCCGGGAGGCGGCCAGGCTGAACGGCCTGCTGCCGTGGCGGGGCGGGCTGCTGCTGTGCGCCGGTACGGCCGCGCCGCCTCCAGGAGCGGAGGTGCCGGCGGCGATCCGTACCGTCGGCTGCTCCGTGGCCCGGTCGATCAGCCCGGCGCCCAGCCCCAGGAGCAGCAGGCCGGCCGCCAGGGCCGGCACCCACGAGGGGCGCCGGCCGCGGCGGTGCCGGCGTTGCTCAGCCCTGCGCACCGGTACGGCGGCGCAGAACGGCGAAGCCGAGGGCGGCGGCGCCCGCGGCGGCGATCCCCGCCCCGCCGACCATCATCGTGGTGGAGGGGCCGGAGTCGCCCTCACCGGCCTGGGCGGCGCCCCGGGGCACGGTGCGGACCTGGCCGCGGCCGGAGCCGTCCCGGGCGGGGACCGGCGAGGGTGCGGCGGTGGCGGCGCCCTGCCCGGCGCTGGGGACGGGCGAGGGCTCGGCGCCGCCCGAGGTGCGCCCGGAGGGGGCGGGGCTGGGGGAGTCCGAGGCGGAGGCAGCCGGGGCGAGCAGGACGCCGGTGGCGGCGAAGGCGGCCACCGCCAGCGGCAGAACGGAACGGGAGGCCTTACGAGGAGCCATGGTGTCGATCCCCTGGTGTGTGCCCTCGACCCGGATGGTCGGGGGCTGGCACCGCTGACGCTAGGAGCGGCGCATCTCGGCCACCGGTAGGAGTTGTCACGGCCACCCGTCGGCTCCGTAACAGAACCCGGCGCTCTGCGGCGGGGTGCCGTTGCGTGGCCGCAGGCGGGCGCGGGCCGGTCAGCGGGCCAGGACGCGGAAGACCGGGTAGCCGGGGGCGATGCCGAGGAGTTCCGCGTCGGAGGCGTCCGGGCCGACGCCGTCGAAGAACATGCCGACCTCGAACTTCCAGCGCTTGAGGTAGGCCCGCAGCACCTCGGGCTTGTCGCCGTCGGCCAGCTCCTGCGCACGGAACTCCTCGGCGCGCCGCCCGATCCGCAGCTCTCCGCCGCCCGCGACCCGGATGTTGCGCACCCACTGGGTGTGGCCGCGCGGCGCGACCAGGTAGCGCTGGCCCTGGTAGGTGAGCAGGTTGACCGGGGTGGTGCGCCACTCGCCGCTCTTGCGTCCGCGCACCGCCAGCACCCGGGAGCCCCAGAGGCTCAGCCCGGCCTTGGTCATGGCGGCCACGACGCGGTTGAAGACCTTGTCGGTGAGGCCGCCGGGCCTGACGTAGCGGGTGGGCTCGGGGGCGGTGGCGTCGGACATGGCGGGCTCCTCGGATGGATTGCGAGAGCAGTGCTCTCGTTTTCGTCTGCCCTGACTGTCGCACCGTCGTGGAACGACTGTCAAGAGCAGTGCTCTCGTTTGTGTGCGGTGATTCCTTCCATGGCAGAATGGCCTCATGGCTGCGATCCGAACCGCCCGGCAGCGGGCCCGCGAGGAACTGACCCTGGAGATCAAGGAGGAGGCCCGCCGCCAGCTCGCCGCGGAGGGCGCCCAACGGCTCTCGCTGCGCGCCGTGGCCCGCGAGCTGGGCATGGTCTCCTCGGCGCTCTACCGCTACTTCCCCAGCCGCGACGACCTGCTGACCGCGCTGATCATCGACGCCTACGAGGCGGTGGGGGAGTGCGCCGAGTCCGCGGTCGCCGCCGCCCCCCGCGCCGACAGCAGGGCCCGCTGGCGGGCGCTCTGCAACGCCGTACGGGACTGGGCGCGCGCGCACCCCCATGAGTACGCCCTGGTCTACGGCACCCCCGTGCCCGGCTACCAGGCACCCCAGGACACGGTCGAGCCCGCCGCCAGGGTCGCCCTGGTGCTGGTCGCCGTGGTGCGCGGCGCACCGCCGGCCGAGCGTCCCCCCGGCCGGATCCCCGCCGGCGAACTGGCGGAGCAGCTCACCGGTCTGGCCTCGCAGATCGCCCCTGAGCTGGACGCGGCCGCGATCGCCCGCGCCCTGATCGCCTGGACCCAGCTCTTCGGCATGGTCAGCTTTGAACTCTTCGGCCATCTGGTCGGCTCCGCCGACCCGTCAGGGCCCTTCTTCGAGCACGCCGTCGAGGAGCTGGCCGACTACCTGGGCCTGCCCCCGTCGCCATGAGCGGGTCCCGCGACCCCTGCGCCTGCGCCTGCGAACACGCGGACCTGCGGACCTGCGGACCGCCGGCCGGAGCGGCTCAGGGGCGGCGCCCCCAGGCGGAGACCATGGGCGAGGTGGCCAGGTCCAGCCGGCCCGCCTCCACGCTCGCCAGATGCCGGTCGATCTCCTCGTCGGTGGCCAGCCCCGCCGCCACCAGCCGGGCCCGCACCTGCCGTACCGTCGCCGCCTCCAGGAGGTCGCCCGCGGCCGAGGCGATCGGGAAGTACGCGTCCGCGGCCACCTCCACCAGCCCCGCCTCGCGCAGCAGCCGGGGCAGCCGCCGCCCGTAGGCGAGGTCGGCGCCCCGCTCGGCCAGCAGCCTGCGGAAGCCGTGGCGCAGCCGGTTGGCCAGCTGCTGCTCGGGCCCGTACTCGTCGGGGCAGATCAGGGGCTGCATGGCCGGGTCGGCGTCCTCCAGCAGCAGGACGCCACCGGGCCGCAGGGACTCCACCATGGCGCGCAGCGCGCGCTCCCGGTCGGCCACATGGACCAGCACCAGCCGGGCGTGCACCAGGTCGAACTGCTCCTGCGGGGGATCGTCCACGGCCACGTCGTGCCGCCGCACCTCCACCGCCGGGCCGACGGCCTCCCGGGTCCAGGACACATCGATGTCGGTCGCCAGCACCCTGCCGTCCGGGCCGACCTGCCCGGCCAGCCACCGCACCACCGACGGGCCGCCCGCGCCCACCTCCCAGCAGCGCCAGCCGGGCCCGATCCCCAGGTCGGCCAGATGCCGGAAGGTCGAGGCGTCGAAGAGCTCCGCCAGTGCGTCGAAGCGTTCCCCGGCCTCGGCCTGCCGGTTGTCCAGGAGATAGCCCTTGTCGTGCGCCATGGCTCCGATGGTCGCACCCGGCGCGAAATCCGGCTGAGCCGGGGGCGGCCCAGGCCCTAGCCTGCCGCCATGGCATATCTGATCTCGGTGAACCTGGCCCGGCCACGGCCCAACCCGGCCAAGCCCAGGATCGGTACGACCGGCATCGACAAGCGACCGGTCGACCACCCGGTCCAGGTCCGGGCGCCCGGGCCCAAGCACACCGGACTGCACAGCGGGCTGGTGGGCGACGCGATCTACGACACCCGCAACCACGGCGGCGACGACCAGGCGGTCTACGCCTATGCGCGGGAGGCCCTGGACAGCTGGCAGGAGGAGCTCGGCAGGGAACTGCCCGGCGGCTCCTTCGGCGAGAACCTCACCACCCGGGGCCTGGACGTGGACGGGGCCATGATCGGCGAGCGGTGGCGGATCGGCGGCCAGGTGCTGCTGGAGGTCGCCGTGCCGCGGATCCCCTGCAGCACCTTCTCCCACTGGCTGGACGAGAAGGGCTGGCTGCGCCGCTTCACCGCACGGGCACTGCCCGGCGCCTACCTGCGGGTGGTCGAGCCCGGCGAGATCCGGGCCGGCGACCCGGTGGAGGTCGAGTACCGGCCCGGCCACGGCGTCACCGTCGAGCGGTGCTTCCGGGCGCTGACCGCCGAACCGGAGCTGCTGCCGGGCCTGCTCGCGGCCGGGCAGCTGCCCGAGGACGTCAAGGAGGTCGCCCGGCGGCGGACAGCGTCGGCCCCGTACCCGGCCCCGGCCGAGGACTGACCGGGCGTCATGCGCCCGGCCGGGCCGCGGCGGGGTACCCCGGGACCGCCCGGAGTCCCCGCCGCGCCCCTGCCGGTCAGGCGGAGATCAGCGGCCTGGGGTGGTCGGGGGCGCTGGGCGCCTGTGCCGCCGCGATCCGCAGCTCGATGATGTCCCGCACCGCGGGCCACTCCTCGTCCAGGATCGAGTAGAAGGCGGTGCCCCTGACCAGGCCGTCCAGTCCTCGGGTGTGCGCCCGGCGGACCCCCTCGCAGACCGCGCCCAGCCGTTCGATCGCGGCCCGGGAGCGCAGATTGCGGGCGTCGGCCCGCATGGAGATCCGGCGCACCCCCCAGACCTCGAAGGCGTACCGCAGCATCAGCAGCTTGGCCTCGGTGTTGATGCCGGTGCCCTGGGCATGGGCGGACAGCCAGGTGCCGCCGATCTCGGCGGCGTCCGGCACCGCGGCGGACGGGTCGCCGAGCGGACCGCGCGGGGCCGGCGGCCAGATGACCGGGCCCTGCCAGTAGTCCAGTTCGGAGAAGCGGGTGGACCCCACGACCAGTCCGTCCGAGGCGCGGACGGTGGCGAAGGGCAGGGAACGGCCTGCCGCCTGGTCGGCGAGTGCGGACTCGACGTACGCGCGGGCCGCCGCCGCCCCCTGCGGAACAGGGGTGAAGGCATAGGCCGTGCGATCCTCGGCCGCGGCGGCGGCCAGGGCCGGGGCGTGCTGCTCGGTCAGCGGCTCCAGCCGCACCATGCGGCCGGTGAGGGTGAGGGGGTGGGGCACGGGCCTTCGGTCCTTCAGCGAGAGGGTGCTCCTGTCCGCGGTCCGGCCAGGAGGAAGGTGTGGACGACCGCCCCGCCGCACGGGATCCGTGGACCGTTACCGGGCCTGGGGACCGGGGCGGCGAAGGAGCGCGGGGGGACAGTGTGCGTCCGCAGGATGGCCGGGGCGGGAACGAGTGCGCGAAAGGAAGCAGGCGGCCAGATGAAGGCAAGGTTGCGAGAGAGGTGGCTGCCTTCGGCAGTGCGATGCCGGGCAGCGAGAGGACGATACCCGGCTGCGGGCCGCACGTCATCCCACGGCGCGCCGACAGCGGCGCACCGGCTCCCACGGTGCGCCCCCGGCCGCTGACCCAGGGGGTGGACACCACTCTGGCCAGCGGCTTTGCCAGAATTTCGGAGGGTGTCCGGTCGGCGGCCAGGAGCGGGAATGCCGTGGCCCGCCCGGACGCTGACAGACGGCGAGGGGGTACCCGTGCGCTGAGCGCTCCGGGCGCCCGTCCGGGATGGAAGGAATTGGGTGCGCGGTGCGTGATCCGGAGGCTCTGTACGACCTGGAGCGGGAGGGTGTGGAGGCGGTGGCCGCCACGGCGGCCACCTCGCCCGGCCTGGTGCTGCTCTACCACTTCGCGGGCTTCATGGACGCCGGGGAGACCGGTGCCCAGGTGGTCGAGCACCTGCGGGAGCAGGGCGACCCCATGGTCGTGGCGCGCTTCGACCACGACCGCCTGGTGGACTACCGGGCCCGCCGTCCCCCGATGACCTTCGAGCGCGACCACTGGTCGGAGTACGAGGCCCCCGAGATCCTGCTGCAGCTGCTGCACGATGCCGCCGGCGCCCCCTTCCTGCTGCTCAGCGGGCCCGAGCCGGACGTCGAGTGGGAGCGCTTCGCCGCCGCGGTGCGCAGTCTGGTGGTCCGCTTCGGGGTGCGCCTCGCGGTGGACTTCCACGGCATCCCCATGGGCGTACCGCACACCCGTCCGGTGGGGCTGACCCCGCACGGCAACCGGATGGACCTGGTCACCGCGCACCCCAGCTGGTTCGAGAGCGCCGAGGTCCCCGGCAGCGCCCAGGGCCTGCTGGAGTACCGGCTCTCCGAGGCCGGCCACGATGTGCTCGGCTTCGCGGTCCACGTCCCGCACTATGTCGCCCGGTCGGCCTATCCGGCCGCGGCCGTGGCGGTGCTGGAGGCCGTCCAGTCCGCCACCGGTCTGGTGCTGCCCGGCACCGAGCTGCGCGAGCGGGTCACCGAGGTCCGCTCGGACATCGACGAGCAGCTGGCCCAGGGCGACAGCGAGCTGCCCACCGCCATCCGCGGTCTGGAGAGCCAGTACGACGCCGTCGCCGGGGCCGAGACCCGGGAGAGCCTGCTCGCCGAGCAGACCGACCTGCCGTCCGCCGACGAGCTGGGCCGGCGCTTCGAGGAGTTCCTGGCCGAGCAGGAGCGCGGCGCCGACTGACGCCCGCCCGCACCCGTCCGTCGCGCCCGCCGGGAGTCCCCCGGCGGGCGCGGCGCGTTGCCTGCTCGTACGGTTCGGGGGACGGGCCGTCGTCCGGCCCGAGCCCACCCCGGGGAGACCCATGACGACAAAGGACCCGCGCACCGCCCTCGCGACCCTGGCCGCGGCCGCCGCCCTGCTGCTCGGCGCCGGCTGCTCCACGGGCGGCCGGGCCGCCCCGGCGCCCCCGGCGTCCGCGTCGGCGTCCGCCGCCGCGCCCACCGGCGCGGCGCCGCGCGCCGCCCCGACGGGCGGCGGCAGCCGGGCGGCCGGACCCTATGTGGCGCTCGGCGACTCCTACACCTCCGCGCCGCAGATCCCCCGGCAGTACGGCACCCCCGTCGGCTGCGCCCGTTCCAGCCGCAACTACCCGTCGCTGGTCGCCGCGGCGCTCGGCCTTCCCGGGGCCGACTTCCGCGACGTCAGCTGCAGCGGCGCCACCATCGACGACCTGACCGCGCCCCAGACCACCTCGGACGGCACCAACCCGGCCCAGCTGGACGCCCTGTCGGCGCGCACCCGGCTGGTGACCCTCGGTATCGGCGGCAACGACGTGGGCTTCATCCAGGTCCTCACCCGCTGCGTCCAGCAGGGCATGCTGCACAGCCTCGGCATGAGCGGCAGCGCCGGCGCCGGCGCCACGCCGGGCGACGCCCCCTGCGAGGACTCCTACACCTCGGCCGGCCGCGACGAGCTGCGGCAGCGGGTGGCGCTGGCGGGCCGCCGGCTGGGGGACGCCGTGGAGCAGATCCGGCTGCGGGCGCCGCACGCCCAGGTGCTGGTGGTCGGCTACCCAGCGCTGGTCCCCGCCGCGGGCGACGGCTCGGCCTGCACGGGGCTGCTGGGCCTGGCGCCCGGCGACGTCGCCTTCCTGCGCTCCCGTGAGCAGCAGCTCAACGACGAGCTGCGGCGCCGGGCGGAGGCTGCGGGCGCCCGCTTCGTCGACACCTGGACCCCCTCCCGGGGCCATGACGCCTGCACGGCCCCCTCCGTGCGCTGGATCGAACCGCTGATCCCGGCCGCCGAGGCCGCCCCGGTCCACCCCAACGCGCGCGGTGAGCGAGGCATGGCCGACGCCGTCCTGCGGGTGCTGCGGGGCAGTTCCTGACAGGCGCCGTCCGAGCGCACCGGCGGAGCTCGACGACGGCGGTGCCGTGATCTTGACCGCGGGCGCCGCACCTGCGGCATGATCACCGCCATGACTCCGTCTGCTGTCGCCGCGCCTGGTGCGCCGTGCCCCACCTGCTCGGCTCCGCTCGCCGACGACCGCCGTTTCGTGGTCTGGTGTCCCGCGTGCGAGTGGAACGTGGACCCGCTGGCGGAGTCCGCCGCCGACACGGTCCCCCAGGGGCGGACCGGCCGCCGCACGGCCCGGCGGCGGAGCGCCGAGCGGGCCGTCGCCGAGCAGATGTACACGGAGGCTGTGAAGGCCGCCGAGGCGGCGAGTCTGCGTCCGGTGCGCGGCCGGGCGTGGTTCGCAGCGATGGGCATCGCCGCACTGGTCCATCTGTCCACCGTCGTGGTGACCGGGGTGTCCCTGTGGTGGCTGGTGACAGGGTCGATGTTCCTCAGGGTGCTCGGCGTGCCGGGGCTGGCGCTCGCCGCGCTGCTCCGTCCGCGGCTCGGCCGGGTCCGACGCCGGGACGAGTGGTCGCTGACCCGCGCGGAGGCACCGGCTCTGTACGGTCTCGCGGACCGGGTCGCCTCGGCGTCGGGCGCCCCGCCCGTGCACCTGATCCGCGCCACCGGGGAGTTCAACGCGTCCTACGGAAGGGTGGGGCTGCGGCGGCGCCGTGTCCTGACCCTGGGTCTGCCGCTGTGGGAGATACTCGCCCCCCAGGAGCGCATTGCCCTGCTGGCACACGAGTTCGGGCACGCCGTCAACGGTGACAGCCGCCGGGGGCTGTGGCTCGGCTCGGCGGTCAGGGCGCTTGTCGAGTGGTATCGGCTGACCCGTCCGGACGGCGGTGCCACAGCGGGGCCCGGGCTCGTCATGCTGATCGCGGGCTGGGTCGCCAACGCGGTGATGCTGGTGGTGCACAAGTCCGTCGAGGCGGTGCTGCTGATCCTTCACCGCTGCACCCTGCGCACCGGGCAGCGGGCCGAGTACCTGGCGGATCTGCTGGCCGTGCGGGTCGCCTCGGCGAGCGCGACGCGGACCCTGCTGGAGTCCATGCTGCTCGGGGAGAGCGTGGAGGCCTTCTTCCACCGGAAGAGGCTCGCCCCGCAGGCGGGGCGCACGGCGGGTGAGGCATCCCGGCGGGCCCGGGATGCCGAGTTCTGGCAGGAACTGCGTGCGTACCTGGACTCCGTGCCCGAGGCCGAACGTCTGCGACGACTGCGGGTGTCGGCGCTGCGGATGGGCTCGGTGGACAGCACGCACCCGCCGACGCACCTGCGGGTGGCGCTCGTGGAGACGCGGGGGGCCCACGAGGCGGCGGTCGTCGCCGACGAGGCCGAGACGGCAGCGCTGGAGGTCGAACTCGCCGGTCGGCGGGCCGCGGTGGTGGCCTCTCAGACGGAATTCCGGTGAGTTCCGGGCGATCAGGGCCGCACCTCACCCCGGCGGGCGCCCGACGGTGCGACCAGGCTTGTCCGCCCTCGGACTGCGCCGCGGCCGCCCAGGTCCGCACCATCGCCCGCGTCACCAAGCAGCCGCAGGCCCTCGTCGGGCCCTTGGGCACCGTCGACTGACAGGCAGGTCGCCACCGGCGGCGGCGCGAGGAGTCCCGCCGGTGCCGCTGCAGGCGACCGCGGCCCTGTGCCCGCTCCGGCCGGGCACAGGGCCGCCGGCCGGGCCTCCGCGATCAGGGCGACAGGCGGAGGAGCCGGCCGGCGGGGTTCCGTGGCGGCCGCGGTCAGGGGCGGACCCTGGCGGTGTGGACGGGGATGCGGACCCGCTCGTCGTCCAGGCACTCCCCGCCCGTCAGGTCGAAGCGCTGCTTCAGCAGCGGCGAGGCCACGTACGGGCGGTCGCCGACCGTGCCCAGCAGGCCCCGGGAGAGCACCTGGGCGCCGGTGAAGGGGTCCCGGTTGGCGATCGCGTACACCCGGTCGTGGCGGTCCCGGAAGACGGCGGCCTGGCTGCCGTCGGGGAGCAGCACCGCGACGCCGCGGCCGGGGGTCAGGTGGGAGAGGTCGCAGACGGGCACCCAGGCCCCGTCGATCAGCAGCTCCACCCGGGCGGTGGGAGCGGCGGCGGTCGCGGTCGCGGCGACGGTGGGAGCGGTCATCATGAGCGGACCTCCAGAAGGGGGGTGTTGTCGGGGTCGAGCGAGCGCAGCAGGTCCTGCTCGGAGAAGAGGAGCTCCAGGTCGGGCTTGACCTGCTCCCGCTCCGGGACGAACTTCACCGTGGGGTCGGGCACCTCGGGTGCGTTGACGAAGGAGACGAAGCGGCGCAGCCGCTCGGGGTCGGCCAGTGTGGCGGCCCACTCGTCCTCGTACCTGTCGACGTGGTTGGCCATCAGGGCCTCCAGCTCGTCGCAGATGCCGAGCGAGTCCTCCACCACGACCTTCCGGACGTGGTCCAGGCCGCCCTCGATCCGCTCCAGCCAGGCGGAGGTGCGCTCCAGCCGGTCGGCGGTGCGGATGTAGAACATCAGGAACCGGTCGATCAGCCGGATCAGGCCCTCGTCGTCCAGGTCCTGCGCCAGCAGGTCGGCGTGGCGGGGGTCGGCGCCGCCGTTGCCGCCGACGTAGAGGTTCCAGCCGCCCGCGGTGGCGATCACCCCGAAGTCCTTGCCGCGGGCCTCGGCGCACTCGCGGGCGCACCCGGAGACCGCCGACTTCAGCTTGTGCGGGGAGCGCAGCCCCCGGTAGCGCAGCTCCAGCTGGATCGCCATCCGCACCGAGTCCTGCACCCCGTAGCGGCACCAGGTCGAGCCCACACAGGACTTCACGGTGCGTAGCGACTTGCCGTAGGCGTGGCCCGACTCGAAGCCGGCGTCCACCAGCCGCGCCCAGATCTGCGGCAGCTGGTCCACCCGGGCGCCGAAGAGGTCGATCCGCTGCCCACCGGTGATCTTGGTGTAGAGGCCGAAGTCGCGGGCGACCTCGCCGATCACGATCAGCTTCTCCGGGGTGATCTCCCCGCCGGGGATGCGCGGGACGACCGAGTAGGACCCGTTCTTCTGCAGATTGGCCAGGAAGTGGTCGTTGGTGTCCTGCAGTGCCGCCTGCTCGCCGTCCAGGATGTGCACCGAGGCGTCCAGCTCCGGGGCCAGGCTGGCGATGATGGAGCCGACGGTGGGCTTGCAGACCTCGCAGCCCTCGCCGTTGCGGGCCTCCTCGCGGCCGTAGCCCTCCAGCAGCTGGGCGTGGCTGGCGACCCCGGCGACCCGGACGATCTCGTACAGCTCGGCGCGGGTGTGGGCGAAGCAGGGGCAGAGGCCCTTGTCGACGGCGACGCCGGACGCCTCCAGCTCCTCGTTGACGATGGTGCCCAGCAGCTTGACGCAGGAGCCGCAGCCGGTACCCGCCTTGGTGCACTTCTTCACCTCGGGCACCGTGGTGCAGCTGTGCTCGGTGACGGCGGCGCGGACGGTGCCCTTGGTGACGTTGTGGCAGTTGCAGACCACCGCGTCGTCCGGCAGCGCCGAGGAGCCCAGCGACACCGGGCCGCCCAGTCCGGCCGGCAGCACCAGCGCCTCCGGCGGCGCGGGCAGCGGGTTCCCGGTGCCCGCCAGCGGACGCAGCGACATGTAGGCGTCGGCGTCACCGACCAGGATGCCGCCGAGCAGCGCCCCCTCCGCGGTGACCACCAGCTTCTTGTAGACCCCGGAGCGGGAGTCGGAGTACACGACCTCCAGGGCGCCCTCGGTGGCGGCGAAGGCGTCGCCGAAGCTGGCGACGTCCACACCCAGCAGCTTGAGCTTGGTGGACAGGTCGGCGCCGGTGAAGGTCCGCTCCCCGCCCGCCAGCCGGTCGGCGACCGCCTGCGCCATCTCGTAGCCCGGCGCCACCAGGCCGTAGACCCGGCCGTCGCTGGCCAGGGCGCACTCGCCGATGGCGAAGACCCGCTCGTCGGTGACGGTGCGGCAGTTCTCGTCCACCCGGATGCCGCCGCGCTCGCCGACCTCCAGGCCGCAGTCGCGGGCCAGCTGGTCGCGGGGGCGGACGCCGGCGGAGAAGACCACCATGTCGACGGCGAGTTCGGACCCGTCGGTGAAGGACATCCCCGCGGCGGCGCCCGAGGCGTCCACCGCGACCGCCTTGGTGCCGACCCCGGTGTGCACCACCACGCCCATCTCCTCGATGGTGCGCCGCAGCGCCTCGCCGCCGCCGTCGTCCACCTGGACCGGCATCAGCCGCGGGGCGAACTCCACGACGTGCGTCTCCAGCCCGAGGCCCTTGAGGGCGCCCGCGGCCTCCAGCCCCAGCAGGCCGCCGCCGACCACCGCGCCCACCCGGGCGCCCTTGGCGTACTCCTCGATGGCCAGCAGGTCCTCGATGGTGCGGTAGACGAAGCAGCCCTGGGCGTCCCTGCCCTCCACGGGCGGCACGAAGGGGTACGAGCCGGTGGCCAGCACCAGGGTGTCGTAGCGGAACTCCCGTCCGGAGCGGGCCGTCACGGTGCGTGCGGCGCGGTCCACGGCCACCGCCGGGTCGCCGAGGTGGACCTCGTAGCCGTGCCGCTCGGCGAAGCCGGCCTCACCCATCAGCAGGTCCTCCGGGGTACGGCCGGAGAAGTACGAGGTCAGCTGGACCCGGTCGTAGGCGGCACGCGGCTCCTCGGCGAGCACGACCACCCGCAGCCGTGCTGCGGCGCCGTTCTCGGCCAGGGCCTCCAGGAAGCGGTGGCCGACCATGCCGTACCCGACCAGGAGGACGGTGGGCTTCTCGGTGCTGTCGGTCATCAGGCGGTCCCTCCGTGGATGGTGCTGTGGGTGGTTCCGTGCGTGGTGATCAGATGCAGCGGGTGGGCGGGCAGCGGCTCGTCGCCCTCCCAGGCGTGGGCCATCGCGCCCACCGTCGTCAGGTCGCCGAGCAGGATGCCGCCGACCAGCCGGTCGCCGCCCTGCTCGTCGCGGCGCACCACGACCTTGCGGTAGGCGCCGCGGGTGGGGTCGGCCAGTCGCAGCACCCGGTCGGCGGGGCCGGCCGGCTCGGTCTCGCCGAAGGCGGCCAGGTCGAAGCTGCTGGCGCCGGGCAGGGTGAGCCGGGTCAGCAGCCGGCTGCCGCGGTACCGGGCGGCGGACGCGGGGTCGGAGAGCAGTACGGCCAGCAGGTCGGCCTGCTCACGGGCCGGTCCCGCCAGGCCGTACACCGTGCCGCGGTGCTCGGCGCAGTCCCCGACGGCGTGGACGCGCGGGTCGGAGGTGGTCAGCCGGTCGTCGACCAGGACGCCCCGGCGGACCGGAAGGCCCGCGGCCTGGGCCAGGCCGACGCGGGGGCGGACCCCGCAGGCGAGCACCAGCAGATCGGCCTCCAGCCGGTAGCCGTCGGCCAGTTCCACGGCGGTCGTACGGCGGTTGCGGGTCAGCACCGCGCGGGCGCGGCACTCGGTGTGCACCTCCACGCCCAGCTCGGTCAGGTGCCCGCGGAGCAGCGCCGAGGCCTCCTGGTCGAGGTGACGCTCCATCAGGGACTCGCCCTGGTGCACGATCACTGTCTGCACGCCGCGTGCGGCCAGCGCCCGCGCCGCCGAGACCCCGAGCAGCCCGCCGCCGACCACCACCGCCCTGGCCGCACTGGCGCCCGCGTCCCGCAGCAGGGCGTCGATGCCCGCGCAGTCGTCGAGGGTGCGGAAGGCGAAGACGCCCTCGGGCAGCTCGTGCTGCCCCCGGCCCGACCGTGGGTCCGCGGTGTCGTCGAAGAGGCCGCGCAGCGGGGGAAGCACCGGGTTGCTGCCGGTGGCCAGCACCAGATGGTCGTAGCGGACGGCCGAGCCGTCGTCGCACAGCACGGTGCGCTCCGCCCGGTCGATCCTGACCACCCGCACTCCCCGCCGCACCACCGGGCCCTGCGGCACCGGCGGCAGCGCCACCACCTCGGGGGCGTAGCGCCCCGCCAGTACGTCGGCGAGCAGCACCCGGTTGTAGCCGGGGTGCGGCTCCTCGCCCAGTACGGTCACCTGGTGCGCGCCGCCCGGTACGCCGGCCAGCTGCTGCGCCAGCCGGTGCCCGGCCATGCCGCCGCCGACCACGACCACCCGGCGGGGTGTGCCGTGGCGGCGCTCGTTGCGCAGGCTCGGGTCGGTGGTCATGAAAAGAGCTTCCGACGTGGGTGTTTCCCGTCAGGTTCGCTGCTGTTTCGGCTGCGGAACGGTGACCTCAGCGTCCGGAGGGCTCACCTGTGAGCGTCGGGCGGTGTGAAGTGGCGCCGGTCGATAGCATCAGCCCGGACCACGATCCGGCCCACAGAGCGAGGGGACCGCCATGGGAGCGGCCGACGGGGTGGACGACGCCCCGCAGGACCACGACAGCCTCGTCGACATCACGCCGCCGGTCGAGGAGGAGCCCGATCCGGCGGCCGGCGGCAACCGCTGGCTGGGGCCGCTGCTGGTGATCGGGGTGCCCCTCGCCCTGGTGGCCGCGGGTTTCGCGGCGCTGTACTACCTGCTCTTCGCCGCGCCCGAGTTCCCCGAGACCGACTCCAGGGCCTGTCCGGGAAGTGTGCAGCCGCTGGAGCCGCTGGAGGTCCAGCTGGGGCTGCATCTGCCCGAGGGCGCACGCGATGTGCACTACCTGACCACTGCGGCCGACTCCGGCAAGCCCGTGCTGGAGGTCTCCTTCCGGATGCCGGCCGCCGCCGTGGACGAGGCGCTGGAGGACTACGGCCTCACCGAGGACCCGCGCCTGGACAACGGATACCTGGGCGGACTCTCCTGCGGACCCGTCGACAGCGGACAGGTCACCACCTGGTGGGGATCGCTGAGGAGCAGTCCGCGCCCGGTCCACGCGACCGTCACCATGCCCCCCGGCGACCTGGCCCAGGTGGAGCTGGTCATCGACGGCTGACGCCTCAGGCGGTGCGGGCCCCCTGGGCCGACTGCAGCCGTGCGTACGCCCCGCCCCGGCGCAGCAGCTCCTCATGGGTGCCGACCTCGGCGATCCGGCCGTCGTCCAGCACCACGATGCGGTCGGCGCCGCGGATGGTGGAGAGCCGGTGGGCCACCACGAAGACCGTCCGGCCGTTCACCAGCCTGGCCAGTGCCTGCTGGACCAGTGCCTCGGAGTGGGTGTCCAGCGCCGAGGTGGCCTCGTCCAGCACCAGGATCCGCGGGTCGCGGATCAGCGCCCGGGCGATGGCCAGCCGCTGCTTCTGGCCGCCCGACAGCCGGGCGCCGCGCTCCCCGACCACGGTGTCCAGGCCGTCCGGCAGCCGGTCGATGAACTCCATGGCGTTGGCGTCGCGCAGCGCGGCACGCACCCGCTCCTCGGGGACGTCCGGCATGCCGTAGCCGACGTTGGCCCGGATGGTGCCCTCGAAGAGGATGGACTCCTGCGGCACCACCGACAGGAACCGCCGGTAGCTGCGCAGGTCCAGCGTCTCCATGTCCGCGCCGTCCAGCAGGATCCGGCCCTCGGTGGGGCGCAGGAAGCCGATCACCAGGTTGAGCGCGGTGGACTTGCCGGCGCCCGAGGGACCCACCAGGGCGATGGTCTCCCCGGGGCGCACCGAGAGGGTGAAGTCCCGGATCGAGTGCCGATCGGCCTCCCCGTAGGCGTAGCCCACGCCCTGGAAGTCCACCCGCCCGCGGACCGCGGCCACCTCGGCCTTGCCCGCGTTCAGCTCCAGGTCGGGGGCCTCCAGCACCTCGCCGGCGGACCGCACCGACTCCAGGCCCTTGCTGATCACCGGGGTGAGCCCCATCAGGGTGGTGACCGCGGCGGTCAGCGAGGAGAAGTAGGCGCTGAGCATCACCACGTCGCCGGGGGTGACGGCCAGCCAGCCGTAGTACGCCGCCAGCGCGGAGCCCGCCAGGCAGCCCACCCCCAGCGCATTGAGCATGATCCAGGCCAGCGCCCCGAACTGCCCGTTGAGACGGTCCAGCCGCAGCCCCGCCGTCAGCACCTGCCGCAGCGTCCCGTCCACCCGGCGCAGCGCGGTGTGCTCCAGCCCGTGCGCCCGGGTGATGGGGATCAGCGTGGTCATCTCGCTCACCCGCGAGGAGAGCTGCTCGACCTCCTGGCGGAAGGACTCGTTGTACGCCCGCAGCCGCCCGCGCAGCCACATCACCAGCGCCGACGCCGCCGGGACGACCACCAGGAAGACCGGCAGGAAGGCGGGGGTGCGCACACCGATCACCACCAGCGCCCCGGCGAGCGTGGCCACCGCGGACAGGCCCAGGTCACCGGTCTGCTGGAAGGCCTGCTCCACGCTCTCCACATCACGGATCACCTTGGTCTGCAGCACCCCCGCGCTGACCCTGGAGTGGTAGCCGATGGACAGCTGCTGCATACGGTGGCAGAGCGCGGAACGCATCCGGTTGCCCATCCGCCGGGCGCTGCCGTACCAGCAGCGGATGTAGAGCAGCTGGAAGGGGTAGTTGAGCACCAGCATCACCAGCAGCAGCCCGGCGCCGAACCAGAGGCCGGTGATCGGCCGGTGCTGCACCACCACGTCGATCACCTCGGCGGTGATCAGCGGGGTGAGCCAGGTGGGGCTGTGCTTGACCAGGAACGCCAGCGCGGCGAGCGCCAGCCGGCCGCGGTCCTCGTGCAGCAGGTAGACGAGGGTGCGGACGGGGTGCTCGCCGCGGTAGCGGTGGTCCAGAGGTCCCTGCGGCAGCGCCATGGTCGGGAGACTCCTGAAGTGCGATGTACGGGAGGGGGTTCGGGGGGTTGAGGCCGTGAGCCGGCACACATCCTCCCAGAGGGCCTTTCGCCACCGCACCGGGATTCCCCGGCCGCAGGCTCAGCCCGGCAGGTCGGTCTCCAGTGACAGCAGCTCCCGGACGGTCTGCCGGCGGCGGATCAGCCGGGTCTCTGCGCCGTCCAGCAGCACCTCGGGGACCAGCGGCCGGGAGTTGTAGTTGGAGGACATACTGGCGCCGTACGCCCCGGCGTCATGGAAGACCAGCAGGTCACCGATCTCCGCCCAGGGCAGCGGCACCGGCTGCACCTCACCGCCGGGCGTCTGGGTGAACACGTCCCCGGACTCGCACAGCGGTCCCGCCAGCACGGTGTCCAGCACGGCCGTGTCGCGCACCTCGCCGCCCGGCGACAGCACCGACACCTGGTGGCTGCTGCCGTACATGGCCGGCCGCATCAGGTCGTTGAAGCCGGCGTCCACCAGCACGAAGTGGTTGCCGCCCATCGGCTTGCGGGCCTGCACCTCGGCCGCCAGCACCCCCGAGCCGGCGACCAGGAAGCGGCCCGGCTCGATCTCCAGCCGCACCGGGTGGCCGAGTTCGGACACCAGCTCCTGCCGGGCGGCGTCCCACAGCCGGAAGTACCGGTCGGTGTCCAGCTCGGGGTCGCCGGGCGCGTACGGCACCGAGAGGCCGCCGCCCGCCGAGATCGCGCGCACATCCCGGCCGGTCAGCCTGACCTGCTTGACCATGGTCTCGCAGACCTGCTCCAGGTGCCCGTAGTCGGCCCCGGAGCCGATGTGCATGTGCAGGCCCACCAGGTCCAGCCGGTGGCGGTCCACCAGCTCCAGGCTCTCGGCCAGGTGCTCGTGCCAGATGCCGTGCTTGCTGTGCTCGCCGCCGGTGTTGGTCTTGCGGCTGTGGCCGTGGCCGAAGCCGGGGTTGATCCGGATCCACACCGGGTGGCCCGGTGCGGCCCTGCCCACCTGCTCCAGCATCTGCGGGGAGCCCGCGTTGACCGGGACGCCCAGCTCCACCACGCGGCGCAGCGTGGACCGGCCCAGGACGTCGGCGGTGAAGACCACCGGCTGCTCCGGGCCGCCCGGGGTGAAGCCGGCGGCAAGCGCCCGCTCCAGCTCGCCCTCCGACACCGCGTCGACCAGCACCCCCTCCTCCCGCATCAGCCGCAGCACATGGATGTTGGAGCAGGCCTTCTGGGCGAAGCGGATCACGTCGAACCGGCGCAGCCGGGCGATCTGGGAGCGGATCCGCTCGGCGTCGTACACCCACACCGGGGTGCCGTGGCGCTCGGCCACCTCGGCGATCCGGGAGGCATTGAGCGCCCCGGTGAGCTCACCGGTGCCCGAGCTGGGGACAGTGGTCATCGTCAGTCCTTGTCGCGGAGAAGCAGCCCGACGGCCCTGATCCTGCTCCAGTGCGGGCGGGCTCCGCCGGGCTGTCCGCAGGGCGGACGGCGACCCGCGCGGATCGCGTCGATTCGCCTTTCCCACGCATGAACTGACGATCCGTCGTATCGGCCGCGGTGGGCGGCCTCACGGTGCGGGCGCCCGCACCACCGGCTCCAGCCGCACCGCGCAGACCTTGAACTCCGGCATCCGGGAGACGGGGTCCAGCGCCGGGTTGGTGACCGTGTTGGCGCGGCCCGCACCGGCCCAGTGGAAGGGCATGAAGACCGTGTCCGGGCGGATGGCGTCGGTGACCCGCGCCGGGGCGACCGCCCGCCCACGGCGGCTCACCACCGCGACCTCCGCCCCCTCCGCCACCCCCAGCCGCTCCGCCAGTCGCGGATGCAGCTCCACATATGGTCCCGGCGCCGCCGAGTTGAGCGCGTCCACCCGGCGGGTCTGGGCGCCCGACTGGTACTGCGACAGCACCCGCCCGGTGGTCAGCCGCAGCGGGTACTCCCGGTCGGGCTCCTCCGCGGCCGGCCGGTGCTGCACCGGGACGAAGCGGGCCCGGCCGTCCGGGGTGGCGAAGCGGTCCAGGAACAGCCGCGGCGTCCCCGGATGCCCGGCCGACGGACATGGCCAGAAGACGCCGTCCTCGGCCGCGATCCGCTCGTAGGAGATCCCGGCGTAGTCCGCGGGGCCGCCCGCCGACGCCCGCCGCAGCTCGTCGAAGGCCTTCTCCGGCTCCACCGGGAACCCCTCGCCGTGCCCCAGCCGCGCCGCCAGCGCATGCAGCACCTCCAGGTCGCTGCGGACCCCGGGCGGTGGCGCCACCGCCCTGCGGCGCAGGATCACCCGGCCCTCCAGACTGGTCATGGTGCCGGTCTCCTCCGCCCACTGGGTCACCGGCAGCACCACATCGGCCGTCGCGGCCGTCTCCGACAGCACCACATCGCTGACCGCCAGGAAGTCCAGCGCCGCGAACCGCTCCGCGACATGCCCGGCACGCGGCGCCGACACCACCGGGTTGGAACCGCACAGCAGCAGCGCCCGGACCTCCCGGCCCAGCGACTCCAGCAGCTCGTAGGCGCTGCGGCCGGGCCCGGGCAGCGACTGCGGGTCCACACCCCACACCGCGGCGACATGACGCCGGGCGGCAGGGTCGTCGATCCTCCGGTACCCCGGCAGCTGGTCGGCCTTCTGCCCGTGCTCGCGGCCGCCCTGCCCGTTGCCCTGGCCGGTCAGGCAGCCGTACCCGGAGTACGGCCGGCCGGCCCGCCCGGTCGCCAGGCAGAGGTTGATCCAGGCGCTCACCGTGTCGGTCCCCTTGGCCTGCTGCTCCGGCCCGCGAGCGGTCAGCACCATCGAGGCCGGCGCGTCGCAGAACAGCCGCACCGTCTCGCGGAGCCCGGGGACCGGCACCCCGGTGATCGACTCCACCAGCTCCGGCCAGTGCGCCATCGCCGCCGCCCGGGCCTCGGGCCACCCCGTGGTGCGCTCCGCGATGAACTCCTCGTCGGTGCGGCCCTCCGCGACCACCAGGTGCAGCAGACCCAGCGCCAGCGCCAGATCGGTACCGGGACGCGGCGCCAGATGCAGATCGGCCAGCTCCGCGGTGCGGGTGCGGCGCGGGTCCACCACCACCAGCGTGCCGCCGTTCTCCCGCAGCTCCCGCAGATAGCGCACAAAGGGCGGCATGGTCTCCGCCGGGTTGCCGCCGACCAGGATCACACAGCCGGTCCGCGGTATGTCCTCCAGTGGGAACGGCATCCCCCGGTCCAGACCGAAGGCCCTGCTGTGCGCCGCCGCCGCCGAGGACATGCAGAACCGGCCGTTGTAGTCGATCGCCGAGGTCCGCAGCACCACCCGGGCGAACTTCCCCAGCAGATAGGCCTTCTCATTGGTCAGCCCGCCGCCGCCGAACACCCCCACCGCGTCCCTGCCGTGCCGCTCCGCGGTACGCGACAGCTCCACGGCGATCCGGTCCAGGGCTGCCTCCCAGCCCACCGGGGCCAGCGGCGCCCCGCGGTGCGGGCGCATCAGCGGCGTGGTCAGCCGGGCCCCCGGCGCCAGCACGGCGGCCGCACTGGCACCCTTGCCGCAGAGGGCACCCAGATTGACCGGGAATCCCGGCCGTTCCACCACCTCCACCGGTACCGCCCCGGTGACCGGCCGCAGCCCCATCCCGCACTGCAGGGAGCAGTAGGGGCAGTGGGTGTCGATCGCGGGCAATGCGGCGGTTTCGTCCATACCGTGCAGTCTGCGTCGGGGCTGTTTCACCGCCACGACCCCCGCGTTACACCGCAGGTACGGCGCCCTCAGAGCCGCGCCCACCCGGCTGTGAGGCCTCTCAGCAGGCCGTTCCCCGGCTGTGAGCTACGGGAAACTGCTGTTGACCACCGCGCAACCACGGGGTAACACCCACCGGGGACGCTGAACGCATGACGCAGCCCCTGTGGAACTCCAGCGCCTCGGAACTGCTGTCCGAGATCGCCACCCGGTTCTCCACCGGGCTCTCCGCGCGCCACACCTGCCCCGCCGAAGGCGCCCGGCCCCCGGCGCTGGTCGCCGTCGCCCACGGCTCCCGCGACCCGGCCGCGCGTACGGAGATCCAGCGGCTGCTCGACCAGGTGCGGGCACTGCGGCCGGGCCTTCCCGTGCACCTCGCCCACCTGGGTCTCAACGACCCGTTGCTGCCCGACGTCCTCGACCGGCTCACCGGCCGGGCGGTACTGGTGCCTCTGCTGCTGGGGCGCGGGTACCACGTCAGGGTGGACATCCCCCGGGCCCTCGCCGCCGCCCCGCACCTGGACGCCGCCGTCGCGGCCCCGCTCGGGCCGCATCCACTGCTCACCCAGGTCCTCCACACCCGGCTCGCCGAAGCGGGCTGGGACGCCAGGGGCGGCGACGCCGTGGTGCTGGCCGCCGCCGGCTCCCGCGACCCCGCCGCCGCGGCCGACACCGAGGCCCAGGCCCGGCTGCTGTCCGCCCGCCTCGGCGTCCCCGTACTCCCGGGCTACGTCGCGGCGGCGGCCCCCACCGTCGCCGAGGCCGTCGCCGCCCTCACCGCCCGCGGCCACCGCCGGGTCGCCGTCTCCGGCTACTTCACCGCCCCGGGCGACTTCGCCCGGCTGGCGGCCGCCGCCGGCCGCTGGCTCACCGCGGCCCCCCTCGGCCCGCACCCCGCCCTGGCCCGGCTGGTCCTCGCCCGCTACGACGACGCCGCGGGGCTCACCCGGGCAACCGACGCCGAACCCCGGGCTCTGGCATCCTGACCGCTCGTGGACATACCCGACGGCCGAGCCGCCTCCGCCCTGCGTTTCCTCACCGAACTCGCCGCCTGGACCGCCACGCCGTGGGCCCTCGCCCCGCACTCGGTGCCGCTGGCCGTCGCCTCCGTGGTCCTGCTGATCGGACTGCCCACCGTCCTCGCCACCCCGGGCGACAAGAAGCAGGTGATGGTCGCCGTGCCGGGCCTGGTCACCATCGCCCTGGTGCTGCTCCAGCTCGCCGCCGCGGTCATCGCCTCCTGGGCCGCCTGGCCGGCCTGGCTGGCGGTGCCGGTCACCCTCCTCGCCGCCGTATGCCTGGTCCTGGAACAGCCCCGCTGGCGGGCGCTGGCCGCCGTCCGCGCCGACCCGGACGGGTCGGGCGGTACGACGGCGAGGGGGCGGACGGAGGCGCCCTGAAGGGCCGGGCCCCGACCTTCTACGGCGTGCGTATCACCAGGGGGAGGGGCCCGGACGGGAGCCGAACACGGAAGCGGAGATGAACAGGTCGCCGCTCGTGATCTGGCCGACCGTCGCGCTGCCGCCGGGGTTGATGGTGACCGCCCCCGCGGAGAGGGTGATGGGGACGTTGGTGCCGTTGTCGACGGTGGTGACGGTGTTCAGTGCGACGCCGCTGTCGAGCGGGTTCCGGCTGAGGCTCGCCCCCTGGATGACGACGTCGGGGAGAGGAGCCGTCCGGTGAATGGTCACGATTCCGGTGATCACCGGGTCCCGGTGGGCTTCCGGCGCGGTCCCCGGGGCCGCGGTGTGAAGACCCGGAGCGGCGTGGGCCGGGGAGAGGCTGAGCAGCGCGGCGCCGCAGACGACTGCTGCGGCGAGTCCGGCGGCGCGGGCGGATATGGGACGCATCGGATTCCTCCATGGTGCTGGTTCCGCGGTGGCAACTGAAAGGGGGCCGCACTGACACCCCGCCAGGGGTTGAGTGCGGCGCCCAGAAACCCACGCAACGTCATGTGTTCGGGTGCCGCAAGCGGTGTCGGCCGTAACGGGTGCGCGAGGCAGGAGATGTCACCGGTACGGGCCTACCGCGTCCGCTCCGGCACACTCCCGCGGACTTCCCTGCGCGCTGCCGGCCTCCTGGGCCATGCGGTCCCTCGCGCGCTCCTGTTCTCCGCGAAGCCGCCGGCGCAGCGGGCGGACGGTAATCGGACAGCAGTCCTCATCCCGTTGCGCGGCGGGTGCCCGGTTGACACAGGGCGGGCGTACCGTGCGGGTATATGAACGAGACCGACCAGGCCGCCGCTGTCCGGGCAGGTGCCAACGGGGCGGCGGCATACGATCCCGCCGCCGTGGCGCGGTGGGTGCCCGAGCCCGACAAGAGGCCGGGGCGCACCGCCTTCGAGCGTGACCGGGCCCGGGTGCTGCACTCCGCGGCGCTGCGGCGGCTCGCCGGTACGACGCAGGTCGTGGCGCCGATGCTCAGCGACTTCCCGCGGACCAGGCTGACCCACTCCCTGGAATGCGCCCAGGTCGGCCGGGAGCTGGGGGCGGCGCTGGGCTGCGATCCGGACCTGGTGGAGGTGGCGTGCCTGGCGCACGACCTGGGGCATCCGCCGTTCGGCCACACCGGTGAGGCGGCGCTGGACGGCGCCGCCCAGGCGTGCGGTGGCTTCGAGGGCAACGCCCAGTCGCTGCGGATCCTGACCCGGCTGGAGCCCAAGCGCTTCGCCCCGCACAGTGACGCCGCCGCCCGGCTGGCGCCCTGGCCGGGCCGCAGTGTGGGCCTGAACCTCACCCGCGCCGCCCTGGACGCGGCCACCAAGTACCCCTGGACGCGGGGGCAGCACCCCACCGAGCCGTCCTCGCCCAAGTACGGCGTCTACGCCGAGGACCTGGCGGTGTTCCGCTGGGTCCGGGCGGCGGCGCCGCCCGGTCGGCGCTGCTTCGAGGCGACGGTGATGGACTGGTCAGACGACGTCGCCTACTCCGTGCACGATCTGGAGGACGGGCTGCACGCGGGCCATGTCGACCCGGCCGTGCTGCACAGCCCCACCGAGCGGGCGGAGCTGTTCAAGGTGGCGGCTTACTACGCGCAGGCGGCGGAGGAGGAGTTCGCCGAGGCGCTGGACCGGCTGCTGGCCCAGGAGTGGTGGCCGCGCTCCTACGACGGCTCGGCCCGGGACCGGGCCGGGCTGAAGGACGCCACCAGCCAGCTGATCGGCCGTTTCTGCCTGGCGGCGGAGCGGGCGACCCGTGAGCGTCACGGGCCGGGCCGGCTGACCCGCTACCGGGCCGAGCTGGTGGTGCCGCATCCGACGCGGGTGGAGTGCGCGGTGCTGAAGGCCGTCGCGGTCCGCTATGTGATGCAGCGGGCCGAGCAGGCCGAACTGCGGTCCCGGCAGCGGGTGGTGATCGCCGAGCTGGCCGAGGTGCTGGTACGGGACGCGCCGCGCGGGCTCGACCCGGTCTTCCGGGCCCTGTTCGAGGAGGCCGAGGACGACCGCTCCAGGCTGCGCGCGGTGGTGGACCAGATCGCCTCCCTCACCGACGCCTCCGCGCTGGCCCTGCACCGGGTACTCGTGCAGGAGGGGTGACGATCCGGCCGGGTTGGCGCAGCGCTCTTCACTTGGGCCTGCGCATGGGGGACGCTCGACCGCAGCGGACGGCCGGTTCGGCCGGGGTCGTCGACCCGCCGCGCAGTAACCTGGCACTCACGGTGCGTAGCGGCCGGCCTGCGGCCCGCCGCGGAACAGGAGAGAGCGGACGTGGTGGACAGCAACGAGACCCATGTCATCGTGGGCGCCGGCCTCGCCGGGGCCAAGGCCGCCGAGACGCTGCGGGACGAGGGTTTCACCGGGCGGGTGATACTGCTCGGCGACGAGCGGGAGAAGCCGTACGAGCGGCCGGGGCTCTCCAAGGGCTACCTCACCGGCGCCGAGCAGGCCGACGCGCTCCAGGTGCACGACCCTTCCTGGTACGCGGCGCACGAGGTGGAGCTGCACCTGGGCCAGCCGGTCACCGCACTGGACCGGGAGGCCAAGGAGGTGCGGCTGGGCGACGGCACCGCCATCCGCTACCACAAGCTGCTGCTGGCCACCGGCTCCTCGCCGCGGCCCCTGCGGGTGCCCGGCGCCGACCTGGCCGGGGTGCACTATCTGCGCCGGCTGCCGCACGCCGAGCGGCTGCGGCAGGTGCTGCAGACCCTGGGGCGGGAGAACGGGCGGCTGCTGATCGCGGGCGCCGGCTGGATCGGGATGGAGGTCGCCGCGGCGGCCCGCGGCTACGGCGCCGAGGTGACAGTGGTGGAGCCGCAGCCGACGCCGCTGTTCGGCGTGCTCGGCCCGGAACTCGGCGGGTTCTTCGCCGATCTCCACCGGGAGCACGGTGTCTCCTTCCAGCTGGGCGCGTCGATCACCGAGGTGGTCGGCCAGGACGGCATGGTGCTGTCCGCCCTCACCGACACCGGTGAGGAGCTTCCCGCCCACGCCATGCTGATCGGTATCGGCGCCGCTCCCGACATCGCGCTCGCCGAGGCCGCCGGGCTGGAGATCGCGGCCCGGGAGGAGGGCGGCGGTGTGGCGGTGGACGCCTCGCTGCGCACCTCCGACCCGGACGTCTTCGCGGCGGGCGACCTGGCTTCCGCCTACCACCCGGTCTTCGAGCGGCGGCTGCGGGTGGAGCACTGGGCCAACGCCCTCAACGGCGGCCCGGCGGCCGCCCGGGCGATGCTGGGCCAGGAGGTGGTCTACGACCGGGTGCCGTACTTCTTCAGCGACCAGTACGACCTGGGGATGGAGTACTCGGGCTTCGCCGCGCCCGGGGAGTACGCCCAGGTGGTGATCCGGGGCGACGCCGCCAAGCGCGAGTTCATCGCCTTCTGGCTGGATGCGCAGAGCCGGGTGCTGGCGGGGATGAACGTCAACGTCTGGGATGTCACCGACCCCATCCAGCAGTTGGTGCGCTCCCGGCGTCCGGTCGATCCGGAGCGGCTCTCCGACCCCGCCGTGCCGCTGGACGCCCTGCTGCCCTGAGGGCGGCGGGGCATGTCCCCGCGCCGCCGTAGACTTCGTGCGTGGCAGGCAGGATCAGGGACGAGGACGTACAGGCGGTGCGCAGCGCGCTGCCCATCGATGTGGTCGTCTCCGACTACGTCCAGCTGGTCAGTGGCGGCGGGGCGCAGCTCAAGGGCGTCTGCCCGTTCCACGACGAGAAGTCCGCGTCCTTCTACGTCAACCCGGCCAAGGGCGTCTACCACTGCTTCGGCTGCGGCGAGGGCGGGGACACCCTCGGCTTTGTGATGAAGGTGGAGCATCTCTCCTTCACCGAGGCCGTGGAGCGGCTCGCCGCCCAGGCGGGCATCACCCTGCGCTACGAGGAGGGCGGCTACACCCCGGGCCGGCAGAAGGGCGAGCGGACCCGGCTGGTGGAGGCCCACAAGGTGGCCGCGGCCTGGTTCGCGGAACAGTTGCAGGGGGCGGAGGCTGAGATCGGCCGCCGCTTCCTGGCCGAGCGGGGCTTCGACGAGGCCGCGGCCAAGCAGTTCGGGGTGGGGTACGCCCCGGCGGGCTGGGAGCACCTGGTCCGCTTTCTGCGCGGCCGGGGCTTCGCCGACCGGGAGATCCTGTCCGGCGGCCTGGCCTCCCAGGGGCAGCGCGGCGGCCTGATCGACCGCTTCCGCGGGCGTCTGGTGTGGCCGATCCGCGACATCACCGGTGAGGTGGTCGGCTTCGGCGCGCGCAGGCTGCGCGAGGACGACAACGGTCCCAAGTACCTCAACACCCCCGAGACGGCGATCTACAAGAAGTCGCATGTCCTCTACGGCATCGACCTGGCGAAGAAGGACATCGCCAAAACCGGCCGGGCGGTGGTGGTGGAGGGGTACACCGACGTCATGGCCTGCCATCTGGCGGGTGTGACCACGGCGGTGGCGACCTGCGGCACGGCCTTCGCCGAGGACCACATCAAGATCATCCGGCGACTGCTGATGGACACCTCCGCCTACCGCGGCGAGACCGTCTTCACCTTCGACGGCGACGCGGCCGGGCAGAAGGCGGCCCTGCGCGCCTTCGAGGACGACCAGAAGTTCGCCGCCCGTACCTCCATCGCGGTCAGCCCCGGCGGCATGGACCCCTGTGAGCTGCGGCTCGCGGAGGGCGACGCGGCGGTGCGCAAACTGGTGGACAACCCGGTGCCGCTCTTCGAGTTCGCCATCCGCAGCACCGTCGCCCGGCACCGGGTGGAGACCGCGGAGGGCCGCGCCGCCGCCCTGGAGGAGGCCGCGCCGATCGTCGCCCGGATCAAGGACCGTTCCATCCAGCACCAGTACGCCGTCCAGCTCGGCGGGATGCTGGGCATCCTCGACGAGCAGTTCGTGGTGCGCCGCGTCGCCCAGATCGCCCGCTGGCAGCGCGAGCGGGAGCACGAGCGGCCGGGACCCGCCGCGCGGCGCGGGGAGGCGCCCGCTCCGGCGCCCGCGCCCGTCCGCCCGGTCGCGCCCAGGCTCAACCCCCGCGACCCGGCGCAGTTCGTGGAGCGGGAGCTGCTGAAGCTCGCCCTCCAGCATCCGGAGCTGGTCAGCCCGGCCTTCGACAACTTCGGCGAGGACGAGTTCCCCACCGCCCCCTACACGGCGGTGCGGCGTGCCGTCGCGGCCGCGGGCGGCGCCGCGTACGGCACCACGGTGCCCGACTTCACCGCCAGGGTCCGCGACACCGCGCCCGACGACTCCGTACGGGCCCTGATCACCGAGCTCACCGTGGAGCCGATCCGCACCCGCCGGGCGCCGGACGCCATCTACGCGGGGGAGTTCCTGGTGAAGCTGCGGCTGCAGGCCGTGGACGCCCGGGTCGCCGAGGTGCGGGCCCATCTCCAGCGGCTGGGCAACCGGGCCGCCCCCGAGGAACTGACCGCCGTCCAGGGCGAGTTGTGGGCCCTGGAGCAGTACCGCAACGACCTGCGGACCCGCGGCGCGGCCGCTCTCTAGCGCCGCCCGGGGCGCACGCTGTGCGGCCCGGCGCCCCCGGGGCCAAAAAACCACCGCACGAGTATCGGCCATGGCGTGTGGCGTACCCCACACTGGAAGTGGTGTCCCAGTCAGTGCAGCGCGGGACCGCCGCGGCCGCCGACATCCCGCCCACAGCCTCCCGGGCGGAGGGCGGCGCCGTGCCCCCCGCCCCGGCGCTGCACGCCCCGGCACCTGTCCAGCAGGCCCCCGACCAGCAGGCGCCCGATCCCTCAGTGCACCACGGGCCCTCCGCGCAGGAAGGGAACGATGTGGACCTCGTCACCCCGGCCCGCCCCGCCGTCCGCCGTACCGCCTCACGAGGCGAAGCGGCCGCCACCACCTCCTCGGCCGACGCGGACGAGGTGGACGCCGCCGACACCGTCGAGGGCGTGCGGCACGAGGGCCCTGCCGACGACCCGGGGGCGCAGGGACAGCGCGGCCCCGGACCGGCGGAGGGCCATCCCGGGGCGGCGGACGACCAGGACGGCGCCGACCAGGTCGGGACCGGCCGGGGCGCCCCCGCCCAGGACGACGGCGTCCAGGACGCAGACCGGGACGACGGTGATCAGGACGACGGCGTCCAGGACGACGCCGACCAGGGACTCGCGGAGATCAGCGACCCCTCCGAGGCGGAGCTGGCCGGCGCCGCGGCGGAGGAGGCCGAGGAACCGGAGGAGCCGGAGCGCGCCCCGGCTATCGACGAGGTGGCCGGCCCCTCCGCGGACCTCTTCCGCCAGTACCTGCGGGAGATCGGCCGCATCCCCCTGCTCAGCGCGGCGGAGGAGGTCGAGCTGGCCCGCCAGGTCGAGGCCGGCCTCTTCGCCGAGGAGTACCTGGGCGAACACCTGGCCTCGGGTGTCGACGACAGGCTCGCCGACGACCTGGACCACCTGGTGGTCCTCGGCAGGATCGCCAAGCGGCGTCTGATCGAGGCCAATCTGCGGCTGGTGGTCTCCGTCGCCAAGCGGTACGTCGGCCGCGGACTGACCATGCTGGACCTGGTCCAGGAGGGCAATCTGGGGCTGATCCGCGCCGTCGAGAAGTTCGACTACGCCCGCGGCTACAAGTTCTCCACCTACGCGACCTGGTGGATCCGCCAGGCCATGAGCCGGGCACTGGCCGACCAGGCCCGCACCATCAGGGTGCCGGTGCACGTGGTGGAGCTGATCAACCGGGTGGTCCGGGTGCAGCGACGGCTGCTCCAGGAGCGCGGCCACGAGCCCACCCCGGCCGATGTGGCCGCGGTCCTGGAACTCTCCGAGGAACGGGTCACCGAGTTGCTGCGCCTGGCCCAGGAGCCGGTCTCGCTGCACGCGCCGGTGGGTGAGGAGGACGACATCGCGCTGGGCGACCTGATCGAGGACGCCGACGCCGCCTCGCCCGTGGAGTCCGCGGCCTTCCTCCTGCTGCGGGAGCACCTGGAGGCGGTGCTCTCCACCCTCGGCGAGCGTGAGCGCAAGGTGGTGCAGCTGCGCTACGGGCTCGCCGACGGGCGGCCGCGGACCCTGGAGGAGATCGGGCGCCTCTTCGGGGTGACCCGTGAGCGCATCCGGCAGATCGAGTCCAAGACCCTCAACAAGCTGCGCGACCACGCCTTCGCCGACCAGTTGCGCGGCTACCTCGACTGAGCCCGGCCGCCCGGTGAACCGCGCCCGTCCGGCCCCGCCACGGCCGCAGGCTTCCGCGTACGGCCCGTGGGAGCCTGCGGGCGACGGGGGACCGGGCGGCCCGCACCGCCCCCGGGCCGCACCGCCCCGGGCAGCCCCGGCTAGTAGGTGCGGGTCTCCGGGTGCACCTGCTCGCGCACCGAGGCGTACTGCTGCCGTACCGCCTGCCCGAAGACGACGTCCTCGCCCGGCTCCACGGTGACCGCGTCCGCCAGGTCCCACTGCGGCGGCTCGGCGCTGCCGGCCAGTGCCCAGGCGGCCTGCCGGGCCGCGCCGCGGGCGGCGTAGTCACCGGGGGGCGGGATCACCACGGGGACGCCCAGCACCAGCGGCGCGATGTGCTGTACGGCGGCCAGCCGTCCGGCCGCGCCCACCAGGAAGACCCGCCGCACCGCGACCCCGCGGCCGCGCAGCACGTCCAGGGCGTCGGCGATACCGCAGAGCATGCCCTCCACGGCCGCCCGCGCCACATGCTCCCGCTCCATCGACTCGGCGCGCAGCCCGGTCAGGGTGCCGGCGGCGTGCGGCAGATGGGGGATGCGTTCGCCCTCCAGGTACGGCAGCATCACCAGCCCGTAGGAGCCGGGGGTGGACTGCAGGGCCAGCTCGCTGAGGCCCTCCAGGTCGGTCCCCAGCAGGGCGGCGGTGCGGCGCAGCACCTGGGCGGCGTTGAGCGTGCCGACCATCGGCAGATGGCGCCCGGTGGCGTCGGCGAAGGAGGCGATGGCGCCGGACTCGTCGACCAGCGGTTCGTCGTGGACGGCGAAGACGGTGCCGGTGGTGCCGAGCGAGACCACCGCGTCCCCCGGGCCGGCGCCCAGCCCCAGCGCGGCGGCCATGTTGTCGCCGGTACCGGCGGAGATCAGCAGTCCCTCGGGGGTCTCCCCGGCGGGCTCGGCCGGGCCGAGGACGTCGGGGAGCCGCACCTCGTGGCCGAGCGCCAGCTTCACCAGGTCCTCGCGGTAGCGGCCGGTGACCGGCGACCAGTACCCGGTGCCGGAGGCGTCGCCGCGGTCCGTGGTGCGGCGCTTGGGGTGGCCGAGCAGCTGCCACACCAGCCAGTCGTGCGGCAGCAGCACCTCGGCCAGCCGCTTGGCCGACGCGGGCTCGAACTCGGCCAGCCAGCGCAGCTTGGCGACGGTGTAGGTGGCTGCGGGGACCGCCGCGATGGCCTGGGCCCAGGC
>NZ_LIQR01000105.1:0-9159 GCF_001418575.1 Peterkaempfera griseoplana
CGTCGGCGGTGCCGGCGACGGCGGCGCTGTCGGTGAGGGAGCGGGGGTCGGCGGCGACGGCGGTGAGGGCCTGCGCGGACTCGTCGGGGGCGGGTTCGCCCGGGACGACGTACGGCCGGTAGACGGGGTGGGCGGCGACCAGCCGGGCGGTGGCCTCGGTGAGGGCCCAGTCGGGGTGGTCGCGCTGCAGGGCGTCGGAGGGGTCCTCGGTGCAGGCGCGGGCGGCGGTGCGGCCGAGTCGGGCGATCTCTGCGGCGAGTTCGCGGCGGACCACCTCGCGGCGGGCCTCCTCGGCGGCCTGCCGGTAGTCGGACTGCTGGTGGTCGGTCTGCTGGTGCTCGGTCTGCTGGTGCTCGGTCTGCCGGTGGTCGCCGGCCCGGCCGGGGTGGGCGCCGCCGGGCGGGGCGAGTACGGCGGCAGTCTCCTCGGTGATCCGCCGGACGCCCTCGGGGTCGGTGAGGACGCCGTCGATGCGCAGCAGGGCGTCGTAGCCGGTGGTGCCGGCGCAGGGCCAGTCGGCGGGGAGGTGTTCGTCGCCGGTGAGGATCTTCTCCACGACGGTCCAGGCGCCGCCGGTGGCGTCGGAGAGGCGGCGCAGATAGCCGCGGGGGTCGGCCAGGCCGTCGGGGTGGTCGATGCGGAAGCCGTCCAGTACGCCGTCGGCGTGCAGCCGCAGCAGGACGGCGTGGGTGGCGTGGAAGACCTCGGGGTCCTCGGCGCGGACCGCGATCAGGTCGTTGACGGTGAAGAAGCGGCGGTAGTTGAGCTCGGTGCGGGCGAGACGCCACCAGGCGAGCCGGTACCACTGGTGGTCGAGCAGTTCGGGAAGCGGCAGGTGCTCGGTGCCGGGGCGCAGCGGGAAGACGTGGTCGTGGTAGCGGAGCACCGGTTCGGCGGTGGTGTCGTCGGGTGACTCCTGGTGGGCGACGGTGGTCTTGCCCAGGGTGAGCTGGTCCAGGACGGCGCCGAGCCGGTCGCCGAGCAGGGGCAGCAGGACCCGTCCGCGGTGGGGTGCGTCGACGGGGCCCGGCTGGGCGGTCCAGTCGATGTCGAACCAGCGGGCGTAGGGGGAGTCGGGCCCTTCCCGCAGGACGTGCCAGAGCGGATGGTTGAGGTGTTCGGGGGCGGGCAGCGCCATGTGGTTGGGGACGGTGTCGGCGATCAGCCCCAGGCCGTGGGCGTGGGCGTGGTCGGCCAGGGCGCGCAGGGCCGCTTCGCCGCCGAGCTGCTCGCTGATCCGGGTGTGGTCGACGGTGTCGTAGCCGTGGGCGGAGCCCGGGACGGCCTCCAGCAGGGGGGAGAGGTGGAGGTGGGAGACGCCGAGGCGGGCGAGGTAGGGGACGGCCGCTGCGGCGTCGTGGAGGGTGAAGCCGGGCTGCAGCTGGAGCCGGTAGCTGGCGGTGGGTCCAGGGCGGTGGGCGGCTGTCATGTGCCCATGCCTACCCGGTGGGGAGGGGATCCACATCCCGGGCGCGGGCAGCCGGGGGACCGTCGTCGTCCCCCGGGCCCCGGCCGGGGCTCAGGCGGGGCGCTGGAGCACCATCAGTGACCGGTCGGCGAGCTGGAGCCGGTCGCCGGCCTTCACCTTGGCCCCGGCGCCGGGGGCGATGCTGCCGGGCCGGGCGGTGTCGACCACCACCTGCCACTCCCGGCCGTGGTTGACCGGGACGGCGAACTCCAGGGGTTCGTAGTGGGCGTTGAACATCAGCAGGAAGGAGTCGTCGGTGATCTTCCCGCCGCGGCGGTCGGGTTCGGAGATGGCGTAGCCGTTGAGGAAGACGGTGAGGGACTTGGCGTAGGAGGCCTTCCAGTCCTTGTCGGTCATCTCGCTGCCGCCGGGGGTGAACCAGGCGATGTCGGAGAGGTCGTCGTGGGTGCCGGAGACCGGGCGGCCGTGGAAGAAGCGCCGCCGCCGGAAGACGGGGTGGTCGCGGCGCAGCCAGACCATGGAGCGGGTGAACTCCAGCAGCTGGGCGGCGGGGTCGTCCTGGGCCGGTGTCCGTCCGGGGCCGTGGCCCGCGGTGCCGTGCCCGGTGGTGCCGGCGGGCCAGTGCACCCAGGCCAGTTCGCTGTCCTGGCAGTAGGCGTTGTTGTTGCCGTGCTGGGTGCGGCCCAGCTCGTCGCCGTGGGAGAGCATCGGGACGCCCTGGGAGAGCATCAGGGTGGCGATGAAGTTGCGCTGCTGCCGGGCGCGCAGCTCCAGCACCGCGGGGTTGTCGCTGTCGCCCTCGGCGCCGCAGTTCCAGGAGCGGTTGTGGCTCTCGCCGTCGCGGTTGTCCTCGCCGTTGGCCTCGTTGTGCTTGTCGTTGTAGGAGACCAGGTCGCGTAGGGTGAAGCCGTCGTGGCAGGTGACGAAGTTGATGGAGGCGATGGGGCGGCGGCCGTCGTCCTGGTAGAGGTCGGAGGAGCCGGTCAGCCGGGAGCCGAACTCGGCGAGGGTGGCGTTCTCCCCGCGCCACAGGTCGCGGACGGTGTCGCGGTACTTGCCGTTCCACTCGGTCCACAGAGGGGGGAAGTTGCCCACCTGGTAGCCGCCCTCGCCGACGTCCCAGGGCTCGGCGATCAGCTTGACCTGGGAGACCACCGGGTCCTGCTGGACCAGGTCGAAGAAGGACGACAGCCGGTCCACCTCGTGGAACTGCCGGGCGAGGGTGGCGGCCAGGTCGAAGCGGAACCCGTCGACGTGCATGTCGGTGACCCAGTAGCGCAGTGAGTCCATGATCAGTTGCAGGACGTGCGGGCTGCGCATCAGCAGGCTGTTGCCGGTGCCGGTGGTGTCCTCGTAGTAGCGGCGGTCGTCGGCGACCAGCCGGTAGTAGTTGTCGTTGTCCAGGCCGCGGAAGGAGAGCGTGGGGCCCAGGTGGTTGCCCTCCGCGGTGTGGTTGTAGACGACGTCCAGGATCACCTCGATCCCGGCGGCGTGCAGCGCCTTGACCATCGACTTGAACTCCTGCACCTGCTGGCCGCGGTCGCCGAGCGAGGAGTAGGCGCCGTGCGGGGCGAAGAAGCCGATGGTGTTGTAGCCCCAGTAGTTGGAGAGCCCGGCGTCCACCAGTCGGTGGTCGTGGACGAACTGGTGGACCGGCATCAGCTCGATGGCGGTGATCCCCAGGTCCACCAGGTGCTCGACCATGGCGGGGTGGGCGATCCCGGCGTAGGAGCCGCGGATCTCCTCGGGGATGCCCGGGTGCAGCCGGGTGAGGCCCTTGACATGGGCCTCGTAGAGCACGGTGCGGTGGTAGTCGGTGCGCGGCGGCCGGTCGTTGCCCCAGTCGAAGTAGGGGTTGATCACCACCGAGTGCATGGTGTGCGGCGCGGAGTCCAGGTCGTTGCGCCGGTCGGGGGAGCCGAAGTGGTAGCCGTACACCGACTCGTGCCAGTCGATGGCGCCGCTCATGGCCTTGGCGTACGGGTCCAGCAGCAGCTTGGCGCTGTTGCAGCGGTGCCCCGCGGCGGGGTCGTACGGACCGTGCACCCGGAAGCCGTAGCGCTGGCCGGGCTGTACGCCCGGCAGGTAGGCGTGGCGGACGAAGGCGTCGGTCTCGCGCAGCTCCACCGCGGTCTCCGAGCCGTCGTCGGCGACCAGGCACAGTTCGATCCGGTCCGCGGCCTCGGAGAAGACCGCGAAGTTGGTTCCGGCTCCGTCGTAGGTGGCACCGAGGGGGTACGGGTGTCCCGGCCAGACCTGCATCGTCCCTCTTCTTCCCGTCGTCGCGGAGGACAGCTGCCCCGACCGTGCGTGGGCGGGCGTGGGCGTGCCGCCGATGCGTGCCGTATGCCCGGCGGCGCCGGACGCCATGTGTGCCCCCTGTCGTTGTCCGAGTCGCCGACGTCCGTCCTTCCGCATACTCGCTGACCGAGGACCGAACTGACGGCCTTTCGTGACTTCTTCGCCCGAACGGGTGTCTCATCCGGCGGGAAACGGCCGGAACCGGCCCCGACCGGGCCCGCGGGCCGTGCCGCCCGCGTGTCGCGGTCCTGTGCGCAGGGCTCCGCGGCGGGCGGCGGGGAAGTGTCCTCGGACCCCTTCTCAGCGGCCGCCAAGATTTCTAAGGTACGAAGCGCCGTAGTAGAATCGGGGTCCTGCCCACGGGCAGCGGTCACGGCCTGGCCGCGCCTCAGTTCCACAGAGCCGAGGGGGAAGCCCTCTCGTTTACGAGAGGGAGGAGTCACGGTGGTCCCCTCCGACGAGGGTGCCGCGGGAGGCACGGTGCGCGGAGACGCGCTGACGGCCGCCGCCAGGACGGCGGCGGGGCGCCTTCTGCCGCGCCAGGAGGGCAGTCCGCGGACCGCCCTCGGCTGGGGGCCGGACTCCTGGGAGGAGGCCCGCCGGCGGGTGCGCCGGGCAGGCCGGGCCTACGTCTGGCTCAATCTGGTCGAGCAGCGGATGCGCTCCCTGGTCTCCGAGGTGCTGCGTCCCGTCTACGAGCCCGCCCACGGCGAGGACTGGGTCACCGCCGCGGCCGGTCCCGTGGGCGAGGAGTGGGCGCACCGGGCGGGCGCCGTGCGCGAGGTCAGCCGGCGCAAGGGCTATCTGCTGGATCCCGCGGACGACGAGCTGGTGGTCTTTCTGACGCTCCCTCAGCTACGTGAGCTGATGGTGCAGCACTGGGCCTGCTTCGAGCCGTACCTGGCCGACCGCCGCGAGGTGGAGCTGACCCTGGACGAGCTGGAGGTCGCCCGCCATGTGGTCTCCCGCAACCGGGCGCTGTCCGAGACGGTGCTCGCGCAGGCCGAGCGCGCCGCGGCCCGGCTGCTGGCGCTGCTGGACGGGGGACCGGTGGCCGTCGGCGCCCCCGGCGACATCCTGGAGGAGTTGGTCGGCGAACGCTACGCCGACGTGGTCGCCGTGCACTCCGACCGGGTCCGGCTGCAGCGCGACCTGCCGGTGGAGGAGCTGCTCACCGGGGCGCAGCGGCTGGACGCGATCGGGATCGGCCTCTCCATGCTCTGCCAGAACTTCACCGGCAAGCGGCTGGTGCGGCTGGCCGCCGGGGGCTGCCGGATGCGGCTGCTCTTCCTCAACCCGGCCAGCAGCGCCCTGCGGCGGCGTGAGCGGGAGCTGGGCCTGGGGCGCGGTGAGCTGGGCCGCTCGGTGGAGATGAACATCATGCATGTGCGGCGGGTCCGGGCCCGGCTGCGGGACAGCGGCGGGTTCGAGATACGGGTCTTCGACGAGACGCCCCGCTTCACCGCCTACCTGGTGGAGGGCGAGCGTCCCCCCGGCCTGGCGGTGGTCCAGCCCTATCTGCGGCGTTCCCGGGGGATGGAGTCGCCGGCGCTGGTGCTGCGCGGCGCCGACCGCGTCCCCGGTGAGACCGCCGTGGAGCCCGGGCTGCTGGAGGTCTACCGCGAGGAGTTCGAGACCAGCTGGGCGGACTCCCGGCCGGTCTCCTGACGGGCGGCCCGAATGGGGCGGCGGCCGGGATGTCAGTGCCGCACGGGATGATGAATCCACACGGGGCCGCACGAGAGGACGCCGCACATGAGCTGGTGGCATGAGCCGTTGGTCGGCTTCGACCTGGAAACGACCGGGACGGATCCGGACAATTCACGCATCGTCACTGCCGCGCTGGTGGACACCAAGGGCGGCGAACCGGTGCGCACCACGGCCTGGCTGGTCAACCCGGGCATACCCATACCGGCCGAGGCCGCAGCGATCCACGGCATCAGCACCGAGCAGGCCGTCTCCGGCGGCAGACCGGCGCCGGAGGCGGTGGAGGAGGTCGCAACCGAGCTGTGCCGCCGACTGGCGGCCGGGGTGCCGGTGGTGGCCTTCAACGCACCGTTCGACCTGAGCCTGCTCGACGCCGAGCTGCGCCGGCACCATCTGCCCACGCTGGCCGCCCGGCTGGGCGGCCGCCCGGTGGGGCCGGTCCTCGACCCCCTGGTGGTCGACCGCTCCGTGGACCGGTACCGCCGTGGCTCACGGAGTCTGCAGAGCGTCTGCGGGGTGTACGGGGTGGAGCTGGCCGACGCCCATGAGGCGGGCAGCGATGCGCTGGCCGCGGTGCGGGTGGCCGTCCGGCTCGCGGAGCGTTATCCCCGGGAGGTGGGGGAGCTGCACCCGGCCGATCTGCACGAGCAGCAGATCGGCTGGCACACGGCCTGGGCCGAGAGCTTCCAGGCGTGGCTGCGCAGGGAGAAGGACCCGGCCGCGGTGATAGACGCCCGGTGGCCGATGCGCTGAGCGGGGTCCGCCCGGGGCGGGGGCTGCCGAGCGGCCCGGGCGGCCGGTGTGACGGACGGTCAGAAGGGGTGCCAGCGGACGGAGGAGTCCCCCGCACGCAGCGACGCCACCCGGCGGCGGAACTCCGCGAGCGCCGCCGGGTTGCCCGGGGTGTGCTGGGCGACCCAGGAGGCGCTGGCGGTCTCCCGGGCCCCGCGCAGCACCGCACAGCCCGGCCACTCCCGCACGTCCCAGCCGTAGGCGTCGGTGAAGGCCCGGTAGGCGTGGTCGGGGACCCCGTAGCGGTCATGGCTGAGGGCCATCACCACCAGGTCGTGCTCCCGCAGGTCGTCGGAGAAGGTCTCCAGGTCGAGCAGCACGGGCCCCTGCGGGCCGATGTGGACGTTGCGGGGCAGCGCGTCGCCGTGGATGGGACCGGTGGGCAGGTGCGGCTCCAGGGCGGCCGCCGCCTCGGCGTGACCGTCGCGCCGGGCCCGCAGATAGGCGGCGTCGGCGGGGTCGATGTGCCCCTCGGCGGCGCGCAGCCAGCGCTCCACCCCGGAGAGCAGGTCACGGCGGGGCAGCGGTACCGGCGGCGCGGGCAGCCGGTGGATCGTCCGCAGCAGTACGGCCAGGTCGGCCGGCTCCGCGGGGCGCACCGGATCGGCCAGCCGCTGCCAGAAGGTGACCGGGTGGCCGTCGACCAGCAGCGGCAGCTGCGGCGCGTCCTCGGCCGGGCGGGTGGCCGGTACGTCCTGCTCCGCCAGCCAGGCCGCGATCCGCAGTTCGCGTTCCGCGCGCTCCAGCAGGTCGCGGCCGCGTCCGATCTTCACCACCAGGTGGTCCACGGCGAGGACCGCGTTCTCGCCCAGCGCGAGCAGCCGGGCGCCGTCGGGTCGTGACAGTCCGGCCAGGGCGCAGGCGGTGTGCAGCAGGTCGCGGGCGCGGGCCTCGTCGAAGGGGGTGGCGTTCATGGGCGCGGTGGTGCTCCAGGGTCGGCGGCGGTGTCCCAGTCTCGCAGAAGCGCCGGCGGCCGGACCCGCGCTGCTGCGGGTCCGGCCGCCGGTGCGGCGCTGTGCACGGGAGGGGTCAGACCTCCACGGGCGGCCGCTTGTGCAGCGGGTGGACGGGTGCGGTGCCGACCGGGGGGAGCGCCTCGGTGTGGGAGAGGTCCGGGAGCCGGTGCAGCCAGCGGGGGAGGTACCAGTTGCGCTCGCCCAGCAGGGTCATCACCGACGGCAGCAGCACCCCGCGGATGACGGTGGCGTCCACCAGGACGGCCACGGCCAGGCCGACGCCCATCTGCTTCATGGACTGCATGGACAGGGTGCCGAAGACCGCGAACACCGCCACCATGATCACGGCTGCGCTGGTCACCACCCCCGCGGTGCTGCGGATGCCGTGGGCGACGGCGGAGCGGTTGTCCAGGCCGCGGTCGTGGGCCTCCTTGATCCGGGAGACCACGAAGACGTGGTAGTCCATGGAGAGGCCGAAGAGGATCACGAAGAGGAAGAGCGGCACCCAGCTCTCGATCGCCCCGACCCCGGCCGTGCCCAGCAGCGAGGCACCCACGCCGTGCTGGAAGACCAGCGAGAGCACTCCGTAGGCGGCGCCCACCGACAGCAGGTTGAGGACGACCGCGGTCACGGCGACGGCCAGCGAGCGGAAGGAGAGCAGCATCAGCAGGAAGGCGAAGGCGATGACGAAGCCGAAGACCGGCAGCAGGCTGTCGGACATCTGGTGGTTGAAGTCGTAGCTGCCCGCAGTCTCGCCCGTGACCGGCGCCTCGGTGCCCGGCACGGCGCCCAGGGTCCTGGGGACCACGTCCTCGCGCAGCGCCTTCAGGGCGTCGTTGCTGGCCCGGTCGTTGCCGGTGCCGGCCAGCGGGACGTCGATCTCGGCGACGTTCTGCGCGGGGTGCAGGGTGACCTTGATCGGCTGGTGCATCCGTCCGGTGGCCACCGCGGCGCGCTGGAAGTCGGCGATCGCCTGCTTCATCCGGGGTCCGTCGATGTCGTCGGCCTTGACGACGACGGTGGCGGGTGACGGGTTGCCGGGGAAGGCCGCGTCGATCCGCTGGTAGGTCTTCACCAGGGCGTTGCCTTGCGGCAGCTGCTGTTCGAAGGTCAGGTTGGCGGTGTGCAGGGTGAGCAGCGGTGCGGCGAGGGCCAGCAGCACCCCGGTGGCGAGTGCGGCGGCGGCCAGGGGGCGGCGCAGCACGGGGGTGAGGACGGCGTTCCAGATGCGGCTGCCGTTCGCGGCGCCGCCGCCGGTGCGGCGCAGCCGGGCGAGCAGCGGGACGCGGCCCTTCTCCACCCGGTCGCCGAGCATGGAGAGCAGTGCGGGGAGCACGGTGACCGAGCCCAGTACCGCGACCACGACCACGACGATGGTGGCCATCGACATGGCCTGGAAGTCGGCGATGCCGGTGAGGAACATCCCGGCCATGGCGACCACCACGGTGAGCCCGGAGACCAGGACGGCGCGTCCGGAGGTGGCGGCGGCGACCATCAGGGCGGTGTGCGGGTCGCGTCCGGCGGCCCGTTCCTCCCGTTCGCGGCGCAGGTAGAAGAGGCAGTAGTCGACGCCGACGGCCAGCCCGACCAGCAGCATCACCGAGCTGGCGTCGTCGCTGGTGTGCAGCAGATGGCTGCTGAGCGCGACCAGTCCGCCGGCGGCGATGAACGCGGTGAGTGCCAGCACCACCGGCAGCACGGCGGCCACCAGGGCGCCGAAGGCGATCAGCAGGATGCCCAGGGCCAGCGGTACGGCGGTCCACTCGGCGCGCTTGAAGTCATGGCTGAACTGGTCCTGGAACCACTTGTCGGCACTGGCGCCGCCGAACTCCTCGACCACCAGGTCCCGGTGCGCGGCCTGGACGCCGGCCACCGCGTCCAGCACGGTGGCGACCTTGTCGTCGGTCTCGTGGCCGGCGGCGTCGGCCATGGTGAACTGCACCAGGGCCGAGTGCCGGTCGGCGGAGACCGCGC
>NZ_LIQR01000105.1:9181-9652 GCF_001418575.1 Peterkaempfera griseoplana
CGGAGACGGTGCTGCGGAAGGCCGGGTCGGAGACGGTCAGCGTGCCGCTCTGCACGATGACGCTCTCACCCTCGGGGGTCTTGAGCCCCGCGTCGTCGAGGATCTGCTGGGCCCTGGCGACGTCACCGGGCATCTGTTCGGAGTCGGAGACCTTGACGCTGCCGGCCAGCCCGCCGAGCCAGGCGGCGAGGACCACGAAGAGCAGCCAGCCGATGACCGCGGTCTTGCGGTGGCGTGCGCTCCAGCCGCCCATGGCGGCGGCCAGGCCGAGTTTGGGTACCACGGTGGAAATCCCCCTGGGAAAGGGCGGCCTGCGCGCCGCCGGCGTCGGTGCCCGCGCTCGGTGCGGGGCTGGGAACGACGCTAGAAGCGGCGGGACGGGGCCGGTATCCGGCTGGCAGCCGAGTGAACCCTGGCCTTTTCCCCAGGGCGGGGGTGGGGTTTTCCCCAGGGGAACCCGGATCTCCACCC
>NZ_LIQR01000106.1 GCF_001418575.1 Peterkaempfera griseoplana
GCCCTGGTGCTGGCCGCGGCCCGGGCGCTCGGCGGACCCGCGGGGCAGGCCGTGCACCCCGCCGCCGCGGTGGAGCTGGTGCACAACTTCACCCTGCTGCACGACGACGTCATCGACCGCGACCGGACCCGCCGCCACCGGCCCACCGCCTGGTCCGTCTTCGGCCCCGCCGACGCCATCCTGGCCGGCGACGCCCTGCACTCCCTTGCACTGCGCCTGCTCGCCCGCGACGAGCACCCGGCCTCCGGCCCCGCCGTGGCCCGGCTCGCCGACTGCGTGGTGCAGCTCTGCGAGGGCCAGCAGGCGGACTGCGCCTTCGAACGGCGGTCCCAGGTCACCCTGGACGAGTGCCTGGCCATGGCGGAGGCCAAGACCGGGGCGCTGCTCGGCTGCGCCTGCGCACTGGGTGCGGGCTACGCCGGGGCGGACGCCGCCACGGCGGACGCACTGGACGCCTTCGGCCGCCGCACCGGGCTCGCCTTCCAGCTGATCGACGACCTCATCGGGATCTGGGGCGACCCGGAGACCACCGGCANNAGAAGTCGCTGCCGGTGGTCTTCGCGCTGCAGTCCGGCACCCCCGCCGCGGAGGAACTCGCGGCCCTCTACGCCGGCGGGTGCCCGCTGGGGGAGGCCGAGCTGCGCAGGGCCGCGTCGGCGGTGGAGCGGGCCGGCGGCCGGGACTGGGCGCAGACCCAGGCCTGCGACCGGATGGCCGCGGCGATGGACCATCTGGCCCGCGCCGTGCCGGACCCCGCCGAGGCCGGGGATCTGCTGCTGCTGGCGGAGCTGGTCACCCGCCGCAGCCGCTGAGGTCCGGCCGCGGCCCCACGCCCCGGGGGCCGCGGCCCCCGCAGCGCCGCAGGGCCGCAGCCCGGGGGTCTGCGGCCCTGCGGGTCCACCGGCTGACTGGCCCCACCGGCTCACGGGTCCACCAGCTGACGGGTCACGGGTCCACGGGCTCACGGGGGAGTGTCACAGGCGGCTGGCAGAGTGGGGGGCATGCGGGAGGAAGAACGGGGCGCCGTCGAGCGCCTGATCGTGGTGGACGGTGAGCTGACGGGGCAGCTCGACCTGGTCGGGCGGTGTCTGCTGGCGCCGCTCGCCGGTCCGGGCGCGGCCGCGGGCGAGCCGTCGCCTGCCCTGCTGCCGGCGGAACCCACCGCCGTCCTGGGCGCGTTGCGGCGACTCACCGAGGCGGTGGCGTCCGCGGTGTCCCGGGGCCCCCGGGTATGGGCTCCCAACGGCCGCTGGGAGCATGCCGGGCTCCGTTTGGTGCGACTGCCGCCGGCCGATCTGGACCTGCTCTACGCGGCCCTGCGGGAGTTCTCCGCGGCCTTGGTCGCCCCGTCCGCCGACGCCCCCGGCGGCCCGCTGGCGCCGCTGCTGGCCGACCTCGCCGCCGCGGCGGGCCAGGCCCCGGCCGCACTGGTGGGCGCGCTGGCCAGAGTGCTGGCTGCGGTCGACCTGATGCCGGACGGCGACACCGCCCTGCTCTCGGACGCCCTGCGGTCGGCGGGCGGCGAGGACGTCCGCCTCACCACCGACGAGGAGGAGGCCTGGCAACGGCTTGCCCACCGGGTGACCATGGTGCTCACCGAGTCGGTGCCGCTCCACCGTTTCCTGGGCTGAGACCGCCTCCGGCGGCACCGGGTGCTCGCGGTACTGTGCCGCAGTGCGGTCACCGGGGGCGGGGAGCAGAGCAGTGGACGAGTACGGGGACATGACGGCCGGGGCGGCCCTGCTGCCGGAGGCGGGCCACCGCCCGGCCGCCGGCGCGGTGGAGGTCGGGCTGCTGCACGCCGCCGCACCCGGCGAGGTCCAGGCGGCCGAGCACCTGGCCGGGATCCTCTCGGCGGAGGAGCGCAAGCGGGCCGACGCCTTCGTCCGCGCCGCCGACCGGGCCCTGTACCTGGTCTCCCATGTGGGACTGCGACTGCTGCTCGGCGCCCCGCTGGGGGTGCCGCCCGGCTCCCTCGACCTGCGGCGCGCCCCCTGCCCGCTCTGCGGGGCCCTGCACGGCCGCCCCGAGGTGGCCGCCGAACCCGAACTGCACTTCTCGCTCTCCCACGCCCGGGAGTACGCGATCTGCGCGACCGCCGCCGCCCCGGTCGGTGCCGACCTGGAGGCCGCCGCCAACGCGCCCGGCGTCGAGCTCGTCCCGTCCACCCTGCACCCCGAGGAGCGCGCCGCTCTGGCCGCCCTTCCGGAGGAGAGGCAGCCGGAGGCGTTCCTGCACTGCTGGGTGCGGAAGGAGGCCTACCTCAAGGGCCTGGGCACCGGCCTGGGAACGGCCCCGGACAGTGTGCGGGTGGGCCTGGGCCCCCAGCTCCAGCAGGCCCCCGAACCGCCGCTGGACGGCTGGTCGCTGGCGCCGGTGACCGCCCCTCGGGGCTATGCGGCGGCGGTGGCCCTGCTCCACCCCGGGCCGGTCGAGGTGACCGTGCGGCCGCTGTCGCTCGCCGCCGTGGTGGAGTCCGGAGCGGTGGCCGGGCTGCTTCGCTGACGAGCGGTCACAGGTCCTTCTCCAGGACCACGCAGGGCCGGCCGGCCTGCCGGTCGCGCCGCCGGTCGATCTCCCGGTAGCCCAGTGCGGTCCAGAACGCCGCCGCCGCGGGGTTGTTCTCCAGCACCGCGAGCCGCACCGTGGAACGGCCCCGGCACCGCAGCCGGTCCTCGACGGCGTGGGCCAGGGCGCGGCCGTACCCGGTGCGGTGCAGCGCCGCGGTGACCATCAGCAGTCCGATCCAGGGGTGGCCGTCCCGCGGGTGCTCCGCCAGCAGCGCGGCCAGCCCGGCGAGCGGGCCGTCCGGCTCCGGACGGGCGAGCAGCACCTCGGCGCCCGGCATCGCGGTCTCCTCGCGCAGGGCGGCGGCGACCTGCCCGGGCGGTACCGCCTCGGGCCGCGGCCCGAACTCCCCGCTGAGCCGGTGGTAGGCGGCGTTGCCGGCGTAGAGCCCGGTCAGCTCGGCGAGCACGGGGGAGCGGTCCGTCAGGTCGGACTCCCGCAGCGGTACGAGGGTCAGTGCCGGGGAGCGGTCGTGGCTGGTCACACCGGCCAGCGTAAGGCCGCCGCCGTGACCGGCGGCGGCCCTGGCCGGGTGGTCGGGTCAGACGTTGACGCCGAAGTCCTGGGCGATGCCGGAGAGGCCCGACGCATAGCCCTGGCCGATGGCGCGGAACTTCCACTCGGCGCCGTTGCGGTAGAGCTCGCCGAAGATCATGGCGGTCTCGGTGGCGGCGTCCTCGGTGAGGTCGTAGCGGGCGATCTCGGCGCCCCCGGCGGCGTTCAGCACCCGGATGTAGGCGTTGCGGACCTGGCCGAAGCTCTGGCCGCGGTTGACCGCGTCGTAGATCGACACGGGGAAGGTGATCCGCTCGACCTCGGCCGGCAGCCCGGCCAGGTTGACGTTGATCTGCTCGTCGTCGCCGCTGCCCTCACCGGTGCGGTTGTCACCGGTGTGGACGACGGTGCCGTCCGGGGACTGCCGGTTGTTGAAGAAGACGAAGTGGCTGTCGGAGACGACCTTGCCCGAGGCGTTGAGCACGATGGCGCTGGCGTCCAGGTCGAAGTCGGTACCGGTGGTGGTGCGCAGGTCCCAGCCGAGGCCGACGGTGACGGCGGTCAGCCCCGGGGCCTCCTTGGTCAGCGAGACGTTGCCGCCCTTGGAGAGGCTCACAGGCATGGGTGGTGTCCCTTCGTCGGTCGTCGGGCCCGGTTGGTCCCGGCCGGTCGCGGGTCGCGGGGTGGGCCGGTCCGATGGGGCCCGACGCTACCGCCGATCCCGGCGCCGAAGGCAATAACGCGGCAAAGGGGCGGCCGGTTCCACTCCCGCGCGGCGGCCGGTCCGCTCGGCCCGGCGGAACTCGCTCGGCCACGCGGGACTCGCTCGGCCCCGCGGGGACCGTTCCGGGCCGCTGGTACCGCTCCGCCCCGCGGGATCGGCTCCCGTGGAACCCGTTCACACCCGCGGGAACCGCGACTGCAGGGTCCAGACGGCGGGGTTGTCGCCCAGCCCCGGGTGCAGCTCGACCAGGTCGGCCAGCACGTCCTGCAGGAAGTCGCGGGCCTCCCGGCGCAGCTCGGCATGGCGTACGGCGGCGGGCGGCCCGTCCACCCAGTCGGCGCGGATCTCCACCCAGCCGAATCGGCGGGCGAAGCGCAGCAGTTCGGTGGATTCGGTGAAGTCCAGCTCGGCGGTCCGCACGGTCGCGCTGCGGCTGCCGGCCGGGTCGGCGTCCAGGTGCTCCGCGATGTCGCAGAGCGCCCAGGCGAAGTCCAGCACCGGTACCCAGCCCCAGGCGGTGGACAGGTCCCGGCCGTCCGCCTCCAGGTACACGTCGCCGCAGAACAGGTCCCGCCGCAGGGCGCGGACGTCAGCGCTGCGGTAGTCGGTCTGCGGCGGGTCCGGGAAACGGGGCGACAGCGAGTAGCCGAGGTCGATCACCCGACCATTCTCGCGGGCCGCGGCGGCGGCGGATAACCGGGTGACCGTGCGGCGGCGGACCGGGATGATGGGCGGTATGCCAGAGCCCGTACGCGTACGGGGTTCGGTGGTCGTCCCCGACGCCGAGCTCCAGTGGCGCTTCTCCCGTTCCTCAGGCCCCGGTGGCCAGCACGTCAACACCTCCGACAGCCAGGTCGAGCTCCGCTGGGACCTGCTGGCCTCGGCCGCCCTCCCGCCGGTGCTGAGGGACCGCGCGCTGGCCCGGCTGGCCGGGCGGCTGGTGGACGGCCGGTTCGTCGTCGTACGGGCCTCGGAGCACCGCTCCCAGTGGCGCAACCGGGAGGCCGCGGCGGCCCGGCTGGGCGCGCTGCTGGCGGAGGCCACCGCGCCGCCGCCCAAGGCGCGCCGGGCGACCCGGCCCTCCCGGGGCATGGTGGAGCGGCGCCTGGAGAACAAGCGGCGCCGCGCGGAACTCAAGCGGGGCCGCGGCCGCTGGGACGGCTGACCGGGCCGGTGCCCCCGGGCCGGACGGTCACGCCGCAGCCGGTCCGGTGCGGCGGGCGGTGCCTCAGCCGAGCGGCCGGTAGCCGCCGCGGAAGTAGAGCAGCGGGCGGGCGTCCGGCGCCGGGACGGACGCGGTCAGTACCCGGCCGATCAGCAGGGTGTGGTCCCCCGCGGCGGTCCGCTGTTCGGTGCGGCACTCCACGGTGGCCAGCGCCCCCTCCACCAGCGGCGCGCCGCTGGCCTCGCCGCGCCGGTGCGCGGTGTCGGCGAAGAGCAGCCGGTCGCTGACGCGCCCCTTCATGGCGAAGCGGGAGGCGATGTGGCGGTGGCCGTCGTCGAGGACCGACACGGCCCAGTGGTCGACGCGGGAGAGCACCTCGTCCATCCGGGAGTCCTCACGGACCGAGACGAGCACCAGAGGGGGCTCCAGGGAGACCGAGAGGAAGGCGGTGGCGGTCATGCCCACGTCCTCCCCCCGCGGGCCGTCCTCGGGGTCGTGCACGGTCAGCAGCACGACTCCGGCGGCCAGCCGGGAGAGCGCCGCCCGGAACTCGTCGGGGGTCGCCTCCAGCTGGTCCGTGCGAGTGGGGAAGGTTCCCGGCTGCGGCTGTGTCACCCCTCCAGGATGGCGGGTCGGCGGATCCGGGGGAACGGCGGGCCGGGCTGCCTCGGTGCGCTGCTGGATGTTGTACACCTGTCGCACGGTAGTGGCCGGCCCGGGGAGGCGGCATCGGGCCTCGGTCGTAGGACCTGCGGGACCTTGGTCCCGGAGCGCGTCGAGCGACGGATGGGTCGCCAGAGGCGGGCTTACCCTCAGAAATGAAGGCAACGCGGGTTCGAGGACTGATCATGGCTTCATAAGTTGGACACAAGGGGGGTGCCGCGCTCCCGGGTGAGGGGGGTTTCCGGACGCGTTGTCCGGATGTACTCGTTATGGATGTGTACCTGACGTGTGATTTGAGTCACAAGTGGTGGTCTATCGCTGACCGAGCGTGCCGGGCGATGTGCTCCCTGTGATTCAGTTCTTCTGGCAATCGGACGATAACCATTCAAGAAGCAACCAAGGCGCTAGCAGTCGAGGACTGGGGGAGACCCCGCATGGAAGCCGAGTCGGAGCCCTATGTCCGCTTGGCGACCCTTCGCACCTTGCACAGGGTCGTGGCGGACCTCAATGCTGCCCGGAGCCTGGCCGGGACCCTCCAGGCCGTGGTGGAGGGCGCGGTCAGCGGCATGGGCTTCGACGCCGCCGCGGTCAGCCTGGTCCGGCCGGACGGCGATCTGGTGGTGGCGGCCGTCTGGGAGCTGGAGGAGACCGAGTGCGGCGGCCCGGCCGTACTGCTGGGCCAGGTGGGGTCCCGGGAGTCCTGGGAGCGGCTGCTCAATGTGGGCGACCACTGGGGCACGCTGCGCTTCGTCCCGTACGACCGCGGCTGGGCCGTGGGCCCCGACATCCCCAGCTGGACCGGTGAGGGCCCGCTGCCGCGCGACGAGAGCGACTGGCATCCGGCCGACGGGCTGCTGGCGCCGATGTACAGCCCGGGCGGGGAGCTGCTGGGAGTGCTCTCGGTGGACCGGCCGCGCAACGGCAAGCGGCCCGGCGCCTGGACCCGTGAAGCGCTGGAGATGTTCTCCCTGCAGGCCTCCATCGCGATAGGCAACGCGCGTCTACGCGCGGAGATGCAGCGGGCGCTGGCCCGGCTGGAGAAGGAGCAGCAGGCACTGCGGGCCAGCGAGGAGAGCTTCCGGCAGGCCTTCGAGTACGCCCCCAGCGGCATGGCCATCACCGAGCTGCACGGCCTGCAGCGCGGCAAGCTCTCCCGGGTCAACGACGCCCTGTGCCGGCTGCTCGGGAGACCGCGCGCGGTGCTGCGCCGGCAGAGCTTCGCGGATCTGGTGCACCCGGAGGACCGCGACCTGCTGGAGCGCACCAGCGCCGAGGGCGGCCGCGCCGAGCTGCGGCTCTCCCGCCGCGACGGCGGCTACCTCTGGGTCTGCCTGCGCAACTCGGTGGTCGCCGACGCCGCCGAGGGGCCGCGGTTCCTGCTGACCCATGTCGAGGACATCGAGGAGCGCAAGCGCCATGAGCTCCAGCTGGCCCACCGCGCCAGCCATGACGCGCTCACCGGCCTGCCCAACGGCGCGGAGCTGCGCACCCGGCTCAGCCGGCGGCTGTGCAGCCTGCCGCAGGGCCCCGGCGGCGCCGCGGCGCACGGGGCGGCCCTGGGCGGCATGGACATCACGCTGGGCGACGGCGTGGGCGCGGCCCTGGGGCTGGGGGTGGACGCGGAGCTGGAGGCGGTCATCGGCGCCGATCTGGCCGTGCACGGGTACGGGGCCCCGGAGAGCGGCGTCCCGCAGGCGTACGACGCCCACTACGGCTACGACCATGTGCACGCAGTGGTTCCTGACACCGTTGTCACCGACCAGCCCCCACCCGGTGGCTCGGCCAAGGGCCTCGCGGTGATCTTCTGTGACCTGGACGGCTTCAAGTCGATCAACGACCGTTTCGGCCACAACGCCGGTGACGCGGTGCTGGTCGAGGTCGCCCGCCGGCTGCAGCACGCCGTGCGCGAGGGCGACACGGTGGCCCGGCTGGGCGGCGACGAGTTCGTGGTGCTGGCCGACGGCATCGGGCGCGACGAGGCCAAGGACCTGGCGGGCCGGCTGCGGATGGCCATCATCCCGCCGATGCGGATCGACGGCCGGGCGATGCGGGTCGGCGTCAGCCTCGGCATCGGCTGGGCGGGGTGCGGGATGTCCATCGAGGAGGTGCTGCACACCGCCGACGAGCTGATGTACGTGGAGAAGCGGTCGCGCGGCGGGGCCTCCCGCGGCGCCCGCGGCTCGCAGAACGGCGGTCCGCGCTCCCACCGCCGCGCGGGCTGACCCGGGGCCGTGCGCTGCTGGGCCCGTGCCGCGGCGAAGCGGCGGCCCCCGCAGGGTCGGTGCGGGAACGGCGCGCTCTGTGTGGAGGCTGTCAAGGCCGTTGCGGAGGCTTTCCTTGTTGTCACCCGTCCGGGGTAGGGTGCCACGGGTACGGGTGTCCTACGTCGATCCGCGGCCATGTGCCGTGACACAAACTGATCATGTGCTCATTTCTGCCGCAGCTGCCGTCCGCACGACCGCCGCATGTCCGCCCGGCCCCGGGTGAACCATGCGGCCCCCGAGTGCGTAGTAACAGCGGTGAGGCGTACTGCAGTGGGGAGTTGACGACCGCATGACGGCCGGCAGCAACGGTGTACCCGAGGACGACGACCCGTTCGCCTACCTCTACCGCCCGGCGGGCGGCGACGCGGGCGGCCCCGGGGTGGACAGCGGCGCCCCGACGGCTGTTCAGCAGCCCGGTGTGCCCCGCACCTCGTACGCCCAGCCGACCCAGGTCGGCCGCGCCCAGTACGGCCAGCGGCCCCCCGCGCAGCCCGGCTACGGCCAGGGCGTGCCGCAGCAGCCCGCTCCCTACGCCCAGCACTCCCGGCCGCAGGCCGGCGCCGAGGAGTACCCCGGCCACGGCGGTCGGGCGGCCTCCCGCGGGTCGGGCGGCGGCAGCAACCGGGCGATCATCTTCGGGGCGGTGGCGGTGGTCGCCGCCGTCGCGATCGGTGTCAGCGTGGCCTTCATGGGCGGCGACAAGGGGCAGGGCCAGGCCGGCGCCGCCGGTACCGGCGCCTCCACCTCCGCCACGGCCCCCGCCGGTGACGACTCGGCGTCACCCGACACCTCCGCGTCCCCCACCGCGGCGACCGACCCGGTGGCCGACGTGTCGTCACTCCAGGTGCAGGGCGGCGCCCAGGCGAGCGGGGTTGAGGGGGCGAAGTCCGCGGACGGCAAGTATGTGACGCTCCAGCAGGGCACCACCCTGACCTGGAACGTCCAGGTGCCAGCGGCCGGGCCGATGATGTTCTGGGTGCACTACGACAACCCGGCGGGGGACGCCCGGGCCTCCGTCACGGTCAACGGCAAGCCGCACCCCAACGGCATCAACCTCAAGAACTACGCCGGCTCCAACGACCCGGCCAAGGCCTGGGTGTCGTCCAACGTCTGGCCGACCCTCCAGGCGGGTGCCAACACCGTCGTGGTCACCTGCGACAACCCGGCCTGCGCCGGACTGCTGGTGGACCGGGTGGCGCTCACCCCGATGGGGACCAAGAACTTCCCCGGCTGAGACCCGGCGCACCGAGGGGCCCGCAGGCGCACCGTGCGCCTGCGGGCCCCTCGCGGTGGTGCGGCGGTTCAGCCCACCCGGGCCGGGGAGAGCCGGTCGGCGCCGACGACCCACTCGCCCCGGCGCATGACCGCGACCAGGTCCAGGGTGTCGGAGTCCAGTACCACCAGGTCGGCCCGTTTGCCGGCCTCCAGGGAGCCCACCTCGTCGGAGAGGCCCAGCAGGGCGGCGGGGTTGCCGGACAGGGTCTGCGCGGCGTCGGCCAGGGAGAGCCCGGTGACGGTGACGGCGCGCTTGAAGGCGACGTCCAGGGTGAGCGTGGAGCCGGCGATGGAGCCGCCCTCGACCAGGCGGGCGACGCCGTCCTCGACCCGGACCTGCAGCGGCCCCAGCGGGTAGAGGCCGTCGCCCATCCCGGCCGCTCCCATGGCGTCGGTGATCAGGGCGACCCGGGAGGTCCCGGCTGCGGCGAGGGCCAGTTCCAGTACCGCGGGGTGGAGGTGGACACCGTCGTTGACCAGCTCCACCGTCACCCGCTCGTCCTCCAGCAGGGCCACGATCGGCCCCGGCTCGCGGTGGTGGATCGCGGGCATGGCGTTGAAGAGGTGGGTGGCGACCGTGGCTCCCGCGTCGATCGCCCGCAGCACGGTGGCGTGGTCGGCGTCGGTGTGGCCGACGGCGGCGATCACCCCCAGGTCGGCCAGCAGCCGCACCGACTCCAGGCCGCCGGGGAGTTCGGGGGCCAGGGTGACCATCCGGGCGGTGCCGCGGGCCGCCTCGACCAGCCTGCGGACCACCGCGGGGTCCGGGTCGCGCAGCAGGTCCGGCCGGTGGGCTCCGCACCGCTGACGGGAGATGAACGGGCCCTCGAAGTGGACGCCGGCCAGGACGCCGTCCTCCACCAGCTCGGAGAGCACGGCGGCCTGCCGGCACACCTCGTCGATCTCTCCGGTGACCGTGGAGGCCATGGTGGTGGTGGTGCCGTGCTCCAGATGGGTGCGGGCGGCCCTGAGGGCCTCCTCGGCCGTGCCCGAGGCGTAGGAGGCGCCGCCGCCGCCGTGTACATGGATGTCCACGAAGCCGGGGACCACCGTGCGGCCCGTGAGGTCCAGCGCCCCCGGTACGGCGGCGGGGCCGCCCGGTCCGGCGGCGGCGACGCGACCGCGCTCCACGGCCAGCACACCGTTCTCGACGATGCCGTCGGGCAGCACCAGCCGGGCGCCGGCCAGGACGGTGCGGTCGTCGCCGGGTGCGGCCTCCGCCGGTCCGGTGGGTCCCGGTCCGGCGGACCCCGGTCCGATGTGCGCGGTCAAGCGGTCACCTCCGTGGAGAGCAGATCCCAGGCGAGCAGGCCGGCGCCCAGGCAGGCGGCGGTGTCCTTGAGCGTCGCCGGTACGAGCGCCGGCGGCTTCTGGAACGTGAGCCGTTCCGCGACCGCGGCGCGCAGCGGTGTGAAGAGGGTGTCCCCGGCCTCGGCCAGCCCACCGCCGACGATCACGGTCGAGGGGTCGAGCAGGCTCTGACAGAGCACGATGCCGTCGGCGAGGGCGTCCACGGCCGTTCCCCAGACGGCTGCCGCCGCCGGGTCCCCGGCCTGGACGGCGCGGGCGCAGTCGGCGGCGTCCGCGGTGGGGTCGCCGCCGGCCGCGGCCCAGGCGCGGGCGACGGCGGAGGCGGACGCCAGGGTCTCCAGGCAGCCGCGGGCGCCGCAGCCGCACTCCGGTCCGCCGGGGCGCACCACGACGTGGCCGATCTCGCCGCCGTAGCCGTGCGCCCCCGCCTCGATCCGGCCGTCGATGCCGATGGCGCCGGCGATCCCGGTGCCGAGCGCGATGAAGACGAACCGGTCGACCCCGCGGCCGGCGCCGATCCGGCCCTCGGCGAGCCCGCCGGAGCGGACGTCGTGGCCGAGGGCGACGGGTGCCCCGGCGAGCCGCTCCGTCAGGAGCCGGCGCAGCGGTACGTCCCGCCAGCCCAGGTTGGCCGAGAAGACGGCGATGCCGTCCTGCTCGTCGATGGTCCCGGGGACGGCGACCCCGGCGGCGGAGGGTGGTTCGCCGAAGCGGGCCCGGCCCTCTTCCGCGAGTTCGGCGGCGAAGCCGAGGATGGCCTCGACGACTGTGTAGGGGCCGTGCTCCCGGCCGGTGGGTCGGCGCGCCTCGTGGAGCGGCGTGCCGTCCCGGGCGACCAGCGCTGCCTTCATGCCGGTGCCGCCCACATCAAGTGCAAGGACGTGCTTCACGGGGACAGTGTGTCCTGATGGTGGGCAGAGGTCTAGTCCAGTCCGCCGATTGGTCTGGTCCAGGTCGCCCTGGGTGAACGATCGGGGGTGGGGGCGAACCGCCGGGCATTTGTGAGCAATGTCCGAAACGGCGTTGCGCAGGGTGCAATGAAGCTCAGCGATTCGATAACTGGTGTAGACCTCTCCGCCGCACGGGGGCACGCTGGCCGACACACCGGGCCCGGCCAGGACAACGGGCCCGCAGCGCAAAAGGCGGTAGTTGCATGAACCGGCGTGTGCTCAGCCTCTCGGCGATCTGTGCGGTCGGCGCGCTCGCGCTGACGGCCTGCGGCAGCAACGGGGGAGGTGGCGGCAAGTCGGCCGACGGTTCGGTCACCCTCAAGCTGGTCGCCGCCGACTACGGGGACAAGGCCACCAACGCCTCCAAGCTCTACTGGGACGAGGTCGCCAAGGGCTTCGAGGCGGCCAACCCGAAGATCAAGGTCGATGTCCAGGTGATCAACTGGAACGACATCGACACGCAGGTCAAGACGATGATCCAGAGCGGCAACGTGCCGGACGTCCTGCAGACCGGCGGCTACGCCGACAAGGTCGCCGACGACCTGCTCTACAAGGCTTCGGACGTGCTCTCGCCGGCCACCCAGTCGAACTTCATCGACTCCTTCTCCAAGGCCGGCCAGGTCGACGGCACCCAGTACGGCATCCCGTTCGTCTCCTCCGCCCGCGCGTTCTTCTACAACAAGACGATCTTCAGCAAGGCCGGTATCGCCGCGCCGCCCACGACCTGGGACGAGGTCAAGGCGGACGCCCAGATCATCAAGTCCAAGAAGCTGGCCGCCACCCCCTACGCCCTCCCGCTGGGCCCGGAGGAGGCCCAGGGCGAGTCCATGATCTGGGAGCTGGGCAACAACGGCGGCTACACCGACGACTCCGGCAAGTACACCATCAACAGCCAGGCCAACATCGACACCTTCAGCTGGCTGAAGACCAACCTGGTCGACCCGGGGCTCACCTACGCCAACCCGGCCACCACCGACCGCAAGACCGCCTTCGCGGACTTCGCCGCGGGCAAGGTCGGCATGCTCAACGGCCACCCGTCGCTGATCCAGATGGCCAAGGACGGCAAGGTCGACTACGGGGTCGCCCCGATCCCCGGCAAGACCGGCCCGCTGACCTCCACCCTCGGTGTCGCCGACTGGATGATGGCGTTCAAGAAGAACGGCCACCAGGAGCAGATCAAGAAGTTCCTCGACTTCGCGTTCTCCAAGGAGAACACCCTGAAGTTCGACGAGGAGTACAACCTGATGCCGGTCACCAAGGACACCCTCCAGGAGATGACCAGCAGCGGCAAGCACAAGGACCTGGAGCCCTTCTTCTCCCTGCTGCCCGGCGCCAAGTTCTACCCGCTGGGCGACACCACCTGGGACGCCGTCTCCGCCGAGATCAAGAAGAGCGGCGGCACCGCGGTGAAGGACGACCCGGCGCAGGTGCTGGGGGCGCTCCAGAAGAAGGCCGAGGACGCGGTCGCCAACAAGTAGTCCGCCCAACCGGTGCCGGCCGGCCGCGCCGCCGGCCGGCACCCTCCTCGGGAGTCCCACCGTGACCCACAAGTCCCGCTCAGGCCTCGCCAGGCTCGGTCCGCTGCCGTGGATCGGCCCGGCTGTGCTGCTGATCCTGGTCGTGGTCGTCTGGCCCGTCTACGAGATGGTCCGCACCTCCTTTCTGAAGATCAGCACCAGCGGCTTCGTCCGCGGCTCGGCCGGCACAGACAAGTACCAGAAGCTCTTCGACGAGCCCGATTTCGGCCATGTCCTCACCTGGACGGTGATCTGGACGCTCACCGTGGTCGGGCTGACCATCCTGATCTCGCTCGGTCTGGCCCAGCTCTTCAACCAGCAGTTCCCCGGCCGCCGGGTCACCCGCTGGGCGCTGATCGCCCCCTGGGCGGCCTCCGTGCTGATGACCTCCATCGGCTTCAAGTGGATGCTCAACCAGACCGCCGGCGTGCTCAACACGGCGATGACCGACCTCGGCCTGATCGACAAGCCCGAGGACTGGCTGGGCGACCCCTCCACCGCCTGGCCCTGGATGATCTTCGTGGCGGTCTTCGTCTCGCTGCCCTTCACCACCTACACCCTGCTGGCCGGACTGCAGACCGTCCCCGGCGAGGTCTACGAGGCAGCCAAGGTCGACGGCACCTCCACCTGGCAGACCTACCTGCGGATCACCCTGCCGCTGCTGCGGCCCGCGCTGCTGGTCGGCGTGGTGATCAACCTGATCAACGTCTTCAACTCGTTCCCCGTCATCTGGGGCATGACCCAGGGCGGTCCGGCCAGCGACACCGCCACCACCACGGTGTTCATGTACCAGCTGCTCAACACCGACATGGGTGAGTCCGCCGCGCTGTCGGTGGTGAACTTCGCCCTGGTGGTGGTCATGGTGCTGTTCTTCCTCAAGGTCAGCCGCTGGAACCAGGAGGAGGGCCGATGAGCGCCGTCCAGACCGTGGCCGCCCCCCGGCGCCCGGGCGCCCCCTCGGCGGCGGCCGCCGTGCGGCGCCGGACCCTCAGGCCCCGCACGGTGATCATCGCCGGGCTGGCCTGGCTGCTGGCGGCGGTCTTCGTGCTGCCGTACGTGGAGATGGTGATCACCTCGCTGCGGCCGGCCGACGAGCTGCGGGACGCCACCTATCTGCCCAGGCACTTCCAGTGGTCCAACCTGATCGACGTCTGGCGGGAGTCCAACCTCGGCGACAACCTGCGGGTCACCCTGCTGGTCGCCGGCGGCTCCACCCTGCTGGTGCTGCTGGTGGCCCTGCCCGCCGCGTACTACACCGCCCGGGTCAGGTTCCGCGGCCGCACCCTCTTCCTGTTGCTGGTGCTGGTCACCCAGATGTTCCAGCCGACCTCGCTGCTGGTGGGTCTGTACCGCGAGTTCTACCAGTTCGGAATGCTCAACTCGGTCTGGACGCTGATTCTCTGCAACGGCGCCTTCAACCTGGCCTTCGCCATCTGGATCCTCACCGCCTACATCGGCTCCATCCCGGTGGAGCTGGAGGAGGCCGCGATGATCGACGGGCTGGGCCGGGTGGGGGCACTGGTCAGGGTCACCCTGCCGCTGGCGCTGCCAGGGGTGGTCACCGCGGTGATCTTCACCTTCATCGCGGCCTGGAACGAGTTCGTGATGGGCCTGACCCTCTCCACGGTGCCGCAGAGCCAGCCGCTGACGGTCGGCATCAACAACTTCATCGGCAACTACACGGTGCAGTGGAACTACCTCTTCGCCGGGTCCGTGGTCGCCATCGTCCCGGTGGTGATCCTCTTCGCCTTCATCGAACGCCATGTGGTCTCCGGCCTCACCGCCGGGTCGGTCAAGTGACCTGACGCCACATCGCCGACCGTGTCGCCCCGGGCCGACCCCCGGGGCGGCACGCTGTCCGGCCCCCCGGGCAGAATGGAAGGCCGTGTCGTCGCACCGAGAGGGGGGCCGGAGATGGACGAGCAGCAGCCTGGACCGCAGCCGGAGCGGGAGCCCCAGTCGGTGCCGGAGCCCCAGCCGAAGCCGCAGTCGCAGTCGCTCAGCGACCGGGACCGTGCGGTGCTGGCCCTCGAAGGGCGTTACTGGCGCACCCCGGGGGCCAAGGAGCAGGCGATCAGGGAGCAGCTGGGACTCTCCCCGACCCGCTACTACCAACTGCTCGGCGGCCTGCTGGACCGCCCCGAGGCGCTCGTCCACGCACCGGTGCTGGTGAACCGGCTGCGCCGGCTGCGCGAGGCACGGCGGGGCCGGCGCTGACCCGACGGACCCGGCCCCGCGGGCCCTCCCGGCGGGGCGTGACGCGAGTCGCGCCCGGGTAGGGTCGCGGACATGGGCATCCCCGAGCCGACCACCCCCGCCGGAGCGGAGGGTCTCGCCGCACTCGTCGCGGACCCCGCGCACTCCGTCATCGCCCTCGACTTCGACGGCACCCTCGCCCCCATCGTCCCCGACCCCGACCAGGCCCGCGCCCATCCCGGCGTGGTGCCCGCGCTGGCCCGGCTGGCCCCGCAGGTCGGCGCCGTCGCGGTGGTCACCGGCCGCCCCGCGGGGGTGGCCGTGCGGCACGGCGGCTTCGCCGGGGTGCCCGGACTGGAGCACCTGGTGGTCCTCGGCCACTACGGCGCGGAGCGCTGGGACGCGGTCACCGGTGAGGTACGGGCCCCGCACATCCACCCGGGGGTGGCGTCGGTCCGCGCCGAGCTGCCCGGCTTCCTGGACCGGATCGGGGCTTGGGAGGGCACCTGGGTCGAGGACAAGGGCCGCGCGGTGGCCGTCCACACCCGCCGTACCGAGGACCCGGACACCGCCCTGGAGCAGCTCCGCACCCCGCTGCTGGAACTCGCCGCCCGGCACGGCCTGATGGGCGAACCGGGCCGGATGGTGCTGGAGCTGAGGCCCCCGGGGGTGGACAAGGGGGTGGCGCTGACCGGGTTCCTCCATGAGCGCAAGGCGCGCTCGGTGCTCTACGCCGGCGACGATCTGGGCGATCTGGCGGCGTACGACGCCGTGACGCGGCTGCGCACCGAGGGTGTGGCGGGTCTGCTGGTCTGCAGCGCCGCCGAGGGCGAGGAGCCGGTGGGGCGCCTGGAGGAGCGTGCCGACCTGGTCGTCGGCGGCCCTTCCGGTGTCGTCGGCCTGCTGGACGCCCTCGCCGACGAGATGGGAGCCCCCCGCCCCTGAGCGGGGCGGGGGGCTCCCACGGCACCGGGTCTGCCGGTCCGGGGCCGCTCAGCCCAGGGCGTGCAGCTGGTCGAGGAACCACTGCTGGGGCGGCAGGGCGGTGGCGGCCGCGGCCAGGCGCTTGCAGCGGTCGGTGCGGTCCGCGGTGGGCATGGTGAGGGCCTGGTGGAGGGCCTCGGCGGTGGCGATCACGTCGTACGGGTTGACGGTGATCGCGTCCTCGCCCAGCTCGGCGTGGGCCCCGGCCTCGCGGGACAGCACCAGGGCGCAGCCGTTGTCGGAGACCACCGGGATCTCCTTGGCGACCAGGTTCATACCGTCGCGGATGGGGTTGACCAGCGCCACGTCGGCCAGCCGGTAGGCCGCCAGGGACCGCGGGAAGTCGTCCTGGACGTGCAGCACCAGCGGCTGCCACTGTTCGGTGCCGAACTCGTCGTTGATCTCCTGGGCGACCCGCTGCACCGCCGCGGTGTACTCCCGGTACTCCGGCAGGTCGTGCCGTGAGGGGTAGGCGAAGGCGACATGGACCACCCGGTCGTGCCACTCGGGCCGGGTGCGCAGCAGATGCCGGTAGGCCAGCAGTCCGCGGACGATGTTCTTGGACAGCTCGGTACGGTCCACCCGCACCACCACCCGGCGGTCGCCGACCGCCTCCCGCAGCCCGGCCAGCCGGGACTCGACGTCCGCCCGGTGGGCCCGCTCCCGCAGGAAGTCCGCGTCGGCGCCCAGCCCGTGCACCCCGAGCCGGGTGGTCCGGCCGCGGTGGGTGACCCGCACATCGCCGTCGGCGGGGCGCTCCACCGCGGCGCCCAGCACCGAGACGCAGCAGTCGGCGAAGGCCTCCGCCCAGCGGCGGGTGAGGAAGCCGGCCCGGTCGGCCCCGAGGATGCCGGTGAGGACGTCCGCGGCCACGTCGTCGGGCAGCATCCGGTAGTACTCCGGAGGGGCCCACGGGGTGTGGGAGAAGTGCCCGATCCGCAGGTCGGGGCGGCGTTCCCGGAGCAGCCCCGGGACCAGCGTCAGGTGGTAGTCCTGGACCAGCACCGCGGCGCCCGGTGCGGCCTCCTCGGCCAGGGCGTCGGCGAAGGCGGTGTTGTACGCCTCGTAGGAGGCCCACTCCTTGCGGAACCGGTCGTCGAAGTCGGGCTGCACCGGGGTGTTGTAGAGCAGGTGGTGGACGAACCAGAGGGTGGAGTTGGCGATGCCGTTGTAGGCGCGGGCGAAGGTGCCGGGGTCGATCTCCAGCATGCGGATGTGCTGGCCCCCGGTGTCGTGCCCGGCCCGGTCGAGGCGGCCGGAGGGGGCCTGGCGGGCCGCGGTGCGGTCGCCCTCGGTGAGGGCCGCGCAGACCCAGACGGCGTCCGGGTCGTCGATCGCGGAGAGCCCGGAGACGAGCCCGCCGCCGCCGCGCCGGAGCGACAGCGTCCCGTCGTCCTCGACGGTGAAGGACAGCGGCCCTCTGTTGGAGGCGACGAGTATGGGCGCGCTGCCGTGCGCGGGGGCGTGGAGATCGGGATGTGCTTCGGTCTCGGCCATGCCCCGTACCTTGCCGGGACGATCTCCCGGCAAACCAGCCACTACCCCCCGCGGTGGGACCGGTACTCCGGGACGCCGGCCATCGGGGGCCGCTCCAGTGCCGCCACCTGATGGGTGTCGGGGGTGAAACCGCCCGGGGCGCCGTCCGGCGTCGGCGCAGTTCGGCCGAACTGGGTGAGCAGCGGCCGCACCAGGTCGTCGTCGGCCTTCAGTCGGCCGGTGCGCACCAGCCGCTCCAGGGCGGTGCGGTAGATGGTGGCCGCCATCCGGCCGAGGGCCAGCCCGTCCTGGTGGCGGTGGTGGCGTACGCCGACGTCCACCTGGGCCAGCGCGTCCAGGCCCGCCTCGTCCAGTGCGTCCACCAGCAGCCCCAGCTCCACGCCGTAGCCGGTGGGGAAGTGCAGCCGCTCCAGCAGCGACCGGCGGGCCGCGTACTCGCCGCCCAGCGGCTGTACGAATCCGGCCAGCTGCGGCCAGTGCAGATTGAGCAGCGGCCGGGCCATCAGCTCGGTCACCCGCCCGCCGCCGGTGGGCACCACCGCCCCCTCGGTCTCCAGCGGGCGGTCGTACATGGCCTTCACCAGCTGGATGCCGGGGTCGGTGAGCAGCGGGCCGACGATCCCGGAGACGAAGTCGGCCGAGAACTCCCGCAGGTCGGCGTCGACGAAGCAGACGATCTCCCCGCCGGTCACCAGGAGCGAGCGCCACAGCACCTCGCCCTTGCCCGGTACCGCGGGCAGCCGCGGCAGTATCGCGTCGCGGTGCACCACCCGGGCCCCCGCGTCGGCCGCCACCGCGGCGGTGCGGTCGCTGGAGCCGGAGTCCAGCACCACCAGCTCGTCCACCAGGGGCACCCGGTCCATCAGCTCCCGGCGGATCACCGACACGATGTCGCCGACCGTGGACTCCTCGTCCAGTGCGGGCAGGACCACGCTGACGGTGCCCGCCGGCCCCGCCGCCTCCTTGGCCGCACGCAGGGTCTGCAGCGGACGGTCGGCGGCGGTCCAGGACCGGCGTCGCAGCCAGTCCTCCACCTCGTCGAGCACTCGGGTCTCTCCTGTCGCCGGTCGTCTCACGGACGGTGTGATCCATCTCGCGTGGCGGACGCCTCCCGCCGGGGAGGGGTCCGTCGGTTACAGTCTTACAAGCGGTACGACCATCGCACGCCGGGGTCGGACGCCGACAAACGCACCCCGCCAGGGGCGCCACATTGCTCATCCAGAGGGACTGAGGGAACGGCCCGATGAAGTCCCGGCAACCCTCCACCGGCTTCGTACTCCCATTCGCGAGGCCCCGGTGGCCAAGGTGCCAATTCCGTCCTGTGGCGAGATGCGCCACGGGGAAGATGAGGAGAGAGGCCTCGCCACCATGGCTGTGCAGACCGTCGCACCCGCAGCAGACAGCACCACCCCCGACCTCGGCCCCGCCGTCGCGCTCTCCTGCCGCGAGTGCGGAGCCCGCACCCCGCTGGGACCAAGCTTCGCCTGTCCCGAGTGTTTCGGGCCGCTGGAGATCGCCTACGAACTCCCCAGCGGCGACCCCGAGGCCCTGCGCAAGCAGATCGAGTCCGGCCCCACCAACATCTGGCGCTACGCCCCGCTGCTGCCCGTCCCCGCCGACGTGGCCTCCCACCCCGGTCTGAACCCGGGCTGGACCAAGCTGGTCAAGGCCGACAACCTGGCCGCGGAGCTGGGCATCACCGGCGGCCTGCACATCAAGGACGACTCCGGTAACCCCACCCACTCCTTCAAGGACCGGGTGGTGGCCATCGCCGTCCAGGCGGCCCGCACCTTCGGCTTCACCACCCTCTCCTGCTCCTCCACGGGCAACCTGGCCGGCGCGGTCGGCGCCGCGGCCGCCCGTGCGGGCTTCCGCTCGTGCGTGTTCATCCCGCACGACCTGGAGGCCGGCAAGGTCGTGATGGCCGCGGTCTACGGCGGCGAGCTGGTGGCGATCGAGGGCTCCTACGACGACGTCAACCGCTTCTGCTCGGAGCTCATCGGCGACCCGGTCGGCGAGGGCTGGGGCTTCGTCAACGTCAATCTGCGCCCCTACTACGCCGAGGGCTCCAAGACCCTGGCGTACGAGATCTGCGAGCAGCTCGGCTGGCGGCTGCCGGACCAGCTGGTCATCCCGGTGGCGTCCGGCTCCCAGCTCACCAAGATCGACAAGGGCCTCAAGGAGCTGATCGCGCTCGGGCTGGTCGAGGACAAGCCGTACAAGATCTTCGCCGCCCAGGCCACCGGCTGCTCGCCCGTCGCCGCCGCCTACAAGGCCGGCCACGACGTGGTGCGCCCGGTGAAGCCGGACACCATCGCCAAGTCGCTGGCGATCGGCAACCCCGCGGATGGCCCCTACGTCCTGGACATCGCCCGCCGCACCGGCGGCGCGGTGGAGGACGTCTCGGACGCCGAGGTGGTCGACTCCATCAGGCTGCTGGCCCGCACCGAGGGCATCTTCGCCGAGACCGCGGGCGGCGTCACCGTCGGCGTGCTCCGCAAGCTGCTGGCCAAGGGCCTCCTCGACCCCGCCGCCGAGACCGTGGTGCTCAACACCGGCGACGGCCTGAAGACCCTGGACGCGGTCGCCGGCACCGGTCCGACCGCGACCATCCGCCCCACCCTTGCTTCGTTCCGAGAGGCTGGCCTCGCATGAGCGTCAACGTCCGCATCCCCACCATCCTGCGCACCTACACCGACGGCGCGGCCGAGGTGACCGCCGAGGGCAAGACCCTCGCCGAGGTCATCGACGACCTGGAGGCCAACCACACCGGCATCCGGGCCCGGCTGCTGGACGACGCCGGCAAGCTGCGCCGCTTTGTGAACGTCTATGTGAACGACGACGACGTGCGCTTCGCCGACGGCCTGGGCACCGCCACCCCCGACGGCATCGGGATCTCCATCATCCCGGCCGTCGCCGGCGGCTGCTGAACCGCTCCTGCCGCACGGTGCCGCCCGGACTCCGGGCGGCACACCCGCCAGGGCGAACGGGGCCCCTGCCGGACGGAAAGGCGCCGCTCCACGAACGATTCGTGGGGCGGCGCCCGTTTTTTTTTGCACACTCGGCCGGAGGGCTGTGAGGATCGTGTGGCCCGGGCACGTTTGAATGCCGGAAGCGCGATACAGTGGCTCCGGGCAGCGGCGCTCCGTTCTGCGGTACACGGGGCGACCCCACTTCTTTCTGCGCCGCCGCCGTGTGTTCCAAACCTTCAGCGCATTCCTGGTGCGCAGCTCCGCCCTGCTGTCCGTTCGCTCGTCCGCTCCCTGAGACGGCGACGCCCGGACGTGTGCCCTTCTGTTCGGACCGCGTCAGAATTTCGGGCGCAAATTGTCGCAAAAGTCCCCTATGTCCGGCCCGTATTGCCGATGAATGGGGTATTTGCCCGGTAATATCCGACAGCTTCCTTCCTGAATTCTCGTCCATTTGACCTGTTGCACAGGGCATCGATGCGGATACATTCAGCCGCGGTCGACCTGTTCACCCGCTCGGGCACCGCCTCGGGGGGCTGTGGTGATAGGGCCGTCCCGGGTCCGCGGAGTGCGGGTCCGTGAAAGGGCCAGTACTAGGGGAGTTTGGAATGGCTCAGGGCACCGTCAAGTGGTTCAACGCGGAGAAGGGGTACGGCTTCATCGCGGTCGACGGTGGTGCGGACGTGTTCGTCCACTACAGCGCGATCCAGATGGACGGCTACCGCACCCTCGAGGAGGGCCAGCGGGTCGAGTTCGAGATCTCGCAGGGTCAGAAGGGCCCGCAGGCGGACATGGTCCGGCTCGCTGCAGGCTGACCGGCCGGCGTCTCGACCGACCACGGCTATCGACCGGAGAAGCGCCCGGACCGATACACCCCGGCGGCTGTGACCACCACAGCGCCGAGACGGACCCGGCCAGTGCTCCACACGGTCTTCGCGGGCCCGCACCCCCACCCGGGGGTGCGGGCCCGCAGCCATGTGCGGCGGATCGGGACAGTCGCTTGCACTCTCGTAGGCAGAGTGCTAATCATTGCGTTAGCACTCTGAGCTTGAGAGTGACAGCGGACCGGGTCGGTGAGGTCTCCGGGGCGGTGGGGAAAGGACCCACGCGGCCAGGAGCCGTCCGTCGCGGGCACCTTCGCGGTCCGGAGCATGCCACCCCCGTCCGGGAGGACCACTTCACATGGCCAAGATCATCGCGTTCGACGAGGAAGCGCGCCGCGGCCTCGAGCGCGGGATGAACCAGCTCGCCGACGCCGTCAAGGTCACGCTGGGCCCCAAGGGCCGCAACGTCGTCCTTGAGAAGAAGTGGGGCGCCCCCACGATCACCAATGACGGTGTCTCCATCGCCAAGGAGATCGAGCTCGAGGACCCGTACGAGAAGATCGGTGCGGAGCTCGTCAAGGAGGTCGCCAAGAAGACGGACGACGTCGCGGGTGACGGCACCACCACCGCCACCGTGCTCGCCCAGGCGCTCGTCCGCGAGGGTCTGCGCAACGTCGCCGCCGGCGCCAACCCGATGGCCCTCAAGCGCGGCATCGAGAAGGCCGTCGAGGCCGTCTCCGCCCAGCTGCTCGAGCAGGCCAAGGACGTGGAGACCCGCGAGCAGATCGCCTCCACCGCCTCCATCTCCGCCGCCGACACCCAGATCGGCGAGCTCATCGCCGAGGCGATGGACAAGGTGGGCAAGGAAGGCGTCATCACCGTCGAGGAGAGCAACACCTTCGGTCTGGAGCTGGAGCTCACCGAGGGCATGCGCTTCGACAAGGGCTACATCTCGGCGTACTTCGCCACCGACCTGGAGCGGATGGAGGCGTCCTTCGACGACCCCTACATCCTGATCGCCAACTCCAAGATCAGCTCCGTCAAGGACCTGCTGCCGATCCTCGAGAAGGTCATGCAGTCCGGCAAGCCGCTGCTGATCATCGCCGAGGACGTCGAGGGCGAGGCCCTGTCGACCCTGGTGGTCAACAAGATCCGCGGCACCTTCAAGTCCGTCGCCGTCAAGGCCCCGGGCTTCGGCGACCGCCGCAAGGCCATGCTCGGCGACATCGCCATCCTCACCGGTGGCCAGGTCATCTCCGAGGAGGTCGGCCTCAAGCTGGAGAACGCCGGTCTGGAGCTGCTGGGCCGCGCCCGCAAGGTCGTCATCACCAAGGACGAGACCACGATCGTCGACGGTGCCGGTGACGCGGACCAGATCCAGGGCCGCGTGAACCAGATCCGCGCCGAGATCGAGAACTCCGACTCGGACTACGACCGCGAGAAGCTCCAGGAGCGCCTCGCCAAGCTGGCCGGCGGCGTCGCCGTCATCAAGGCCGGCGCGGCCACCGAGGTGGAGCTCAAGGAGCGCAAGCACCGCATCGAGGACGCGGTGCGCAACGCCAAGGCCGCCGTCGAGGAGGGCATCGTCGCCGGTGGTGGCGTCGCCCTGCTGCAGGCCGGCGTGGCGTTCGAGAAGCTGGAGCTCGAGGGCGACGAGGCCACCGGCGCCAACATCGTCAAGGTGGCGCTCGAGGCCCCGATCAAGCAGATCTCCGTCAACGCCGGCCTCGAGGGCGGCGTCGTGGTGGAGAAGGTGCGGAACCTGCCCGCCGGCCACGGCCTCAACGCCGCCACCGGTGAGTACGTCGACCTGATCGGCTCGGGCATCATCGACCCGGCCAAGGTCACCCGCTCCGCGCTGCAGAACGCGGCCTCCATCGCCGCGCTCTTCCTCACCACCGAGGCCGTCATCGCCGACAAGCCGGAGAAGGCCGCTGCCCCGGCCGGCGGCGGCATGCCGGGCGGTGACATGGACTTCTGATCCTCGCGGATCAGCAGGTCCTGAGCTGACCGAAGGGCGGCCCCCCACACCGGGGGGCCGCCCTTCGGCGTTCTCCCGGCCGGCGCCGCGGACCTCGTGGGACGGGGCGGCGCCGCGAGGTTCCCGGGCGTACGGCCGGCGGTGGCGCCCGTCCGACGGCGGCGCCTCACCGTGCCGCGCGGCCTCACCGTCCGATGGCGGCGCTTCACCGTCCGCCCATCGGGAAGGAGGCTTCCGGACACCCGCTCAGAGGAGGACGGACCGCCATGGCCATCGCATCCGTGAACCCCGCCACCGGGGAGACGCTCAAGTCCTTTGAAGCGCTGGGCAGCGAGGAGGTCAGGGCCCGCATCGGCCGCGCCCACGACGCCTACCTCGCCCACCGGCGCACCTCCTTCGCCGAGCGGGCGGCCAGGATGCGCAGCGCCGCCGACCTGCTGGACGCAGAGCGGGAGGAGATCGCCCGCACCATGACCGCCGAGATGGGCAAGCCGCTGGCGCAGGCCCGCGCCGAGGCGGCCAAGTGCGCCGTCGCGATGCGTTTCTACGCCGACCACGCGGAGGGGTTCCTGGCGCCGGAGCCGCTGCCGGACGCCTCGGCGGTCAAGGCGTCCCGGGCGGAGACCCGCTGGCAGCCGCTGGGCGTGGTGCTCGCCGTGATGCCCTGGAACTTCCCGCTCTGGCAGGTGGTGCGGTTCGCCGCCCCCGCGCTGATGGCCGGCAACACCGGACTGCTGAAGCACGCCTCCAACGTCCCGCAGACCGCGCTCTACCTGGAGGACCTCTTCCTCCGGGCGGGCTTCCCAGAGGGCTGCTTCCAGACCCTGCTGATCGGGTCCGGCGCGGTGGAGGCCGTGCTGCGCGACCCCCGGGTGGCGGCCGCGACCCTCACCGGCAGCGAGCCGGCCGGGCGCGCGGTGGCGGCGGTCGCCGCCGACGAGATCAAGAAGACGGTGCTGGAACTGGGCGGCAGCGACCCGTTCATCGTGATGCCCTCCGCGGACCTGGCCGCCGCCGTGGAGACCGCGGTCACGGCGCGCGTCCAGAACAACGGGCAGTCCTGCATCGCCGCCAAGCGGTTCATCGTGCACACGGACGTCTACGACGACTTCGCCCAGCAGTTCGCGGGGCGGATGTGCGTCCTGAAGGTCGGCGACCCCATGGACGAGGCCACCGAGATCGGGCCGCTCGCCACCGAGCAGGGCCGCACCGACGTGGAGGAGCTGGTCGCGGACGCCGTGGGCGCCGGGGCCACCGTGCTCTGCGGCGGGGAGCGGCCCGACGGACCGGGCTGGTTCTACCCGCCGACCGTGCTGTCGGGCATCACCGGGGGGATGCGGATCGCCCAGGAGGAGGTCTTCGGCCCGGTGGCCTCCCTCTACCGGGTCGGCTCGGCCGAGGAGGCGGTGGAGGTCGCCAATGCGACCCCCTTCGGCCTGGGATCGGCCGCCTGGACCGCGGACCCCGAGGAGCAGGAGTACTTCACCACCGAGCTGGAGGCCGGAGCGGTCTTCATCAACGGGATGGTCGCGTCCTATCCCCAGCTGCCCTTCGGAGGGGTGCGGCGCTCCGGCTACGGCAGGGAGCTGGCGGCGCTGGGCATCCGTGAGTTCTGCAACGCCAAGACCGTCTGGGCCGGCTGAGCGGTGCCTGGGGCGGCGGACCGGGCCGCCGCCCCCGCGAGGGACAAGCCGCCGCCCCCGCGAGGGACAATGGGAGCCATGTCCTCCGAGCCCGGCCAGACCTCAGACTCCCCGTTGGAAGCGGCCCTGCACACCGCCCGCGCCCGCATCCTCGCCGATCTGACCGCCCGCGACGTCTGCGACGCCGCCGTGGTCTCCCTGGTGGAGGACGCGGTGGCGCACCGCCGCTGGTGGGCCGAGCAGTGGCCCGAAGGGGTCGACTACCTGCTGGGCCTGGTCGCCCAGGACGTCCAGGACGCCCTGCTGGAGGCCTACGGCCGCTGGCCGCTGTGCACCGTGCACGCGGCCGAGGGCGATCCGCACGCCCTGGCGGTGGAGCCCGAGCTGGGTCCGGATCCGCACTGGGTGTGCGGCAAGGAGGGCACCGTGGTGGCACCCGTCGGCCGGCTGGGCGCCGCGTGATCCTGATCGATCCCCCGGTCTGGCCGGGGCACGGGAAGCTCTGGTCCCACCTGGTCAGCGACGTCTCGTACGAGGAGCTGCACGCCTTCGCCGCCCGGCTGGGGGTGCCGCCGCGCGGCTTCGAGCGCGATCACTACGACGTGCCGGAGAGCCTCCACGCACAGGCGCTGCGGCTGGGCGCGTCGCCTGTCGGGTCCAAGGAGCTGGTGGCCCGGCTGACGGCG
>NZ_LIQR01000107.1 GCF_001418575.1 Peterkaempfera griseoplana
GGCACCACCGCGGTCAGCAGATGGAACTCCAGTAGCACTCCAGTAGCCGGCAGAGGTCGGCACGCCGCCCGTCCGAGGCCCCGGCGTCCTGCAGGCGTGTTACCCGGCGTACGAGCGGGCTGGTAGCGCCGGGCCTTGCCGGTGAACGCGGGGCACAGGACATAGCCGCTCGCGCTTCTCGCCTCGCCCGTCGACGGGCCAGCGGCCGTCGATGACGATGGCTGCCTCCCTGCATTCCGGGCACGCGTCGTCCCAGTCAGGGACCCACCGGTAGGGCGAGGGGACCACGCCCTCTTGCTGCATATCGCACAAGGTTGTGCCGAAGTAGCCGTACGCGTGGGAGGTGCCAGTGGGCAGTTCTGCGGCATCGGCGCGCTCCCACCGCATGTGCGCGGGCGCGTCCGACGACCGGCTGACCAAGCCCGGATGGGCACCCAGCTCGGTCCACGCGTGGCTATAGGGGCAGACCCATGCCTCCTGCACCCGCGAGTCTGCGGTCGGCACTTGTCGCGCCTCATGCCCGCACACGTCACACGTCACGGGCCGATCCTTCCGTCCGCCACTGGCCGCGCCGCGACGGCATCACTGCATCGGACCAACTCACCCAAGGATCACGGAACACATCTCGTCAGGGGTTCTCCACCAGGACAGCTACCAGCGCCGCCACGAGGTCGAGCGCACCCTCAACCGCCTCAAGAACGCCCGCGCTGTTGCGCCCCGTTACGACCGTGAGGATGTGGGTGCCGCTTCGGGTGGCGGTCTGACCCGCCCCCTGGCGCCTCGAATCCGTAGTCGACAGGCGCGGCAAAGGCCCCCGCGCTGCATGGATGGGATGCGGGGGCCCGGGCCGTGGCGAGTGGCAGGGCTGACTCAGCCGCTCGGGCTCGAAGTGCTGCTGGGCTTTGAGGACTTCACCGCCCGGCTGCTGGATGACCGGTCAGGCCGGGATCCGGGTCCGGGCCCGTTTCATGCCTCACCAGGATCACCGCATCGAGGGGCGGTCAGGGGTGTTCGGTGGCAGTCCCGCCGTCCTGCCGAATGGCAAGCCCCTCCTGCCCTTCTCGCAACCCTGACGACGTGGGTCCGTCAGTTCGCGGGGCGTGGCAGCACGGCGAGTGCGGTGCGGGCGATGTCCGTCAGCATCTCCTCGTCGGCTCCGGCCTTGCCCAGTGCTTCGATGCCGCGCAGAACGGAGAGCACCAGCGCGGCCAGTCGTCCGGGGTCTGCGTTCGCGTCGAGATCGCCGTTGCGCTGACAGGCGGCGATGTCGTCCTTCAGCAGTGCGTGGAGCGCTTCGATGGCCGTGTGGGCACGGTCGGCCACGGTCTTGTCGTGCTCGGCCAGCTCGGCGGTGCCCTTGGCCAGCAGGCATCCGCGCTGGGCGGTGTCCGCGACGGTGGCCGCGGCCACCGCGTGGACGTGGGCGGACAGCCGCGCGTACGCATTCTCGTCGTCGTCGTCGCCGCGCAGCTGCTGGGCCGTGGCGTCGACGACCGAGTTGCAGTAGTCGTCGAACACGCGGTGGAAGAGGTGCTGCTTGCCGCCGAACGCGCCGTACAGGCTGCCTTTGCCGAGGCCGGTCGCGGCGGCGATGTCGTCCATGCTCGTCCCCGCGTACCCACCCGCCCAGAACCGCTCCCGCACGGTCGCCAGCACCTGCTGCTCGTCGAACTTCCGAGGTCGTGCCATGACGGTGAGCATACGCTTTCTTGACCGCGTCGTCCACAACGGGTAACGTTATGGACGAAGCAGTCAAGAACTACTGAGGAGTGGCGTGTCATGACGGAAGTACTCGCAGGCAAGGTGGCCGTGGTCACCGGGGCGAACAGCGGCATCGGACTGGCCACGGCACGACGCTTCGCCGCCGAGGGCGCCCACGTGATCATCACCGGCCGGCGTCAGGAGGCGCTGGACGCGGCCGCTGCCGAGATCGGCATGAATGTCACCGCCGTCCGCGGAGATATTGCCAGCCCGACCGACCTCGACCGGCTCTTCTCGGTCATCGCCGAGCAGGGCCGCCGCATCGACGTGCTCTTCGCCAACGCCGGAGGCGGGGAATTCGCAACCCTGGAGCAGGTGACGGAGCAGCACTTCGACGACACGTTCAACATCAACGTCCGCGGAACGCTGTTCACCGTTCAGAAGGCACTGCCGCTCCTCAACGACGGCGCCTCGGTGATCCTCACGGGTTCCACCGCCGCCACCACCGGCGGAGAGGCGTTCGGCGTCTATGCCGCCTCCAAGGCCGCCGTCCGGTCCTTCTCGCGCACTTGGGCCAACGAGCTGCGCGGCCGTGGCATCCGTGTCAACACCCTGGTGCCCGGACCGATCAAGACCCCGGGAATCACCGGCCTGGCCCCCAATGAGGAAGAGGCCAAGTCGCTCCACGCCTTCTTCGCGCAGCAGGTTCCCCTCGGCCGCATGGGCGAGCCCGCCGAAGCAGCCGCGGCTGCTCTCTTCCTCGCGTCCGACCAGAGCAGCTTCGTCACCGGCGCCGAACTGTACGTCGACGGTGGGCTGAACCAGATCTGAATGTCCCCCGTTCCGCAGCGGGGGGCGAGAGAGCCCCCCGCTGCAGGAAGACGGGACCGCCTGCCGCGTGATCCTGCCGTACCGGGCGGGCACCGCACCGGACCACGCAGCAGGTCACGCGCGACTGTGGTGCGCGTCACCCGCCCGGCGATCCACCGGGCCGAGCGCGCGCCTCGTTTCCATGGTCACACCGCTGTGACCTCTGCCGCTCACGTCCCATCGTGGCGGCACAGCCGCCGCGCAACCCCGCGGCACGGGCCACCCACGGTCCCCGATCCGTCCAGGAGACAAGAAACATGAGTGACCACTCCACCACGGCACCGGTCGTGGGCCGGCCGGAGCCGCTGGAAGCGGCAGGCCACGCCGCACCCTCGCCGCAAGGCAACTGGCCGGCCGTCGCTTCGGTCGCCTTGATGTCCTTCGTGCTGGTGCTCTCGGAGTTCCTGCCGATCGGGCTCCTGCCCGTGATCGGATCCAGTCTCCACGTCTCCGTCGGCACCGTGGGCCTGGTCGTCGTCGTACCCGGCCTGACGGCAGCCGTCACAGCGCCTCTGCTCACCATCGCCTCGGGAAAGCTCGACCGGCGCAAGGTCCTGATCGCGCTCGCGGTGTCCTTCACGGCCTCCAACGTCGTGGCGGCACTGGCCCCCAACATGCCGGTGATGGCAGTGGCCAGAATCCTCCTCGGCGTCGCCGTCGGCGGATTCTGGGCGATGGGTGCCGGCGTCGCCGCCCGACTGGTGCCGGCCGAAGCGGTCAACCGCGCCAGTTCGCTGATCACCGCCGGCATCTCCGCCGGCACCGTGGTCAGCCTGCCGCTCGGCGCACTCGTGGGACACCTCGCCGGATGGCGAACCGCGTTCTTCATCGCCGCGGGCGCCGCTCTGCTCGCCCTTGTGGCTCTGGCACTGCGACTCCCCTCGCTGCCGCCCACCGGCGCGATACGCGTGGCCACGCTCACGGCGTCCCTGCGCATTCCCGCCGCCCGCATCGCCCTGCTGGCCACCGCGCTGATGTTCCTCGGGCACTTCGCCGCCTACACCTACATCACCCCCTACCTGGAAGACCGGGCGCATTTCGCCTCGTCCGCGGTGACGCTGGTGCTCCTCGGATACGGCGTGGCAGGACTGGCCGGAAACTTCGCCGCCGGCGCGATCATCGGCCGCAGCCTGCGCGCGGTCTACGTCACCGCGGCCGTCCTGCTCGCCGCCACGGTCGTCCTGCTCAATACCCTCACGGGCACGGCACCGGCCGTCGTCGTGCTCGTCCTCCTCTGGGGTGCGGCCTTCGGAGCGGTGCCCCTGGCACTGCAGACGTGGATCCTGCGCGCGACCCCCGACGCTCCCGAGAGCGGCCTGGCGCTCCTGGTCAGCGTGCTGCAGATCTCACTCGCCGCGGGATCACTCGTCGGCGGCATGGTCGTCGACGGCTACGGTGCTCCGGCAGCCTTCGCCTTCGGCGGCGCCCTCGCCCTGCTCAGCGCGGCCACTCAGATCTTCACGCGCCTGTCCCGCGACTGATCCCCGTCGAGGACGGCCTCGGACCGGCACACGGCTGTCCTGCGGCCGAAGTGGGATGCGCGGCCGGGAAGCGGGCGCCGTGAGCGCGACCGGAGAGCCACTCTGCTGATTCGCTCGACACAGGACGCCGATGGGTTGGGAGCGGATCTCGTGCGCTGAAGGTTCCAAGCGCCCGCGGGTCTACGACTGGGCCGCGGCCCGACTGCTCGCCGTCGCCGCGTACGACGGTGAGGATCCGACCCCACCACCGGTGAGTCCTGGCCCAGCCCACGAGGTCGCCTGCTCCCGGGCGTACGCCCCGGCCCGCACGAACCGTCACTGAGCTCGTCCATGTCGCTGGCGCACGCTGTGTCATCGAGGAGTGCTTCCAGGCCGCGAAGAACGGCAGCGAAATGACCTCTCGGCGGCCTCATCCGTGCCCGCGCAGACCCCGCCCCCGGAATCGGCGCTCCAGGCAAACGAATGCGTCGAAATCCAGGAAGGTGCAACCCCAACGGCCTTCAGCCGGTCGGGCGGGGTGGTGCCGCCAGCGCGGTCCGAGCTACGTCCGCCGGCGTCTCCTCGCTCATCCCGGCTCTGCCCAGTGCCTCGATGCCACGCAGGACGGTGAGCGTCAGTGCGGCCACTTGCCCGGATCCGCGTCCGAGGCGAGGTCACCGTTGCGCTGCCAGGCTGCGATGTCGTTCGTGAGTAGTGCGTGCACCGCTTCGACGGTGGCGTGGGCCCGTTCGGCCACAGTCGGGCCGTGTTCGGCCGGCTCGGCCGTGCCCTTGGCCGGCAGGCAGCCCCAGCGGGCGGTGTCCGCGGCGGTTGCCGACGCTACGGCGTACACGTGGGCGGACAGCCGCGCGTACGCGTCTTCGTCGCTGCCGCAGCTGCTGGCCGGTGGCGTCGAGGACTGAGCCGCAGTACTCGTCGAACACGTGGTGGAACAGCTGCTGCTTCCCGCCGAACGCGCCGTAAAGGCTCTCCTTGCCGCGGCCGGTGGCCTCAGCAAGGTCGTCCATGCGCGTGCCGGTACACCCGCCGGACCAGAATCGCTCCAGGGTGCGGTGTTCAGGACTTGCTGCTCATCAAACTTCCGAGGGCGCGACATGTGGCCAGTACGTTTTCTTGACCGGTTCGTCCATATGGGGTAAGTTATGGACGGAGCGGTCAATAATTAAGCGGCTTCGACAGTCGCTCAGCCCGCAGGCTCCATGACTGGCGCCCCTCGAATGGGCAGCACCACCTGACGGCGTACGCCAGGGCTGTGACCGCGATGCAGGGCCTGGCGCCTACGTCTGTGGGCCGGTGCGTCAACCGGACCACGGCCTTTGAGCAAGTGCGCAAGTGCCCACGTCTCAGCGGCCGGGCAGAACAGCAAACACCGAGGTACTTTCGTGCACAAGAATCAGAAAAGACTCCTGGGGATCCTCGCCGGCCTCGTGGCCCTCGCCGCCCTGGTCCTCCCGAACCTTGCGAACGCCGCTGCCAGCGGAAAGCCGTCCGCATCCCGCGCGCCGGCCTGCGCAGCTCCGGAGAGGCCGAAGAGCCGCGGCTACGACTCCGCAACCCGCAAGGACGCAGCGTTCAACAGGGAATTCCGTCACTGCTTCACCACCGTCGACGGAATACAGATGCACTACGTCATCGGCGGCAGCGGCCCGCAAACCATGGTCCTGCTTCACGGCTGGCCCGAGAACTGGTACGCGTACCGAGGGATCATGCCGAAGCTCCTTCCCGGGCGGACGGTCATCGCCCTCGACCTGCCGGGCCTGGGGGACTCGACCGGAGCGCCGTCGAACTACGCCGCCGCGACCATGGCGACCTACGTGCACGATCTGCTCGACCGGATCGGCAAGCGCCACGGTGTGGAGCTCGTAGCCCATGACATCGGCGCCGGCGTCGCCTACCCCCTTGCCGCCGAATACCGTCAGCAGGTCAGTGGACTCTTCATGATCGACTTCCCTCTGGTCGGCAAGAACCTGCGCTTCGCTGACTTCAGCAACGTGTCCTTCCACTTCCTGTTCAACCAGCAGTCGCCGCTTGCCGAGCAGCTCGTGACCGGCCGTGAGAAGCAGTTCTTCGGCTACTTCTACCCGACGTTCTCGCACTCGCCTCACGCCATCCCGTCGCCGGGTGCCGTCAAGGAGTACGTCCGCACCTACTCGCGGCCGCAGGTGCTCCACGGCGGGTTCGAGTTCTACCGCTACTGGAACCAGGACGAGATCGACAACAAGCGACTGCAGCAGAAGCCGCTGACCATTCCCGTGAGGATGATCAGCGAGGAGGGATTCCTCAATGTGATGCTCGCCGGGGCGCAGGGCGCCTCGCCTTCCGCGACCGGCGTGGAGGTGGCCGGCTCGGGGCACTGGCTGGCAGAAGAGGCTCCGCAGCGCATCATCGAAGAAATCAACGCGTTCTACCCGGCACGTGACGTGCGTGGAGCCGGGCGACAGAACAACGGGTGACACCTGCCGAAAGGCATGGGCTCGGCCCGCGCTCCGGATGGGAGGGGTAGGCGGAAGACACGTTCGACCGCCTGCCCCCGGCGCCATCCAGTCGAGGGTCTGTCCAGCCAACGGCTCTGTTTCGTAGTTGGTGGTGACGTTGCATGGTTATGTCCTGAGCAGGATGCGGTGGCGGAGGAGCTCGAAGCCTGCACGGCCGTGCATCTGCCGCATGGTCCGCTTGGTGCGGGTGTTGACGCCCTCCGTGCGGCCGTTGCTCCAGGGCAGGGTCCGGCCGGCGTTGACGGCGGCGCGGTCGAGTTCGAGGCCGTTGCAGAAACCATGCAGGTGGGGCAGGTCCGTGGTGCGGACGATGGCGATCCACTGGGTGAGCTTGTTGTCGTTGTCCTGGGCAGCGGGCAGCAGTGCGGCGAACTCGCAGGTGAGCTGGGCCAGTGCGGTCATCTCGGGGCCTGCTGCGGTGAGGAGGCGGGGCAGGTCGGTGTCTTTGGTCCGCGGGTGTTCGGGGCGGGTGAGCAGGAGCCGGGTGAGACGTCGGGGGGTTGTCCCGGTTCGGTCGCCTTCGGCGCGGCCCTGGTTGAGCTGGCGGACCAGCAGGTTGGCGCTGCCGGTGCAGCCCAGCTCCCTGATCTCATGCAGGAGGTGGGTGACGGGCACACCGGGCTCGGCCGCGCGTCGCGTGCGCAGGTGCTCTCGATAGCCAGAAACGGGCGAGCCGGGCAGCCGGTCGGCCGCACAACTCCTTGACCACCCTCGATATCTGGCTGGTCAAGCGCATGGTGCGGCGTTGAAGGCGCTCCAGCAGCCCCTGCTCGCGGCAGGTCTGTCGTGAGCAGCCCAGGACCGGACAGACCAGGCGCCTCACCCGTAGGCGTACCACAACGCGGCGGCCGTCCACCGGCCCATCTTCCACCATGCGCCCGTGGTATCCGTGCACCTTCCCCGTCGGTACCCCGCACATCGGGCAGGGAACGGCCACATCCCGAGTCCGGGCCGCAACCCGGATCACCTCGCCGTCGTCCACCACATCATCGATGACCAGCGGCGATAACCCTGAAAAAACCGTCGCCACAAGGGAGTTGTCGTCACGCATACAACGTCAACGAGGCCCGCCCGGGGCGGGCGGGCCTCCTGCGTGGTCCGCTCCGAGAGTGGCCTCGCCCCGGCGGCTGGGAGGGATGCGGGGGTCGGTCACCGCAGATGTCGTCTGCGGTGACCGACTGGGGCCCCGCTCTGCGGCGGGTGCCCTTCGCGGCGGCGGGGAGGCCCGCCGCCGCGTCAGACCTGGTTGAGGCCGCCGTCGACGAACAGTTCGGTGCCGGTGACAAAGCTGCTCTGGTCCGACGCGAGGAAGAGGGCTGCGGCGGCGGCCTCCTCGGGGCGGCCCATGCGGCCCAGGGGCACCTGGCTGGCGAAGAAGGCGTGCAGCTTGGCGGCCTCCTCGGCGTTGGGGGCCAGGCCGGCGTTGCCGGGGGTGGTGATGGGCCCGGGGACGAGGGTGTTCACGCGGATCCCACGACCCCTGAGCTCGTTGGCCCACGTACGGGAGAAGGAGCGGATGGCGGCCTTGGAGGCGGCGTAGACACCGAAGGCCTCGGCGCCCGAGGTCGCGGCGGTGGATCCGGCGAGGATCACCGAGGCTCCGTCGTTCAGCAGCGGCAGCGCCTTCTGGACGGTGAAGAGCATGCCCCGGACGTTGTTGCCGAAGGTCTCGTCGAAGTGCTTCTCGGTGACCTGCTCCAGGGTGGCGAACTCGCCACCGCCGGCGTTGGCGTACAGCACGTCGATGCGGCGTCCTTGCTGCGCGACGGTCTCGTAGAGCCGGTCGAGGTCGGCCAGGTCGGCCACGTCGCTGCGGACGCCGGTGGCGCGCGGGCCGATCTGCGCGATGGCGGCGTCCAGCACCTCCTGGCGGCGGCCGGTGATGAACACGTGCGCGCCCTCCGCGGCGAAGCGCTGGGCGGTGGCCAGGCCGATGCCGCTGGTGCCGCCTGTGATGATGGCTGTCTTGCCGTCAAGCTGTCCCATGGTGTGGTTCTCCAAGTCGCGATAGGTGTGAACGCTCCAGAGAAGTAACAATTTCTGTTACATCATCCGGCGCGAAGACCCCGCTCTGCCGACCCGCATGCGAGCGATCCCGGGAGAGGGGTGCGTATGTCAGGGTTCGATGGAGGTGACGGCGCTGCCATTGCCGGCCAGGCGCACGCCCGTTGCATGCCTGCTGCAGGGATCGGAGGGCATCCCGCGGTCGGGGAACCCCGGCCGCGGACCGTCGATGTAATCACTATTGTTACACCGCCGGGGCGCCTCCTGTCGAGTGCCCGTGCCGCCAGGCGTACCGGCGTGACCGCCGACACGTGCCTCCGGGGAGCCGGGCGACCCTGCCGACACGACAAGCACGACAGGCTCGGCGGTCCCTCGCTCCCCGCAGGGGCGGGTGCGATCGGCCCTTCCTGCCGCTTGAGTGAACCGGTCCGCGGCATGACGCGGTGGCCTGGGTGTGGTGTCGCGAGCGAGTCCAGGGGTTCCGGGTTCGCCCAAGGCATCGCCCCGAAGCGTCGCGGACGGTACGCCGATGTGGTCACAGCCCGAAGGGGGAGGGCTGGGGCGATGGTCTTTCCGCAGGTCGGGCAGCGGCCCGCGGTCATGTAACATTGTCTGTTACAATGCATCCCGTATGCGGATGGATGGGCGGAGATCGGCGGTCGGATCGCCTCGCCGGACAGGGAGGAGAACGAAGTGAGTGCCAACAGCAGAATGACGATCGCCATCCATGTGCTGACCTGGATGTCTCTCGACCGGCAGAACAACGAGGTCGCGACCTCCGAGCGCATTGCGGGGAGCGTCAACACCAACGCCGTGGTGATCCGCCGGTGTTTGGGCGATCTCCGGAAGTCCGGACTGGTGCAGTCCAAGAGGGGGGCGGGAGCGGGCTGGGTTCTGGCGCGGGAGCCCGAGGACATCACGCTGCTGGAGGTGTACCTGGCCGTGGAAGGCGGGGGTCCGTTCGGCATGCACCACACGCCGCCGAACGCCGACTGCCCGGTCGGCTTCGGAATCCGGCCGGCCCTGCAGGTGGTGTACAGCGAACTCGAGGAGGAGATCCGGAAGGGGCTGGCCCGCACCACGATCGCCGACGTGCTGCGGGACGTTCTCGCGCAGCAACGATGAAGGCACCGCTCCGACCGGGGTTCCGCGACGCCCACGCATCTGTGTGGAGCCGGGGCAAGCGGCCGGTTCGCAGCTCTGCGCAGTCGGACCGGGTCGCGTTCACGAAGGTGCCGGCGACAACGACTGGCGGGCCCGTCAATGTGGATGCGACCCAGCGGGGAGAGGGACGCTTGAGTCTCCCGTAGGGGGAGGCACGAGAGTGAGGGCATGGACGGCGACACGCTCTTCACGATCGGTGACCTGGCCCGGCGGACCGGGCTGACGGTCAAGACCATCCGGTTCTACTCCGATGCCGGGATCGTGCCGCCGACAGACCGCAGCCCGGCTGGCTACCGGCTCTACGACATCGGCGCGCTCACGCGTCTGGATCTGGTGCGCACCCTGCGTGACCTGGGACTCGACCTTGCCGTCATCCGGCAGGTGCTGGACCGGGAGGTCTCCGTGCCCGAGGTCGCGGCCGCACACGCCGATGCCCTGGAGGTGCAGATCCGCACCCTGCGACTGCGGCGCGCTGTGTTGCGCGCGGTGGCCAAACGCGGCTCCAGCCCCGAGGAGATGGACCTCGTGCACAAGCTCGCCAAGCTTTCCGACGACGAACGCCGACGCCTGATCACCGACTTCATCGACGACACGTTCGGCGGACTCGACGCCAACGCCGACTTCGTCGACATGATGCGCTCGGCCATGCCCGAACTGCCGGACGACCCCGAGCCCGAGCAGGTCGACGCCTGGGTGGAACTCGCCGAGCTCACCCAGGATCCCGACTTCCGGGCGGCCGTGCGCCGCATGGCGCAGTACCAGGCGGCCGAGCGCGCCCAGGGGGATGTCACCGGTTTGCACCACGACCTCACCGAGGCCGTTCGGGACAGCGTCGGTCGGGCGCTCGATGCCGGCATCGCCCCGGCCTCGGCCGAGGCCGCACCCGTCATCGACGCTCTCACCGCCCGCTATGCGCAGACCTTCAGCCGCGCCGACGACGCCGACCTGCGCCACTGGCTGCTGACCCGCCTGGAGATCGCCGGCGACCCCCGCGCGGAACGCTACTGGCACCTGCTCGCAGTCATCAACGGATGGCCCGTCCCGCCCAGCCTGGCTCCGGTGTTCACGTGGTTCACGCGAGCCTTGCGCGCCAGCACCGGGCAGCCATCCCGCGTGCAGTAGTCCCACGCCGGCCGGCCCGCTCCTCGCGGCTTCGATCAGGCCGCGAGGGTCTCGGGGCGTTCGACAAGGCGGCCGCCCTCGAAGCGGGCTCCGGCGCGAAGGAGAGCGACGAGGTGGGGCGCGTTCACGGCCCGCCACCGCTGCTCGCACAACGTCTGCCGAGTTGCGGGCCCCGTGACGGTCGACCGCCGGTCTCGGAGTGCCGATGTCATCGGTCACGGCCCCATTCCTGCCGCGCGGAGGGCGCGTTCCTCAGCACGTGGGGGTGTTCTGGCACTACTGGGTGCTGTTCAAACGGTGTGCGCGATGCGCGTTCCTGTGTCGGGCGGCCAGCAGTCCGCACAGCTTCTGCTTGGTGCGGCGGGCATCGGCGAGCTCTTTCGCCTGGACGTAGGCGGGCACGGACCAGGGTGCGCGTTCACGCGGCTGCGAGTTGGGCTTCGCGGGCGTCGTGCAGTCGCCCGGTGCGGGCCAGCAGGCTCATGCCCAGCGCGCACAGCAGGCCGGTCGCGGTGAGGGCACTCCACAGCCAGGCCGGGTGCCCGGCAGCGTGCGAGGCATCCCACAGGGCTCCGGTGGCGGGGTTGGCGAGCGCGATACCCACGCCGGAGACGGTGTTGTACAGACCGTAGTGGGTGGCGACCAGGCGTCCACGGGCGAGGGAGACCACGGTGTCCATCTCGAAGGGGTAGACCGTCGCGGTCCCCAGCGCGAGGAGGACCGCGCAGCCGAACAGCGGCACCAGGGCGAGCATCCGCCCGGTTCCGCCCGCGCCCAGTCCTGCCAGGGGGCCGGCCAGCAGGAGCGGGGCGAACGCCGCGCCCATGACCGCAAGTCCCCGCGTCAGGGCTTGCTCCGGGCTCCAGCGCGCCTTCGCCCAGGCGGTGATCCGTACCTGTCCGACGGCGGCGACCAGGGCGGAGACGGCGAACAGGGCACTGGTGACCGCCCGCCCGTGACGACCCGCGCTCTCCTGCGCCTGCAGCGGCAGGGAGAGGTAGACCTGGAACGACAGGACGTAGGACCCGATCATCGCGGCGGAGAACAGCAGGAACGGCCGGTTGGAGATCACCTGCCGCCAATCCGCCAACACGCTGCCACGTCCGGGTTCGGCCTCCGGTGCGGCTCCCGCGGCGGGGAGGCGGTCGGGCAGCATGCGCACTTGGACCGCGGTCAGGACGGCGAACAGCGCGGCGGCCACCACGCACACCGCCCGGAAGTCGAAGGCGAGCAGGGCCAGGCCGACCAGGGGGCCGGCGAACATCCCCGCCTGGTAGAACACATTGAATGCGGCGAAGGCGTCCACGCGCTGCTCGCCCGCCTCAGCGGCCAGGTAGGCACGTACGGCGGGGTTGAACAGCGCCCCCGCGAAGCCGGTCATCGCCGAGGCCGCCACCAGCAGCGGCAGTGAGCTGCCGAATCCCAGGGCGGCGAACCCGGCGGTGCGCAGCGCGCACCCGGCCACGATGACGCGTTTGCACCCCAGTCGGTCGGTCAGGGTGCCGCCGATCAGGAACAGGCCCTGCTGGGAGAGGTTGCGCACGCCGAGGACCAGGCCCACGGCCCAGGCGGCCATGCCCAGGCCGTCGGCGAGGTGGGCGGCAAGGTAGGGCATGAGCATGTAGAAGGCCGTGTTGATGGTGAACTGCTGCACCATCAGCATCCGGACGACCCCGTTGAAGGAGCGGACCTGCCGCATCAGTGTGCCGTTCACCGCACACCCTGCGCTGGGGCTGCGGAGTCGGTGGCTGCGGCGGGCGCGCTCGGCGTGTGTGCGGTCATGGGTGGCGGGGCGGGGATGGCCGGTGTCCCTGTGGGGTGCGGGCAGCGGGTCCAGCGCTCGGCGGTGCGCTCGCTGGGATGGCTGATCTCGTCGGGGTCCGGCGCGGGCGGCCGGTTGAGAAGGTCGTGTTCTCGGCAGTAGATGTCGTTGTAGACGGTGTGGGTGTAGCGGTGGACGCCGTCGGGGAAGACCGCCGCGATGCGGGTGCCCGCGGAGCGGGTGCGGGCGAGCCAGCGGGCGACCAGGGCGACTGCGCCGACCGACCAGCCGCCGCTGGCGTAGTGGTGCCGGGCCAGAGCCCGGCAGGCCCACACGGCCTCGTTGGGGGCGACCCAGTGGACCTCGTTGAACGCCTGGTGGTCGACGTTGCGCGGATGGATGCTGCTGCCCAGGCCGCGCATCAGGCGGGGGCCGGCGGGCTGGCCGAAGACGGTGGAGTGGATGGAGTCGACGCCGACCACCTCCAGGCCGGGGTGGAGCATCCGCAGGGTGCGGGCGACCCCGGCGGAGTGCCCGCCGGTGCCCACCGCCGCGACCAGCACCTCGATGCGTCCGAGCTGCAGCGCCAGTTCGAGGCCCAGGCCGGTGTAGGCAGCCGTGTTGTCGGGGTTGTGGTACTGGTCCGGGCACCAGGCTCCCGGCACGGCCTCCAGCAGGGCGCGGACCCCTTCGCGGCGGGCCTGCTGCCAGCCTCCGACCGGATGCGGCCGGTCGACCAGCACCACGTCCACGCCGTACGCCCGGAGTTGGTGGACGATCAACGGCTCCATGCCGGGATCGCCGACCACGGTTACGGGGTGCCCATACGCGATTCCGGCCAGGGCCAGGCCGAGACCGAGGGTGCCGGAGGTGGACTCCACGATCGGCGCCCCCGGGGCGAGATCGCCGCGCTCACGGGCTGCGCCGACCATGTGCAGGGCCGCACGGTCCTTGATCCCGCCGGGATTGCAGCCCTCCAGCTTCGCGAAGAAACCGCGCTGGTCACAGGTGAACGGCTCCGCGATCCACAGCACCGGCGTGTTGCCCACCAAGTGGGCGGCGCTACGGGCCGTGGCGGCCGGGTCCGGGAGCGGACACGCCGCAAACGCGGCCGGCCCGCCGGGCAAGGACAGGGGGTGAGCAGGGCTGTGCATGGCCTGGTCTTCCCGCGGACCCGAGGGCATACCCGGTCCGCCGTGCAAGGAGGAGCGCTGCGCGCAGGACACGGCGCCGCACCGCATCAACCCCGGGGCTGTGCGCTGCGGTGGCGCGGTCAGCGGCGACTGACGCAGACCAGGTCGAGCAGGGACGGGGCCGACGGCCATCGACTTCCGGGGCTGCCCCGCGCCGGGGCCGCGGACCCACTCAGTGGCCGGAGACCGCGAAGGCACAGCGCCGCGACCGCAAGTGCCAGGACCATGAGACTCCAGGCGGCCGCCGGGGTCCGCGAGACAGGAAGCCCAAGCTCACCGCCTCGGCAGCAGGAATCGGTCAGCGAGTACCGCTCCGCTGGAGGCAGGTGCGGCACCGAAGCGGCAAGGACCACCCCTGACGCGACAGTGCCGAGGACGACCGGGTGCCCACTCGGGCCGGCGAACCCCGCGGCCATGTCGGCCCGGGGCAGGTGCACACTCTCCGCGACCTCGTGCGTGGCGCACACGAGCAGATGCGAGGCAGCGAACAGCGCGGCACCCAGCAGCACGGCGACTACCCACCTGCGCTGCTTCGGACTGCCCACCTGTCCCTGCACAGCCACACAGCGTAGCCACATGATGACGATTCGCCATATTTGGTGCGCAACCGGGTGAACGTGACCTGACGGAACCGCCGCAGGTCTCGCCCTGGCGCATTGGCGCCCTGCTTCCCGTGCCGTGCCGTGCCTTGACCGCGGCAGCCCGGTGGGACGGCCACCCGCCGTAGACGCTACCGGCCGGTCAGGGCGACCACCCGCCAGTGCGGTTGGCGGGCTGCCGCGCCGGAGCCATCGGCAACACCGCGACGGGCAACCTGAACGAGGCCCTGCTCGGGGCCGGCCTGCGGCATCATCTGCCTGCGCCGCCTCCGGAGATCATTCGGAAACGATCAGTGGGTAGGCTTCCCGGGTGGATTTTGTGAAGAAGCGGCCTCGCCTGCTGATACTCCTGACCGCGGCTGTGGTGACGGCCGCGGTCGGAACAGTGATCGCCATCCGGGCGTCCGCGATGCACACGTTGTCCCCGCGCGAGGTGCGCGACCGGGCTGCGGCGCAGGCGAGCAAGGTGCCGGGGCGGGTGGACTGCCGGACAGCGAAGTGCATTGCGCTGACGTTCGACGGCAACCCCGGTGAGCCGACCGACAGGCTGCTGGACATCCTGGACCAGTACAAGGCTCCGTCGACCTTCTTCCTCGAAGGCAGACGCATTCATGAGTATCCGGACGTGGTGCGGCGGATCTCGGCTGCCGGGCATGAGATCGGGAACCACACCTGGACCCACCCGCGGCTGACCGAGGTCTCCGATGGGCAGGTCCGCGATGAGCTGAACCGCACCGGGCGGGCCATCTCTGACATCACCGGCAGGAAGCCCACGCTGATGCGGCCGCCGGAGGGCCGCACCGATGACCGCGTTTCTGAGATCTCGCAGGAGCTGGGGCTGGCGCAGGTCCTGTGGACGGTCACCGCGAAGGACTATGAGACGAGCGACCCGGCGCTGATAGCCAGGCGGGTCCTCGATGGCGCCGATCGCGACGGAATCATTCTGCTCCACCCGCTGCACCTGGGCACCGTGCCCGCGATGCCCACCATCCTGGAAGCGCTCGCCGCACGCGGCTACACCTTCGTCACCGTGTCCGAGCTCCTCTACCCGGGCGCCCCCGAGCCCGGAAAGATCTACCGGTGACCGTGTGACACCGCGGAACTCGACTGCGGCCCCCTGTGACAACTTAGGTTCTAGGGATCGATGCAACACCCCAGCTCAAGGGGTGCGATGTTCGAGATCCGGAGGGACCGGACGGTGTCTCGGGGACGCAAGGCCCTGGTCCGTGAACGGGAGGAATACTTCCGGCTCATGGACCAGGGTCTGAGCAGCCGGGAAGCGTGCAGCCGCGTCGGGATCAACTACCGGACGGGCAAGCGGTGGAGGAACGGTCGCAACCCCTCGGGCGCCGAACTTCTCGGCCTGGGCGCACATGCGCTCCATCAGGTCCGGGCCGTCGACTCCGTCGGGGAAGCCGGGGAAGTTCTCGACCTCGGTGGTGGTGGTCAGCGATCCGCCGACGAAGATGGCGCTGCCGAACAGGAGGGGTCGCAGCTGGGCGCGGGCGGTGTAGAGGGCGGCGGTGTATCCGGCGGGGCCGGAGCCGATGATGACGACCTCGCGCACGTCGGTGCCGGACGGCACGGTCTGGGTCATGGAGGTCACTGCTCCTGCTGGGCGTCGATCTCGGCAATCAGGTTCTCGATGCGGGTCTTGATCTGGTCGCGGATCGGGCGGACGGACTCGACGCCCTTGCCGGCCGGGTCCTCCAGTTCCCAGTCGAGGTACTTCTTGCCGGGGAAGATCGGGCAGGCGTCGCCGCAGCCCATCGTGATCACATAGTCCGACGCCTGGACCGCCTCGGTGGTCAGGACCTTCGGCTTCTGCTCGGAGATGTCGACGCCGACCTCCTTCATCGCCTCGACGGCGGCGGGGTTGACCTGGTGACCGGGGAGGGAGCCCGCGGAGCGGACCTCGATCCGGTCGCCTGCGAGGTGGGTCAGGAATCCGGCGGCCATCTGCGAGCGGCCGGCGTTGTGGACGCAGACGAACAGCACGGAGGCGAGCGGGGCGGCAGGCATGGGTGCTTCCTTCATCACAGGGATGGGCCGATGCGGTGGTTCAGGTCAGCGGGGCGACCCGGCAGGTCGTGACTCAAGCGGCCTCGGCGGGCAAGCCGTCCGGGCCGGGCGCTCGCCGACGGGGCGCGGCAAGGCGCTCTTACCGGGCACACAGGTCAGTTCAAGCTGGTATCAGCCCCGAGTGATGTGACAGTATCAGTCCATGCTGACTTCAGTCGATCCTGATGTGCTCCGGGTGCTGGGGGATCCCCTCCGGTGGAAGATCGTGACCCTGCTGGCGCGGGAAACGCTGTGCACGACGCACCTGGTGGAGGAGACCGGGGCCAAGCAGACCAACCTGTCCAACCACATGAAGGTGCTGCGCGAGGCAGGACTGGTGGAGACCGAGCCGTGCGGCCGCTTCACCTACTACAAGCTCAACGCCGATGCCCTGGCCGCACTGTCCGGGCAGTTCGCCGAGCTCGCCGCATCCGCCCACTCCGCTACGCAGAACAAGAGGGCCTGCCCGTGACCGCCGCCCGCACCGCCCCGGCCGCCGAGTCGCCCTCGGTCGTCGCCAAGCTCTCCACCCTCGACCGCTACCTGGCGGTCTGGATCCTCGCCGCGATGGCCGTCGGCCTCGGACTCGGCCGGCTCATCCCCGGGCTGAACGACACCCTAGCGAAGGTCGAGATCGGCGGCATCTCCCTGCCGATCGCCCTCGGCCTGCTGATCATGATGTACCCGGTACTGGCGAAGGTCCGCTACGACAAGCTCGACGCCGTCACCGGCGACCGGAAGCTGATGGTCTCCTCGCTGGTCATCAACTGGATCGTCGGCCCAGCGGTCATGTTCGCCCTGGCCTGGATCTTCCTGCCGGACCTGCCCGAGTACCGCACCGGCCTGATCATCGTCGGCCTCGCCCGCTGCATCGCGATGGTGATCATCTGGAACGATCTGGCGTGCGGAGACCGGGAGGCCGCCGCCGTCCTGGTGGCCCTGAACTCGGTCTTCCAGGTCCTCGCGTTCGGCCTGCTGGGCTGGTTCTACCTCGACCTGCTGCCCGGCTGGCTGGGCCTGGGCGACGGCCAGCACCTGAGCATCTCCATGTGGAAGATCGCCCTGAACGTCGTCATCTTCCTCGGCGTCCCCCTGGTCGGCGGCTTCCTCACCCGCCGGATCGGCGAGCGGAAGATGGGCCGCGCCTCCTACGAGCAGCAGTTCCTGCCCAAAATCGGCCCCTGGGCCCTGTACGGACTGCTGTTCACGATCGTCATCCTCTTCGCCTTGCAGGGGAAGACCATCACCCACCAGCCCGGCGACGTCGCCCGGATCGCGCTGCCGCTCCTTGCCTACTTCGCGATCATGTGGTTCGGCACGTTCGCCCTCGGCAAGACGCTCGGCCTGGGCTACGACCGCACCGCCACCCTCGCCTTCACCGCAGCGGGCAACAACTTCGAGCTCGCCATCGCGGTGGCCATCGCCACCTTCGGCGTCACCTCCGGCCAGGCCCTGTCCGGCGTCGTCGGGCCCCTCATCGAGGTCCCCGTCCTGGTGGCGCTGGTGTACGTCTCGCTGGCCTGGCGCCGCCGCTTCACCAGCCGCCCCGGTCACCGGCAGCCCGCGCCGCTTTCGTGACCACTCGGCACCGCACACAGGTGGTGGTCATCGGCGGCGGCCAGGCAGGTCTGGCCGCCGCCTGGCACCTGCGCCGCCAACGGATCGACTTCGCCGTCCTGGACGCCCAGGACGCCCCGGGCGGGGCCTGGCGCCACGGCTGGGACTCGCTGCGCCTGTTCTCCCCAGCGGCGTTCTCCTCGCTGCCCGGCCGACCGATGCCACCGCAGCCCGGCGCCGCATACCCCAGCGCGCGGCATGTGGTCGACTACCTCGCCGACTACGAGCGCCGCTACGACCTGCCCGTGCACCGTCCGGTCCGAGTGACGGGGGTTGCTCGCTCCTCCGGCGGCCTTGAGGTCCGCACCGACGCCGGCACCTGGCACACCCAGGCCGTCGTCTCGGCGACCGGCACCTGGTGGCGCCCCTTCCTGCCTGCGGTCCCCGGCAAGGACGCGTTCACCGGCCGCCAGCTGCACACCGTCCACTACCGCAGCCCCGCCGGCTTCGCCGGGCAGCGCGTGGTGGTGGTCGGGGGCGGGAACTCCGGGGCGCAGATCGCCGCCGACCTCGCCCTGCACGGCGGCGTGGACCTCACCTGGGTGACCCGGCGCCCGCCGCGGCTGCTGCCCGACGACATCGACGGCCGCGTCCTGTTCGACGTCGCCACCGCCCGCCGCCGCGCCCTGGACGCTGGCCGCGCCGACACCGCGGGGGTGGCGGCCCTGGGCGACATCGTGGCGGTGGAGCCGGTGCGAGCCGCGAGGGACGCCGCCCTGCTCAAGGCCGAGCCGATGTTCACCCGCCTCACCGACGGCGAGGTCGTCCGGGCCGACGGCAGCCGCAGGCAGGCGGATGCGGTGATCTGGGCGACCGGCTTCCGCCCCGCCCTGGCCCACCTGGGACCGCTGGGCCTGCGCGGGCCACGCGGCCGGATCCCTACGGTGGGGACCCGCGCCCTCGGTGAACCGCGGCTGCACCTACTGGGCTACGGCGACTGGACCGGCCCCGCCTCCGCCACCCTGATCGGGGTCGGCCGCCCCGCCCGCGAGGCCGCCACCGAGATCGCCGCCCTGCTGCGCTAACCGCGCCTTCAGGCGGCGACGAGGGTGGCGGCATCCACCCAGCGGGCCAGGACGCTGACCTGCGGCTCGATACTGGACTCCCACGCTTGTGGCGGCCTCCCGCCTGCGGGTCAGCGGGCACCGGCGAGCAGGGCGGCCATCGCGGCGAGGACGCCGGGCTCGACGCGGTAGTACACCCAGGTGCCACGCCGCTCCGAGGCCAGCAGTCCGGCTTCCCGGAGCTTCTTCAGGTGGTGGGAGACGGTGGGCTGGGAGACGCCGACGTCCTGGATGTCGCACACGCACGCCTCCCCGTCCGGGTGGGAGGCCACCCGGGAGAACAGCCGCAGCCGCACCGGGTCCGACAGCGCCTTGAACATCGCCGCCATCTTGACCGCGTCCTCCTCGGAGAGCGAGGCGGAGGTCAGTGGCGGGCAGCAGGGCGCCACTCCCGGGTCGATGACCGGCAGCTCGGACAGGCTCGAATTCGACATGCGTCTATCTTGACATCTGTCGATCCATGCGGCAAGGTCGACGGCATCGACGGATGTCTAAGCAGCGGCTGCGGGTCCGTGCCGCTGCTGGAACGTGGGGAGCGAGCGTTGTCGGACACTCAGCAGGACCTGCGCGAGCAGGTGCGAGCCGGATACGCGGCAGCGGCACGCAAGGTCACCGAGGGCGGCGGGGGCTGCTGTTCCGGTGAGGGAATCGAGGTCGATGCCTCGTTCGGAGCCGGCCTGTATGCCGCAGAGGAGCGCGAGCAGTTGCCCGCGCAGGTGCTTGCCGCGTCCCTCGGCTGCGGCAACCCCACCGCGGTCGCCGAACTGCGTGAGGGTGAGCGGGTGCTGGACCTGGGGTCGGGCGGCGGCATCGACGTCCTGCTCTCAGCGCGCCGGGTCGGCCCGACGGGCAAGGCGTACGGCCTCGACATGACCGACGAGATGCTGGCCCTGGCCCTGGCCAACGCGGAGAAGGCCGACGCGAGGAACGTGCAGTTCCTCAAGGGCACCATCGAGGCCGTCCCGCTGCCCGCAGCCACCATCGACGTGATCATCTCCAACTGTGTGATCAACCTGTCCACCGACAAGCCCGCCGTCTTCCGCGAAGCCTTCCGCGTCCTGGTCCCCGGCGGACGCCTCGGCATCAGCGACGTCGTCGCCGACGACACCCTCACCCCCGGCAGCGCGCCGAGCGCGGCGGCTACACCGCCTGCATCGCCGGCGCCCTGTCTTTCGCCGAGTACCGCGCAGGACTCGTCGCCGCGGGCTTCACCGACATCGAGATCACGCCGACCCACGAGGTCACCGACGGTATGCACTCCGCGATCGTCAAGGCCGTCAAGCCCACTACCGCCACCGGCCCGAACACCACCGCAACCACCACCGCAGCGCCGGCCGCTGGTTCGTGCTGCGGCACCACCGAGAATGCAGCCCCGGCCGCCGCCACGGCGTGCTGCACCCCGGCCGCCGCAGCGAGCGGCTGCGGCTGTTCCTGACCCGGCCCCTTCGCGGACCCATCCCCACCACCGCACTGCTGGAGAGCTTCGCCATGAGCCCGAGCACCATCCCCTCCCGTCTCCCGGTCGTTGTGATCGGCGCGGGTCCCATCGGTCTGGCCGCCGCCGCCCACCTCATCGAGCGCGGCCTGGAACCTCTGGTCCTGGAGGCGGGTCCGGCCGCCGGCGCCGCGGTGCGCGAGTGGGCGCACGTGCGCCTGTTCTCCACCTGGGGCGAGGTCGTCGACCCGGCCGCCGAGAAGCTGCTGGCCCCCACCGGATGGACCAGGCCCGACGCCGCCACCTACCCGTCGGGTGGCGACTGGACTCAGCAGTACCTCCAGCCGCTCGCCGACGTCCTCGGCGAGCGGGTGCGCTTCGGCGCCCGGGTGACCGGCGTCTCCCGGGCCGGCCGCGACCGGATCGTGGATGCCGACCGGGCGGCCCAGCCCTTCGTCGTCCACGTCCACCACGCCGACGGGCGCGAGGAGCGACTGTTCGCCCGCGCGGTCATCGACGCCTCCGGCACCTGGACCACCCCGAGCCCGGCCGGCGGCAGCGGCCTGCCCGCACTCGGCGAGAGGACGGAAGCGGACCGGATCACCTACCGCGTGCCCGACCTGAAGGATCCGGCCGTGCGCGCCCGCTACGCCGGCAAGCGCACCGCCGTGATCGGCTCCGGTGCCTCCGCGTTCACCGCCCTCGCCTACCTGGCCGACCTCGCGCAGGCTGACGACGGGGCAGGCACGAAGGCAGTGTGGGTCCTGCGCCGCGGTATCTCCGGCTCCACGTTCGGCGGCGGCAGCGCCGACCAGCTCCCGGCCCGCGGCGCGCTCGGACAGGCGGCGAAGGCCGCCGTGGACCACGGATACGCCGACGCGGTCACCGGGTTCCGCACCGGGGCGATCGAGCGCGACCTCGACGGCCGCTTGGTCCTCGTCGCCGAGGACGGTCGCCGCCTCGACGCAGTCGACGAGGTCGTCGTCCTGACCGGCTTCCGCCCGGACCTGTCGTTCCTGTCCGAGATCCGCCTCGGCCTCGACGAGCGCCTCCAGGCGCCCGTCGAACTCGCCCCGCTGATCGACCCCAACCAGCACTCCTGCGGCACCGTCTACCCCCACGGCCACCGCGAGCTCGCCCACCCCGAGCAGGACATCTACCTGGTCGGCATGAAGTCCTACGGCCGCGCGCCCACCTTCCTGGCGATGACCGGCTACGAGCAGGTCCGCTCCGTGGCCGCCGCGATCGACGGCGACACCGCCTCCGCCGACCGCGTCGAACTCACCCTCCCCGACACCGGAGTCTGCGGCGGCGCCGGACTCTTCGACGCCCCCGAGGACCAGGCCGCGGGTGGCTGCTGCGTTGCCCCGGCACCGCAGCTGATCCAGCTCGGCGTCGGCGCTCCGGCCGCGCCCGAGGAGACCGCGGCGGGCGGCTGCTGCGGCTCGTGACCGACACACGAACTCGCGGGGCCGCGACCGGAACAGGGGACCGGTCGCGGCCCCGCGCCGCCCTCCCTGCCCTGTGCGCGACCCAGATCACCAGCTGGGGCATCGTCTACTACGCCTTTCCCGTGCTGGCGCCGCGGATCGCGGCCGACACCGGCTGGCCCACCCAGGCCACCACCGCCGCGTTCTCCCTCGCGCTGCTCGTCTCCGCGGCCGCCGGGATCCCCGTCGGCCGGATCCTGGACCGCCACGGACCCCGCGGCGTGATGACCGCAGGGTCCTGCCTCGCCTCCCTCGCGCTGGCCGCGGCGGCCGAGGCCGGCAACCTGGCAGTGTTCGCAGCCGCGTGGATCCTCGCCGGGACGGCGATGGCCGCGACGTTCTACCAGCCGGCTTTCGCGGCCCTCACCCGCTGGTACGGCCCCCAAAGTGTCCGCGCCCTGATGGTCCTCACCCTCGCGGGCGGCCTGGCCAGCACCGTCTTCGCACCCGTGACCGCCACCCTGGCCGAGCACCTGACCTGGCGCGGCACCTACCTCGCCCTGGCCGCGATCCTCGC
>NZ_LIQR01000108.1 GCF_001418575.1 Peterkaempfera griseoplana
CCCCCGAGGCCCCCGACGTCTCCGGGCTGGTCGTCGGCATCCTCGGCGGAACCGGGCCGCAGGGCCGGGGGCTCGCCCACCGCCTCGCCCGCACCGGCCAGGCCGTCATCATCGGCTCCCGCACCGCGGAGCGGGCCCGGGCCGCCGCGGCCGACCTCGGTCTGGGCATCACCGGCCACGACAACGCCGAGACGGCCCGCCGCAGCGACATCGTCATCGTCACCGTGCCCTGGGAGGGACACGCCGCCACGCTCCAGGCCCTCCGCGACGACCTCGCCGGCAAGCTCGTCATCGACGCCGTCAACCCCCTGGGCTTCGACAGCCGCGGCGCCTACGCCGTGCGCCCCGCGGAGGGAAGCGCGGCCGAGCAGGCCGCGTCCCTGCTCCCGCACTCCCGCGTCACCGCGGCCTTCCACCATCTGTCCGCCGTCGTGCTGAGCGACCCCGGTATCGACGCCATCGACACCGACGTCCTGGTCCTCGGGGACGACCGGGCGGCCACCGACACCGTTTCGGCCCTCGTCGCACGCATGGCGGGGATGCGCGGGATCTACGCCGGCCGGCTGCGCAACGCCCACCAGGTCGAGGCCCTGGTCGCCAACCTGATCTCCGTCAACCGCCGCTACCGGGCGCATGCCGGGCTGCGCATCACGGATGTCTGAGCGCGGACGTACGACGATCACCGTCGGCGGCCCCGGCGCAACGGCCTGGTGGACACGGGGCCGTCGGCGCAGCCGGGCTCGCGTGGACGACCTGTTCGTCGTTGAGGCTGACCTGGACGGTTTCGTCGATCAATGAGGGCAGTGCGCCGAAAGGGTTTGTCGTGAGGCTGGATGTCGACGATGATCACCTCATGACGACCAGAAAGGGCCATGCCCTCTAGGCGCCCCGCTCCGCTCTCCACCGCTCGCGCGCCGCCCGACCGCAACTCACCGCAGCGACCGATGGCCGTGACCGCCCACCAAGGAGAGCTCGCCCGTGCAGAAGACTGCCCTCATTCCCTACGCCCACCTCCCCCGAGCGCACCACAACCGCCACGTCCTGACCAGTACCGTCGATGTCTTCGGCGCCGCCCACTGGCTGCTTGCCGAGCGTGCTCCGCAGCCCGGCGGCGATGTCCTGCCCTTCGACGCGCTGGTCGTCTCCGTCCATCCGGGCGGCAGCGTCGAACTCACCGAGCTGAGCGCCGTGCGAGCCCGCTGGCCGCACCTGGACCGCCTGCCGGACGGTGGGTTCGTCGTCGCCGCGTCGCGCGCCCGCCGGCACGAGGACGCGAACCAGGTCCAGGTCTTCGACGCGCTCGGGCGCGAGACCTCGTCCTTCTCCGTCGGGGACGCCATCGAGCACCTGCTCGTTGACGAGGCCGGCCATATCTGGGTCGGTCACTTCGACGAGAACCCGGCCGGAATCCGTCGCTGGAGCGCCACGGGCCGGCTCGTCTGGACGTCGGACGGCGCCCGCATCCCCGGTCTCTTCGACTGCTACGCGCTGAACGTGTCGAGTACCGTCGCCTGGGCGTGCCCCTACACGGACTTCCCGCTCGTCGAGATACGCCCCGACCGCACCGACCAGCCCGTGAGGGTGTGGTCGAACCGCATACGGGGCGCCAATGCGGTGGCTGTCCACGGCAAGCGAGTCACCTTCTACGGCGGCTACGGCGAGGAGGGGGACCGACTCGCCCACGGAGAGCTCACCGAAACATCTGTCGAGCCAACGGAGGTCAGCGCGCTCACCCTGCCCCATGGCCCTGCTCCCCGCCGCCGGCGGGTCGTCAGCCGAGGAAGCAGGATCTACGTCCAGGCCGAGCCATTCACCGCGTGGGGCCTGTTCGACCTCAGCAGCTGATATCCAGCACTGGAAAGACCTTTTCGCCCGGTCGCCGACCATCCGACGCCAGTCCCGCAAGGAGCTCGCCGCAGCTCGTGCCAGCGAGGATCAGACGGTCTTCGACCGGTGATCGAAATCTTCGTCGAGCAGGTGCACGGCGCTCTTCTGCTGCGCTGATCACCTCATGCCCGGTGGTATCACGAGCAGACGGGTCAGCTTGCGCTCGCGTCACCGTCGGGCCGAATTCGTGCATCGGGGTTGTCCATCCGGGCATGTATAGCGCTCGGTCCCAGCCGCCCGCTCAACTCGCCAACTGAAGCGCTCAGTCACACTGATGATGTCACCGGCGCCTGTCCGGGGGCCTCTACAGGTCGAATTCCAGGTGCTCGATGTCGGTGAAGCGGACCTCTTCGAGGCTTCCGGCGCGGCGGCCGTCGTCCTGGAAGTAGACCTCCTTGAGGGCGTCGGCGGTGATCTGCTGGAGGTGCTGGTCGGTGGCGCCCTGCTGCTGGGCGTCGAAGAGGCGGGCGGCGTAGCGGGGCGGCAGGGCGAGGGTCAGGTGGCGCAGGCGGGTGTCGTCGGTGGAGCCGATGGGGGCGGTGTAGCCGATGCGGGCGCGGGTGTCGATGACGATGCCGTCGGTGGTGGTCGCCCTGCGCCGGGCCTGGGCGCGGATGTGGGGTTGCCAGCGTGCTGTGACTTCGCGTTCCAGGCGGGCGGCGAGGTGAGGGCGAGGGGTTTTGGCCGTGCCGGCGACGTAGCGCTCCACCTGGCGCTGGGAGATCGCCAGCAGGTCGGCGACGGCTCTGGTGCCCTTGAGCTGTCTGACCAGGTAGCGCATCTGGGCGCCGGCGGATTTGGGGGCGGGGCGGGTGAAGGAGCGCTGGACGGCTTTGTCGAGGCTGTCGGCGAACCTGCTGCTCATCGCGGTCTACTCCCCGGTGTCCTCGGTGGTGACCTGCCCGTCCTTGATGTAGCGGGCGAGGTTGAGTGCGGGGGCGCCCACGCGGTCGCGGACCTCTTCGCCCCACAGGACGGACTGGGTGCCCTCGTGCTTGACCAGGCCGGGGTTGACGCCGAGTTTGAAGCCGCCGGGCAGCGGCTTGCCGCCGGGGTAGGGCAGGAAGTCCAGCGGGGAGGGCCCGTCGGCCGCGTAGACGACGCAGTCGGAGAGGATCGCGACGGGGTACTGGCCGGTGTGTGCCGCGTGCTTGAGGATCTTGCGGTGGAGGTTGATGCGGGTGCGGGAGATGACCGCCGCGCGGATGTCGGGGCGCCAGGTGGGCCGGGCGAGGGCCTGCCACGGCTGCCCGGGTTTCCAGCCCTGCCCGCGGGGGCGCTCGCGGAGTTTGCCGAGGCCGCCCTTGACGGTGGCCTTGATCGCCGTGGCGACGGTCGCCAGGTGCGGGTCGCGCCGGCGGTAGCCGTCCATCGCCGTGAGGAACTCCTGCGGGGCCAGGTCCGCGTGCACGCCGAGGTCGGCCATCGTGGCGAGGTAGGCGTCGCGCAGCCGGGTGTACCAGGCGTCCAGGTAGCGGCCGTTCTCGTGGCGCACCCAGGCCTCGACGGGGCGCACCGGGTAGCCGAGTTCGACCGCGTAGGCGACGGTGGGGGTGGCGTACCAGGCGGGTCCCTGGGGGTGTTCGCCCTTAGGGGTGAAGGGGCTGGGCAGCAGGGAGGCGTCCAGGTCGACCCGGTCCTTGCCCAGTTTCACGTGGGACAGGTCGACGTGGGAGAGGTCGACCAGCCAGGAGCCGGGCAGTTTCGCGTCGAAGGTGGGCGCGGTGAGGTGTGTGGGGGCGCCGAGGCCCACGGTCAGGCCGTTGGCGCCGGCGGCGAAGGCCATGTTGACGTCGATGCCGACCAGGTGGGGGCGCAGGCATTCGTCGTCGGTGAGGGGGCGTGCCCAGTCGTAGGCCTCCTCGAAGAGCTTCTCCGCCGGGCCGCGGACGTGGAAGCGCGGCAGGCCGGCGAGGAGCGGGTGGCCGTCGGGGGCCTCGCAGGGCGCGCAGTCGACCGGTTCGGTGCCCAGCGAGCCGGGGTTGTGCACGGAGTGCCTGCGGCCGTCCGCGTCCGGTGCGGACGCGCGGGGAGTGAACAGTGCGCCAGGTCAGTTCGGTTGGGCGCGGGCGAGGGCCTGGACGGTGGCCGGCAGGAGATGGTGCTCGGCCTGGAGGACGCGGGCGGCCAGAGTGTCGGGGGTGTCGCCGGGCAGGACGGGGACCTGCTGCTGGGCGATGATCGGGCCTTCGTCGTAGTCGCTGGTGAGGTGGTGGACGGTGGCGCCGGAGTGGGTGTCGCCGCTGGCGAGGACGGCCTCGTGGACGTGGCGGCCGTGCATGCCCGGTCCGCCGTGGCGGGGCAGGAGCGCGGGGTGGATGTTGATGATGCGGTTCCGGTAGGCGTCGAGGACGGCGGGGCCGATCTTCTTCATGTAGCCGGCGGTGACGACCAGGTCGATGTCGTGTTCCCGCAGGGCCGTGAGCATGGCCTGGTCGAGGGCGCCCGGGCCCGGGTGGGTGCGGCCGGACAGGTGGAGGCCGGTGATGCCGTGTTCCCGGGCGTGCGCCAGTGCGCCTGATCCGCTGTTGTTGCTGAGGACCAGGGTGACGGTGAAGGCGCTCGCGGGTTGTTGTCCGGCGGCGGTGAGGGCCTGCAGGTTGGTCCCGGTGTGCGAGGCGAGGACGGCGACGTTCAACGGCATGCAGTGGATCATGCCAGTCCCGCCGGCCGCGGGACCGGCGGACCCGTCGGTGCCCGTCCGCCGCCGGGTCCGTCGGGCGGTCGGGCGGACGGCGTCGGCGCGCAGGGCCAGGACTGCAGGGCCCTGCGGCGGCCTCATGGCGCGAGGGGTCGAAGCGCGACCTCGTCGGGTCGCCTCAGGGCAGCTCCAGCCCCTTCTCGGGGTCCAGGGTCAGGGACGCCCGGTAGAGGGTGGGCGGGCAGGCCGCTCCGTTCGGATGCATGGTGGTGAGGGTGGCTTCCCGGCTCTCGTCCAGGTACGGCACGGATGCGCCCTCGCGTCTGGCCGTCAGGTGCACCTTCACGCGGGCCTCGCCGACCGTGGTGGGGAGGTCCACGGAGACCTGGGCGAGCGGCCGCCGTGAGAAGTCCTCGGTGGTCGTCGAGCACGTCCTGTCGACGCACAGTTCGTAGGTGGCGTCCCGGAGGTCCGGAAAACGGTTCGGATGCCATCCCACACTCACCCCGGACGATCCGGCCACGAGTGTGCAGGGCCGCTCTGCCTGCCGGGCGCACCCCTGCACTGCCATGAGCAGGGCGACTGCCGCGACGAGGACCGGCCAGGTGTGTCTCTTCATCTGCCTCACTCCGTTGCCGGACAGCGGGGAACGCATGCTTGGACGACCTCGGTGTCCGTGACGTTCCCTTCGGATTCGCCCTCGCCGCTGATTCCGCCGGGGAGGGTCCGGTCGCGGGATGGGAGCGGTGGCCGGCATCCGCCGGTTCACCGGGCGAAGGCCGCGTCAACGCCAGGAGGGGAAACGAGGGTGGCGTCTCCGGTCGGGCGACGGTGTGCCTGGGTGGTGGTGTGCGGGGCGGGCATCCTGGCTGCGAGCGCTGCGCCTTTTGCAGGCCGCGCAGAAGTCCAGGAGTAGCCGGGCCGCGGTGGGGAAGGCGAATCGTGCGGCCTGCCTCGGCAGTTCCCCCCGAGGCTGAGGCGGGTCCGGACACAGGCGGCGCCCCGGAGACCAGACTCCCGGGGCGCCACTGTGTTGGCCGGTTCGGATCAGCAGCCCGGTCACCGAGGCGGCCCGCTCCCCCGAAGCCGGGCCACGGCTGCCCCGTATGCCCCGTGATCACCGCGAATCTGCACCGCACAGGCCCCGTCCATGCGCCGCGTGTTTGTCTTCGCTACGGGTGGGCGGGCCGCGGCCGTCGCCTGGCTCGATCGGCGCCTGCCGCGGCAGCGTGAGCCGTGGAACCTCCGTCGGACACCGCCGCCCGGGCTGGGCGGTGCAGTTCGACATCTCCGGGCGCATCGACGGCGCCGCCGGGGTCCGCCGACGCGTGGGGCTGCTGTCTAGGCATGCTGGTGTGGGACCGTGCGGGACATCGCGTCCGGGGCCGCCGTCGGCGGCCTGCGCTTCTTCGACTTCCTCACCTGTCACGGACAGTGACCTCCCGGGCCTGGAGTCGTCGCCGGCCGGCCGGGCGTCTCCCGGCGCGGCGGGGGCTCGCCTCCTGGCGTTCCCGCCGGGCCGCGGGCACGCGCGGGCCCCGCGCGTGAGGACACGACGGCCTTGCGGGCAGCCTGGCCAGGTCAGTGGCCACCCGGTCCTCGCCGGTCAGGGGCGCACGGCCGCCCGGACGTCACCGCCGGGCTGCTCGAAGTAGGCGGCGCTGTGCGGATCGGCGGGGTAGTACGACTCGATCGCGACCTCCTCCAGCGTGATGTCCATCGGGGTGCCGAACGTGGTGATGGTGGAGAACAGCCGCAGCTCCCGTCCGCCGACGCGAAGGATCATCGGGATGACGACATCGGAGGCGACCGACCGGCCCGCCACGTCCGGGGAGTGGGGCTCCAGCAACTCCTCGTAGAGCGCGGCGAGTTCGGCGTCCGGGGCGACGGCGAGCTGACGCCGGATGCGGGAGCGGAAGACCGTCCGCACGTCGGCGAGGTTGACGACCAGCGGGGCGAACCCCCGCGGGTCCAGTCCCAGCCGTACCAGGTTGACCGGCGGCTCCAGCAGGTCGGGGGCGACGCCGGCGAGGAACGGCTCGAACGCCCGGTTGGTCATCAGGATGTTCCACCGGCGGTCGAAGGCCAGCGCCGGGTACGGCTCATGGGCGCGCAGCACCCGGGCGACCGCGTCCCGGGCCGCCGACAGCGCGCCGTCCCCCCCGGCGGCCGCTGGGCGTAGCGGGGGGCGAAGCCGGCTGCGAGCAGCAGGTGGTTGCGTTCGCGCAGCGGTACGTCGAGGTGGTCGGCGAGCCGCAGGACCATTTCGGCGCTCGGGTGGGACTTGCCCGTCTCGACCAGGCTGATGTGGCGGGCCGAGACGTCCGCGGCGATCGCGAGGTCGAGTTGGCTCAGTCGCCGGCGGTGCCGCCACTGGCGCAGGAGCTCCCCGACGGTGTGCACGGTCCTTGACGGTACTCGTCGTGGAGCCGCGCGCCATGACATCCCCTTTCATCGACAACCGTCGCGGACCGCGGAAACACTGCGTCCATGACCACGACCACGGATCACAAGAGCACCGTGCTGCGGGCCCTGACGGACATGAGGGAAACGGGCAGCGTCGAGGGGCTCGTACCGCTGCTGAGCGAGGACTTCGTCCATCACCGGCCCGACTCGACGTCCTCCACCAGGACGGAATGGCTCGCCGCCGTGCAGGCGGCCCTCACTCCGCTGGCCGACATGCAGGTGACCGTCCACCATCTGCCGGCCGAGGGTGATCACGTCGTGCTGCACTCGCGGCGGCAGCTCCCGCAGGGGCCGCAGATCTCGGTCGTCGACATCTGGCGGATCGAGCAGGGACTGTTCGCCGAGGCCTGGGAGATCATCGAGCCGGCCGCCCACGCGGCCGCCAACCTGGTGTGGTGGCAGGCCGCTGAGCGCTGACCCGTCGGCGTAGCGGGGGCGCTGCGGGACCGGCCCGGGGGGCGGCCCCGCTGCGCGAGCGTCGCGGGACCCGGGTGCGGC
>NZ_LIQR01000109.1 GCF_001418575.1 Peterkaempfera griseoplana
CCCTCGGCGGCGGGGATGGTGGTGGTGGTGCGGTGCGGCCGGTAGAGGTTGTCGTAGAGCTGGTAGGCCACGGTGTAGGCGGAGCCGGTCGCGCCGCCGACGTAGCGGGTGGCGGTGGAGAGCTGGCCCTTGTAGCCGGTGGGGTCCCACACGTGCTTGGTCAGCAGCGGTCCGGTGGCGTCGCCGTCGTGGGTCTCGGTCTCACGGCCGAGGCCGTCGTAGAGGTGGGTGATGGTCCGGCCGCGCTGGTCGGTGGTGGAGACCAGCTGGTTGCGGTCGTCGAAGACGGAGGTGGTGGTCCCGTTGTCGGGATCGATCGCCTGGTACGGATTGCCGCGCTGGTCGTAGGTGTAGTTCCAGACGTTGCCGCCGGGGCTGGTCAACTTCGACAGCTTGCCCGACGGGTCGTAGTCGTAGAGCGTCCTGTCGTAGGCGCCGGTCGGGGTGGAGGCGTGGTACTGGTCCAGTTCGCGGGTGTTGCCGCGGGCGTCGGTGATGGTGGTGGTCGGGGTGGCGCCCGCCGGCGGAGTGACCGTGGTGCGGTCGCCGCCGTAGCTGGTCGTGGTGGTGGACAGCACCCGGCCGCCGTCGCTGTTGCCGGCCACCTGCTGGCTCTGGGTGACCCGGCCCAGACCGTCGTAGCTGTTCCAGGTCTGCGTCTCCACCGCCGCGGCGTCGTTGGGCGAGGAGAGGACGGTCGAGGGCGCCGTCGCGGTGTAGTAGGGGGCGAAGGACTTCTCGACCAGGCCGCGGGCGTCGTAGAAGGTGTCGGCCACCAGCATGCCCCCGTGGGGGCCGGGTGTCTGGGTCTGGCGTGCCCGCAGGAAGCCGTCGTAGAGCGTGTAGCTGGTCTGGGTGCCCGTGCCCGCGAGGGTGGTGGTGCCCACCGCGGTCGGCTTGCCGTCGGTGAACGTGTAGGAGAACGAGTAGTTGGGGGTCTGGTTGTTGGCCTTGGACCGGTCGGCCAGCCAGATCTTGGAGTTGCGGCCCAGCGCGTCGTAGACGGTGTCGGTGCGCTTGGAGTTGGTGTCCACCACCGTCAGCGGCAGGCCGCGGACCGCGTCCAGCGTGGTGGTGGTGGTCTGCGCGGTGGCGGAGTTCCCCGCCGTGGCCGGCGGAGTGGTCACGGCCACAGTGGTCGGGAAGCCGGTGGTCGGGGTGAAGACCATGGTGGTGGTCCGGCCGTCGGTGCGGTCGGTGCGCGTCGGAGTGCCGGTCTCGGTGGCCGTCACGTTGCCGGTGAGATCCGTGGAGGAGGCCACCCGCCCGTAGGAGTCGTAGGCCTTGCCGGACTCCAGATAGGTGATGGTGGTGCCGTTGTTGGACTTCAGCGTCGCAAAACGGGTCGCGTCACCGACGGTCGGCGCGGCGCCGTAGGCCTGCCCGTCGTAGGCGCTCAGGGAGTCGGTGACCACGTTCTTGGAGTAGTCCGGGGTGGCCGAGCAGGCGACGGACAGGACCAGTACCCGTGCGGACGCCTCCAGGATCCAGGCGCTGGTGTTGTCCACGTACGTGGTCTTGGTGCACCGGTCGTCGGTGGACGTCGAGATGTCGCCCTGGTCGTCGGTCTGGATGATGCGGCCGGCGGTGTTCTCGAAGGTGTTGGCGGTGTCGGTGATCCGCCACTTGGCGCCGGCGCCGTTGTCCAGCGAGGTCCAGGTACGGGTCTCGGCGGTGCCGGTCAGGTCGGCGGCGATCGATCCCCAGATCCGCACGACCGCCGCGGTCTGGTGGTGCCAGGGGGTGTCGACGGTCTTGTCCAGGACGCCGCCGCCGGGCCCGGAGTAGTCCTCGGTCTTGTACTCCGTCCCGGACAGGGAGTCGTGGTCGGTGATGGTGCCGCCGTTGTCGTCCGACACACTCACACTGCGGGTGCCACTGGAGGTCTTGTCGCCGTCCATGCCGCGCAGGAAGTAGTGGTCACTCTGCGAGAGCATCCCGACGGGGTCCTCACCGCCGGTCTCCACCCGCACATGGGCGAAGCCGCGGAAGGTGGACCAGGTCTTGTACTTCTCCTTGGTGATGCCGTCGTCCGAGTCCCAGTGCCACGCGGCTCCGCCCAGATAGTCGTAGCGGGTCACCGCGTCCGGGGCACTGCCGGTGCGGTCGGTCTCGATGACCTGGTTCACCACGTACTTGTTGAACCACTGCAGGGTGGGGTTCTCGTCGCCCTGCTTGGTGAAGTACTGCGGGAAGCACAGGGTGGTGTTGGAGTCAGGGGTGGGCAGGCTGGAGGCGTTGCAGGCGGCGGTGGAGTAGGTGACGTCGATCTGGCCGCCGGACTCGTCGTCGACGGTGGAGACGCGTTCCTTGATGAACGGCGAGGTGTTGTCACCGGGGATGTCCAGGCGGTTGGTCCGCTGGTCGTAGCCGAAGGTGACCTTGGGCAGGGTGATGTCGGGCGCGCCCTCGGGGGTGTCGGCCTTGCCGGTGTGCTGGATGGAGGCCAGTTCCAGCTGGTAGTCGACGTCGGCCATGCCCCACTGCTGGGCCAGGTCCCAGGAGTCCACGGGCGTGTAGCTGCCGTCGGACTTCAGCACCTGCGTGGTCACCGAACTCAGCCGCCTGCGTGACCAGAACGACATGGCGAAGTTCTCGCAGTTGCCGGTGGACTTGCAGTTCAGGTCCCACGGTGTGTCGTACCAGTAGAAGGACTTGGTGTCGATGTTGGCGGCGTCGCAGGTGCCGGAGGTGGTCTCCAGGCAGCGTTCCGCGGAGCCGAAGTCGACCCGGGCGAGGGCCTTGGCCGAGTAGACGGCGGTGGACTTCAGTCCGTACTCGATGTGGTCCAGGGAGCCGCCGCGGTCGTAGGCGGTGGGGGTGGAGGCGGTGTTGTCGCGGCCGTAGTAGTTGGATTCCTTTGTGTAGTAGTAGGCGATGGCGTTGCCGTGGGTGTCCACGGCGTAGTCCAGGTTCCATCGCCAGCCCTGCTGGCACCAGGAGGTGGCGTAGGTGGAGCCGTTGCAGGGCTCACCGGTGTTGTTGCCGTAGACCGGTGCGGTCCAGGTGGAGTTGGTGGTCGTGTTGCCGCTGGTCCAGCCGGGCAGCCGGTTGTAGCCGAAGTAGTAGCGGGTGCCGTCGGTGGTGGTCACCCGCCAGTACTCGTCGTTGTGGGCGCCGTTGGAGCGCACATCGGTGGAGCTGCCGTAGATCCGGTCGACCTTCGTACCGTCGTCGCCCGTGATGCGGAAGGAGTTGGTGCCGGTGGCGACCAGCTGACCGGAGTGGCCGTTGAAGGAGATCGTCGCGTTGTCGTACGCCCAGCACAGGTCGCCGACCTTGTAACCCGAGGAGTCCTTCACACCCTCGTCGGCGCAGGGCTTGTAGCTGCGCTCGACGAACCCCGGCCACAGGTCGAAACCGTCACCCGCCCAGGAGGACTGGTTGTTGGTGTTGCTGGTGCGTCCGTCCACCGCGCCGGAGTCGTAGGACAGGCCCACATCCGGGGTGAAGCTGCCCGGTACGTCGGGCACCGGCATGTCGTAGGACCACGAGAAGTCACCGGTGTTCAGACCCACCACCGTCGCCGAGGACGGGGCGAGCGACGAGGCCGAGTAGTCTCCCTGGTCGCTGGAGGCGCCCGAGGTCGCAGCCAGTACCACCGCGCTGCCGGCGGTGCTGCTCATGGGGGCCAGGGACACCGCGTCGGTGGTCAGCGTGTGGGCGGCCGGGTCGTTGAGCGTACGCAGAGGGGTGGGCGTGGTGCACGACGCCTTGCCGGGGGTGGTCAGCGCACACCCGGGCAGCTTCACCAGGTGCAGCCGCGCCGTGTACGCGCCGCCGTAGGCCTGCGCATAGCCGGAGTCGTCCAGGCGCACGCCGACGGTGTCGCCACTCGCACCCGGCTGCGCCGTGACGGTGAAGAGCAGGCCGTCCACCCCGGCAGCCCGCGCGGCCTTCTGGTCGAGCATCCGCACCGTGGCGGCCCCGCTCAGCGGTACGGCCCCGCCCCGCGCGGCCTTGGTGCCCGAGCCGGTCGCCGTCGCCGCGGGCACGGTCAGGGTCACCGGGAGGCTCCCCGCCCGGACGGCCGACGTCCTGCTTCCGGCGGCCGGGAGGGTGACGGCGGCGCTGCCCGGTTCCGCCCAGGACCGTGCGGGGGCGTGCGCCGGGTGGTGGGGCAGTCCGTCGCTGGTGCGCGGGACCGTGGTGGTGACCGAGTGGCCGGTGACCGGCTTGCCCGGGGAGGGCCTGCCGGGCATGTCGTCCGCCTGGGCCGCCGGTGCGGCGCCGGCCTGCAGCAGGCCGGCGACCAGCAGGCCGCAGACCAGGAAGGTGGCCCGCCGTGCGGCCCCGCCCCAAGGTGCGCGTCGTCCTCGTACCGAAGGTGCGCGTCGTCCTCGTATCACGCTCGTCCAGTCCCCGTCCCTCAACGTCCGTGGTGGACCGCGGCTGCGGCCCACCGGGGCACGGTCGCCCCGTCGGTCACCACGTCCAGCAGGTTGTGCGCAGGGGCGGCGCGCGGTGACCTCTTGCGCGCCGCCCCTGTTCTGTGCCGCCCCTGGTCAGGGGCCTGTGGTGGTGTCCAGATCGACCCCGGAGGCGAGTGCGGCGATCTGGGTGTCCGAGGCGACGCCGGTGAAGGTCCACACGTCGTCGATGACACCCGGCCAGTACTCACCCCAGGTGGAGGTGCCGGTCTTGATACGGCCCAGCTGCAGGCCCTTGGTCGCGTCGAACGGCAGGACGGAGGAGTTCCAGGACACCGTCTCCGTGCAGGTCGGGTCGTCCGGGGTGCCGTTGTCGTCGCTGTCCGCGCACAGGTTCTGCTGCAGCTCCCCGTTGACGTACAGGCGCATCTGACCGGCCATCAGGTCGTAGACGACCGTCAGGTGGTCCCAGGCGCCGTTGTTCTGGAAGCTGGTGTCCGGGGCGGTCGAGACGGTCGCACTCGTGCTGTCGGCGTTGGCCATCTGCAGCTGCCAGCTGCCCGCGTTCACCGGGTCGGTGGAGTCGGGCACATACCGGACGGCGAAGCCGTTGGCGTTGGTGCCGGCCATGCTCATCACCGTCACCGGCTTGGTCGGCCGCGCCGGGGTGGACACCCATGCACTCACGGTGAAGCTGGTGTTGGTGTGGATCGGTGAGGCACTGGTCGAGGCGTAACCGGTGCTGGTGCCGTTGAGCACCAGCGCCCCCATGCCCACCACGCTGCTGCCGCCGGTGGCGTCGATCTGGGCACCGCTGCCCAGGGTCAGCGGATGCCGGTCGGCGGCCGTCGCCAGGGAGTCGGGGGAGACCTGCGGGGTGCCCGTGGCGCTCTCCAGACCCCAGCGGCCCTGGACCTGCAGCTGGTTGTCGTACATGGCGGCTGCCTCCGGTGCGGACAGCGCCCGGTCGAACAGCTGGACGTCGTCGATCTGGCCGGGGAAGAAGCTGCCTGGCGCGCCGTCGTAGGAGCCGGCGCCGATCTGGGTGGCCCCGCCGCCGTAGAACGGCGCGGCGAAGGTGGTGGTGGCCACCCATGCCCCGTTGATGTACAGCCGCATGTCGTCGGTGTTGGCGTCGTAGGAACCCAGGAGCTGTGTCCACACCCCGGCGGGGGAGTGGGTGGTGTCGCCCTGGGCGGCGCGGACGATGTCGGCGGTGTCGGAGTCGGCGGTGTAGGCATCGAACGACCAGCCGTAGGTGGCGGAGTAGTACAGCTCGAAGCCCGGCCGGTAGGTGCCCGCCTGGGTGGCGATGATGGCGGCGTGGCTGGGTTTGGTGGACAGTTTCGCCCACGCCACCACCGAGTAGCTGTGAACGTTGTTGACGTGGGAGGAACGGGTGGCCGCGTAGCCGGTGGTGCCGTCCAGGGTCAGGGCCTGGTTCTGGGCGCCCGCGCTGCCGGCGGTGGCGCCGCCGTGCAGGACGGCCGGCTCCACGTCCGCCCGCCCGGTCACCTGGGTGGTGGCCGTGCCGTCGGTCTGGGTGGCGCCCTCGTCGAGCGGGAAGACCGCCCGGGCCGGGCGTCCGGTGCCCAGCGGCTCGCCCTTGTACAGGTGGGTCACGTCCGTGGCCACCAGCGGCTTGTCGAAGATGCGGACGTCGTCGATGGTGCCGGGGAAGAAGCTGCCCGCCGTGCCGGAGTAGTTGCCGGCGCCGATCTGCAGGCCGCGCCGTGCGTCCCAGGGGGTGCTGTAGCTGGTGGTGCCCACCAGCTGCCCGTTGACGTACAGCGAGAGCAGCTTGTCACCGTAGCTGTAGCTGCCGACCAGGTGGTACCACTGCCCGGCGGTCACCCCGCCGGCGGTGGACGCCATCGCGCGGACCGGAGTGGCGGTCGCGGTGTCGGCGGTGTACTGGTTGAACACCCACCGGTCGTACGCCTGGGAGTAGTACAGCTCGAAGCCGGGGGCGTCGTTGCCCGGCTGGGCCGCGATGATCGCCGCGGTCGTGGGCATCCGGTCCAGCTTCACCCATGCCGCCACCGAGAAGCTGATGTCGGTGTGCACGGTGGGGATGTCGGAGGCCAGATAGGAGTCGGTGCCGTTGAAGTCGATGCCGGTGCCCACCTTGCCCGGTGCACCCAGCGTCGGGGATCCCGTCACACTCAGGGTCCGGTCACCGGCGGTGCCTGCCGCCTGGGTGGCGCCCGCGGCGTCGTCCAGCTGCCACTGCGCCTCGGCCGGCTGGCCCTCCTTCACCCGGAACTCGTACACCTCCGGCTCGGAGGCGTTCCCGGCACTGTCCCAGGCCTGGGCATAGACGAAGTTGGTGCCCGCCCGGGTCGGCCGGAAGGTGACCGACTTCGCCGCACCGCCGGTGGTGGCCACCGTGTGGTCGGCGTCGCACACCGCGTCGGCGTTCACGCCGTAGCAGTACTTGACCACGTCCGTGGCGGTGGAGTCGAGGGTGAAGCTGCCGTCCCGGCCCACGCCGTCGTAGGAGGGGTCGTTGGGGTCGGAGTCGTTGACGGCGGGGTAGTCCCCGGAGGTGATCACCGGGCCGGCCGGCACACTGGTGTCGTACACCCAGTAGCAGTCGGTCGCCGAGCCGGTGTACGACCACGGCGAGTAGCTGTAGTACTTGCCCTCGTCGTAGTCCTGGGCGCGGACCGCCCAGCCGATCGTCTTGTTCTTGGGGATCGCCTTGCCGGACAGCGTGGCGGTCAGCTTGGTGGAGAACGTCGACCCGGACTTCTTGGGCCCGATCTTGGCCGACGTCCACTGGGTGGTGAAGCCCTTGCCGTCACCCGCGTCCCAGGACAGCTCGAACTGGACGCTCACCTGGTCCCCGTCGGGGTCGGTGACGTTCCCGGCGGTGATGGACGGCAGGGAGCCGATCCGCACCGGGCTGGAGGGGCTGTGGCACGACCCGCCCGGGCTCATCGACAGCTGCGACATGCTGATCTGCTTGGGCGGGAGGTTGTAGTGCACCCGCAGGTAGGCGTCGTCGGAGAACCGCTTCCACCCGTACGCGTCCGACTCGTCCGTGGCCCGCAGCCCGAACGTGGTGGTCGAGGAGTTGTGGGAGGCGGCGTACTTGACGCCGGTGGTGGCGTCGAACTCCACATCCGAGGCGGCGCAACCGGAGTAGCCGTTCGCGGTGCTCACCGTGTCCAGGCGCTCCAGCCAGTTGTCCGACGAGGAGTTCCAGGTCGTCCCGGAGGTGAAGCCCTTGGTGCGCCAGAGCTCGACCTTCCTGGCGCTGCAGCTCGGCGACCAGGTCTCATGCCCGATGAACGTCGCGCTCAGGATCGACTTGCCCGCGAACCGCGAGGTGGGGAAGGAGTAGAAGAGCCGCTTGGTGTCGTACGGCGCACAGTAGGACCAGCCGCAGTAGCCCACGCCCTCGTCCGAGTCGCCGTTGAAGCGGTACTGCGGGCTGGAGGCCCAGTACTTCGACACCATCGTCCAGTCCCCCGCCTTGGGGGTGTAGGTCTGCGGGTCGATGTACAGGGGGTAGGTCGCGCCGGTCAGCAGGGACTGGTCGGGCGTCAGCGTGAGCTGCGACGTCTTGGAGTCGACCGCGGCCGCGATCGGCGCGACCCGGGAGGTGCCCGTCGGGCCCTGCCTCGGATCGGCCTTGGCCTTGGCCTCGGCGGCTCCCGCGGAGGTGCTCCGCGCCGCCGCGCCGGCCGCCGTGCCGGTGCTGGAGTCCCACATGATCGGCTTGGGTGCGGCGAACACCACACCGCCGCCGTCCGCACTGTCGGTGGCCTGCAGGCCGCCGTCCTTGGTCCTCGACAGGGTCAGGCCGGTGGCCCGCACTCCGAGGGTCAGCCGCTTCAGGGCCGGGTTCCTCGCGGCGGCGGCGGAGTTGACCACCACCAGCTCGTGGAAGCCGTCGACGTCCGCCCGCATCTGCAGGTCCACGCCGGGCAGCACATCCGCGTAGGTCGCGGTGTCCCCGTTGAGCTGCGGAGCCGGCAGCGCCGACGGCCAGGTGTACGAGAGCTTCCGCCCGGCGCGCTCCACGGTCACCAACGGACCCGGGCCACCGCCCGACAGGGTCAGCCCGACCGCCGCCACCGCGGGCCCGACGCTGCCGTCGGGCCGCTTGACCAGCGTGTTGTCGATCGCCTTCCAGGCCCCGCCGACCCGCGCCCGCACCGGCCGAAGATGCTGATCCATCTCGTAGCCGCCGTCGGGGGTCGCATAGGTCTCGCTGGACTCCGTCAGCAGCGACGAGATCTCCACCTTCTGACCGGTGCCGGTCGCCTCGGTCACCGCCGCGCTCTCTGTCAGCGCCGTACGGTGCGCGCCCGCCCCGGCGGACTTCACCGGCTTCACGGTCTCGGCCGGCACCGCGGCACCGGCCTGGCCGGCACCGGCCAGGCCGACCGCGGGTGCGGCCCCCGCTACCAGTGCGGCAACCAGCAATGTCCTCAGCGCCCGCCGGGAACGCTGCCCTCCAACCCCACCCAACGCCATGTCCTCCTCAGGAAGGCAAACCCCACAGGCCCCACAGTTCACATGATCAACGAGAAACGTAGAGTGCCATGTTCACCTCAGGAAGACCTGATGGTGGGACTTGACCTACCTTTTACAAAGGACGCCGGGGGAGACTCGGACAATTGATGACGATGTATCACATTGGTTGAGTCGAACCACATGCAGGGGGCGCAGGCCCCCACGGGATCGGCACCGTTTCCCGCACAAACCGTGACGAGCCCGGCAGGGCGCCGGCGGCGGCGCCCTCCGGAGCGGCCGGGGGAGAGGACCGCGGCGCCGGGGACGATCGGCACTCCCCGTCAGGGGCGCCGCCCCGCGCCGCGGTGCGCAGGGCCCGCGGGCCGGCAGTGCCACGTCCCGGCGCCGGGGTGAGTGTCCGCCGATCGTGACGGTCCGACTCAGCGGCGGAGCATCCGGGAGCCGGAGATCGCCACCAGGACCGCGGCGAGGGTGACAAGGCCGACGAGCACGGCGACCGTGGGCCAGACGCTGAGCGCGGCGGCGGTGAGCAGCGGCGGGATGGTCATCCCGGCGTAGGCGATGAGGAAGATCCCGGCGAGCGCCTCGCCTCGACGCTCTCCGTCCACGACCGCGGTGACGGTGCCGAGGGCGGCTCGGAACAGGACGCCGATCCCCGCGCCCGCGATTCCGCCGCCGATGAGGAAGAGCGGTAGCGAGGCGGCGACGGCGGCACCACCGATGCCCGCCAGCCCGAGCGCTGCGAGCGCGATGGAGAGCCGGATCTGACGGTGCGTCGCCAGGCGCGCCGTGACGATCTGGCCGAGGGCCGCCGCCATGAAGACGACGAAGGGCGCCAGGCCGGCGAGCAGGTGCGAACGCAGCCCGAGAAGACCGACGAGGAAGGTCGAGGAGAGACCCATGAAGGTGCCGAACACCGCGAACGCCCCGAACGCCGCCGTTCCGGCCGCCCAGAACGCGCCCCTTCCCGCCGCCGGCACCGCGATGCGCTGCGGCCGGTAGGCAGGGCGCTTCTCACGGCGCTCGACCGTCTCGGGAACGAAGGCGACCAGGATGCCCTCGGCGACCAGGAGGACGGCGAAGGCCACGAAGGGCACCACGAGCGGCCGCGTGGCCCAGGTGGCGATGAGCCCGCCGATCAGAGGGCCGAGGCCGATGCCGCCGAGGTTGGCGAAGGCCACCACGAGGGCGACGCGCCCCTTGGCGTGGTTGGCCGCAGCGCCGAGCTCGGAGAGGTGTGCGGTCGCCGTGGCGGTGAGGATGCCGATGCCGAGTCCGCTGACGAAGCGGGCGGTGATGAGACCGGCGACGTCGTTCCAGACGATGAAGAGGACCGCGGCCGACAGGTTGGCGAGCAGCGAGCCGATGATCACCCGTCGGCGTCCGAGCCAGTCGGAGGTGTGGCCCGCGAGATAGAGGCTCAGCATGACCCCGACCGCGTATGCGGCGAAGACGACGGTGAGGACGATCGTCGGGAAGCCGTCGCGCTGCTGGTAGATCGCGTACAGGGGCGTGGGGACGGCGCAGAACGCGAGCTCGGTGCTGAAGGTGAGCGCGACCAGCCAGAAGCCCGTCCCGTGGGGGAGTCGTCCGAGGGCCGGCGTTCTGGCCGGATTGACGGGGGGAGCTGCCGTTGTCGTCATGCCTCCATGCTCGGCGTCTCCCCGTCATCGTGTCCAACGCATACTCTTGGTCACAGTTATCGTCGTGAACGATGGAACAGGAGACGCAGGGATGGAGACCCGACTGGTCGAGTACGCGATCGCGGTCGCCGACGAGCTGAGCTTCACCCGTGCCGCCCAACGGGTCCACGCAGGACAGTCGACCGTCTCCGCCGGCGTCCGGGCGCTGGAACGAGAGCTGGGCTCCGCGCTCTTCGAGCGGAACCAGCGAGGGGTGCGGATCACCGCCGCCGGAGAGGCGGTGCTGCCCGCGCTTCGCGCGCTCGCCGACGCCGAGGCGCGCGCCCGCACCGCAGCCGACCCGCGCGGCGAACTACGGGGCGAACTGCGCATCGGGGTGTTCTCCAGCGTGAGCTACCTGGCGATCCCGCGCGTCATCGGTGCGTTCCACCGCGACCACCCGCTCGTCGACCTCCGGCTGCGCGCGTCTCCGTCAGGCTCGGCGGAACTCGCCGACGCGGTGCGGCGGGGGCGGCTCGACCTCAGCATGTACGGGCTCCCGGCGGCCACCGCGGGACCGGGGCTCGCCGTGCACCGGCTCGCCACCACGCCCTACACGGTCATCCTCCCGGCCGGGCACCAACTCGCGTCGCGCACGGGACTGGCGCTGGCGGACCTCGCCGACGAGCGCTTCGTGGACGCGCCCGTCGGCTTCGGCAACCGGGACGTCCTCGACGCCGCGCTCAGCGCACGCGGGGTCGTACGCGACGTCAAGGCCGAGGCGACCGAGACCAGCGCGATCCCGGTCTTCGTCGCCAACGGCCTCGGCGTCGCGCTGCTCCCCGAACTGCTGGTCCCGCCGAGCGAGGGCATCGCCGTCGTCCCGCTGAAGGAGCGCATCACGTGGGAGCTCAACGTGGTGACGCGGACCCCGACCGGCGAAGCCACCGCGGCTCTGCTGGAGCGGTTGCTCGCGGCCTATCGCCCTCGGCGTGAGTGATCGCCGTACTACCCGGCGGCCGGTGCGTAGTGGAGCACGAAGTCGGTCATGTCGGCGAGGCCGCTGCCGTTCCGCAGCAGTTCCTCGCCGTGCCCCGAGCCCTGGTAGACCTTGAGGGTCTTCTGCGCGTCGTGGTCCGCCTTGTAGAGGTCCCTGGCGTTGTCCACATACGGGGTGTCCTCCGACTTGGCGGCGAAGAAGGCCGGCACCTTCAGCCTCCCGGCGGCCGCCATGGCGTCGGTGGTGTCGTACTGCGACGGCGCGCTCAGACTCACCACGGCGGCCACCTGCACACTGCCCGGGGCCGCGGCCGCCGCCAGTGACGCGGTGCCGCCCTTGGAGGCGCCGACCAGCACGACCTTCCGGGATCCGCGCCGGACCAGTTCCTGCGACGCCTTGAGGACGGCTCCGGGGTCGGCGCCGTCCATGGTGAAGGCGAGCACCCGGTAGCCGTGCTGGGTGAAGTGGTCGAAGTAGTCGGCCCATTCGCACAGGTCGCCGCCGAGGTGGTGGGAGAAGACGATGCCGACCTTCCCGTCCCCCTGGACATAGGCGTCGAGTGGGGTGCCGTCGTAGTCGAGGGTGATCGACCCCGCCGCGGCCTGCTTCTCGCTGAGGCAGCCGTAGTCGTCGGGCGGCGGACCCGCCTTGGCGCTGCCGCCGCCCGAGCAGCCCGTGGCCGCGAGCAGCGCGGCGCAGCCCAGCAGCGCGGCGACTGGTCCGCTGCGTCCGCGCATGACGGTACGGGTACGTCCCACGGCCTTGTCCCCCTGACGCCGGACCGGCTCCCCGGTGCGCGGACGGCACTGGTTCCGGAGCCGGACTCAACGGTTGGGGACCGTAGGCGGCGGCGCCGGGACGCGTCAAGCCGTACCGGCCCGCGCAGTGGATCAACCATGTCGTACCGCGATCGATCACGGGGTGTGCGGCGCGCCCCGCGCGGAGTCGGCGGCCGTGCCCCGCCGGGGGCGCGGGGGTGCGCCGCGGAGCCTGCGTACGGACTGCCCGTACGCAGGCTCCAGAGGTGCTCCCGGGGTGGTCAGCCGGCGGTCTTGGGCAGGCCGGGAGGGTTGATCTCCGAGGTGGTGACGGCCTCGTTCGACAGGCCCCAGCGCTTGAGCACCTGGCCGTACGTACCGTTCTTGATCACGGCGTTGAGGGCCTCGCTGAGCGCCCTGACCAGGCCGTTGTCCTTCTTGGTGGTGGCTGCGATCTTGCCCTGGACGGTGGCGCCGGCGCCCGAGTACGTCCCGATGATCTGGGTCTGCCCGGCGGTGGCGACATGGTAGGCGGCGGAGGGGTTGGGGCCGAGCCAGGCGTCGATGCGGCCGGAGCCGAGCGCCAGATAGGTGTCGCTGGTCGTGTGGTAGTACTTGATGTCGACCGGCTTCAGACCGTTGCTCACATCCTCCTTGCTCCACTCGACCAGCAGCTTCTCCTGGTTGGTGCCGCTGTCGACGGCGATCGTCCGGCCCGCCACGTCCCTGGGCCCAGTGACCTTCCAGTCGGTGCCCTTCCTGGCCTCGAAGGCGAGGTTGTCGAGGCGGTAGGTGGCGAAGTCGTACTTCTCCTTGCGCTCCTCGGTGTCGGTGATGTTGCTGAAGCCGACGTCGTACTTGCCGCTGTCCAGGCCGACGAAGATCTGCGCCCACTCCACGGGGTTGTAGTGCACCTTCAGGCCGAGGACGTCGGCGACCAGCGAGGCGATGTCGGGCTCGACGCCGATGACGGTCTTGTTGTCGGTGGCGTAGAAGCCCAGCGGTGGAGTGGATCCGCTGGACTCGACGACCTCCAGGGTGCCTCTCTTCCGGATCGCCGCCGGGACGAGAGCGGCTATCGCGTCCACTTTGGGGGTGGTGGTGCGGTTCTGTTGAGCGGTCAGATTGATCTTGATTCCGTCTGTGGTGGTGACCGTGTCTCCTGCCTTGTCCGTGGAGGTGCCGCCGGTCGAGGCGGTGCTGCTGCAGGCTGCGAGGACGAGGGCGGCGGCGAGACCGAAGGCGGTGCCGGCGGCGCGGCGGGGGAGGCGGGTCGACATGGATGTCTCCTTGCGAGGGGGCGTGTCAGGGGGAGGGGGCCGAAGGTGGAGAAGCTGAACGTGGAGGGGACGTCAGAGGACCTTGGACAGGAACGCCCTGGTCCGTTCGTGCTGCGGCCTGTCCAGCAGTTCCGAGGGGGGACCCTGCTCGACGATCACACCGCCGTCCATGAAGACCACGGTGTCGGCGACCTCACGGGCGAAGCCGATCTCATGGGTGACGACGATCATGGTCGTCCCGGCGCGGGCCAGGTCCTTGATGACATCGAGGACCTCACCGACCAGCTCCGGGTCGAGGGCGGAGGTCGGCTCGTCGAAGAGCAGCACCTTGGGCTCCAGGGCGAGTGCGCGGGCGATGGCGACCCGCTGCTGCTGGCCGCCGGACAGCTGGCGGGGGTAGGCGTTCGCCTTGTCCGCCAGACCCACCCGGGCGAGCAGCCGCTCGGCCTGCCGCACGGCCTCCTGGCGCGGCCGGCGCAGCGCGGCGATCGGTGCCTCGATGATGTTGTCCAGCACGGTGAGGTGCGGGAAGAGGTTGAAGTTCTGGAAGACGAAGCCGATGTGGGTGCGCTGACGCAGCACCTCACGCTCCTTCAGCTCGTGCAGTCTGCTGCCGGAGCGGCGGTAGCCGATCAGTTCGCCGTCGATGCTGATGTAGCCCCGGTTGAGCTTCTCCAGATGGTTGATGCTGCGCAGCAGCGTGGACTTGCCGGAGCCCGACGGGCCGAGGATGACGGTGACCTCGCCGGTGCGGACCTGGAGGTCGACCCCGCGCAGCACCTCCAGCGGGCCGAAGCTCTTGTGGACGCCGTGGACGTCCACCATCACCTGGGTGCTCACTCGGCACCTCCCTGGGTCCTGAGGGCGAGGCGGCCCGGCTGGACGGCCTCGGTGCGCCGGGCGGCGGCCCCGCGCAGGTCGCGGGCGAAGGAGCGGGCCCGCTGCAGCGGGGTGGGCGGCGGGTTGCGGTCCGCGCCGCGGGCGAAGTACCGCTCGACGTAGTACTGCGCGATGGACAGCAGCGTGGTGAGCAGGATGTACCAGACGGTGGCGACCATCAGCAGCGGTACCACCCGGCCGTTTCTGCCGTAGATCACCTGGACCTGGTAGAACAGCTCGCCGATCGCCATCACGGAGACGATCGAGGTGCCCTTGAAGAGGGAGATGACCTGGTTGGCGGCGTTGGGGAGGATGGCGCGCATCGCCTGGGGGAGCACGATGCGGCGCAGCTGCCGCAGCCTGGGGATGCCGAGGGCTGCGGCCGCCTCCAGCTGACCGCCGTCGACCGAGATCACTCCGGAGCGGACGATCTCGGCCGAGTAGGCGGCCTCGTGCAGGGAGAGTCCGATGACGGCGGCGCCGATCGCACCGACCAGCGCGTTGGTGCTGAAGGACCACAGGGTGGGGCCGAACGGGACGCCGAAGCCGAGCCGCCGGTAGAGATAGGAGAGGTTGAACCAGAACAGCAGCTGGACGATCAGCGGGATGGAGCGGAAGGCCCAGATGTAGGTCCAGGCGACGGTCTGCAGTACGGGGTTGTCCGACAGCCGCATGAACGCGAGGACGATGCCGAGGACGAATCCGAGCACCGTGGCGTAGAGGGTGAGCTGGAGGGTCACCCCGACGGCCTTGATGATCGTGTCCAGGGTGAGGAAGTCGGCGAAGGTGCCCCAGTCCCAGCCCGGGTTGGTGGCGAGGCCGTGCGCGAACTGTGCGACGACCACCAGGACGGCGGCGGCGGCCGCCCACCGGCCGTAGTGGCGGGCGGGTACGACCTTGAGCGAGGCGAGGTCGTCGTGGGCGGCCGTATGCGGTGCGGCCTGCGACGGGAGGTCTGCGGCGAGCGCCGGGGGGTCGGTGGCGAGTCCCATGGTGATGCTCCTGGTCACTGCTTCTCGGGTGGTCACCGCCTGTCGGGCGGTCACCGCCTCGTGGGCGGTCACTGCTTCTCGGGCGGGTTGATCTGCGACTCGGAGACGGCGGACTCGGTGGTCCCCCACTTCGCGAGGATCCGGGCGTACGTGCCGTCCTTGATCAGCTCATTGACGGCCGCCTGGAAGGCGGTGGTCAGCTGGGAGCCCTTCCTGAAGGCGAAGCCCACGTCGAGCCGGTGGAACTCGCCCAGGAACCGCACCCCGGCGGCGGGCTGGGCCGCCTGGTAGCGCAGGCCGTTGATGGTCGACATGACCACGTCGATGCGGCCCTGCTGGAGGCTGGTGAGGATCGCCCCGGTCTCGGCGAAGACCTTCACCTGGTAGGGCTTCCGGCCGGACTTGGCGCAGAGCCCCTTGTTGGCGTTCAGGGTGGACTCGAAGGTGGTGCCCGCACCGGTGCCGATGGTCAGACCGCACAGCTGGGTGAGATCGGTGACCTTGTTCAGGGTGGTGTTCCCGCGGCTGACGCCGAAGCCCTGCCCGTCGTCGATGTAGGTGACGAAGTCGATGGTCTTCAGACGCTCGGTGGTGACGCCGAAGTTGCCGGTGCCCAGGTCGTACTTGCCGCTGCCGAGGGCCGGGAGGATGGTCTCGAAACTCGCCACCTCACGGTCGACCTTCAGGCCGAGGAGCTTGGCGGCGGCGTCGGTGAAGTCGATGTCCTGGCCGACGGGCGTCTTGGAGCCGTCCGCGTAGTACCCGCTGGGCGGGTAGCCGACGGAGCTGCCGACCCGGACGGTGCCGGCCCTGCGGACGTCCTCCGGCAGCAGGGCGGCCAGGGCGTCGATCTTCCTGAGCCCCGCGACCACGTTCTCCGAGGGAGCGGGCGAGGCGCTGCCCCCGGGTGCCGCCGCGGCCGTGGTGGCGGCACCGGAGCCGCAGGCGGTGAGCACCGGCAGCGGGAGCAGTGCGGCGGCGGCCGCTGCGACGGCCAGGCGGCGTCCACGGTGAGGGCGGCGTGCGAAGCGGGCGTTCACGAAGTCAGGCCTTTCCGGTTCTGGTCGAGTCGGGGTCGAGGTGCTTCTCGAAGGGCAGCGGGCCGACGGTCTCCGGGTCGGCGTCCGTGTCGAACAGCGGCGTGTAGCCGGTGGCGAGGTACAGGCCGCGGGCCTCGGGCTGGCGCGGGCCGGTGGTCAGGTGGATCCGGCGGTAGCCGCGGGCCTCGGCCTCCCGCTCCAGTTCCGCGACGACCCGGCGGGCGAGGCCCCGGCGGCGGTGGGCGGCGGCCGTCCAGATCCGCTTCAGCTCGGCGGTGGAGTCGTCGTACCGCCGGAAGGCGCCGCCTGCGATCGGCTCACCGTTCTCCAGCACCAGGAGCAGCACCCCGTGCGGCGGCGCGAACTCCTCGGCGGGGTAGCGGTTCAGCTCACCGCGGGCGTCCCCGCCGTAGCGGGACGAGTACTCCCACTCCAGTTCCCGCAGCAGCGGCTCCACCAGCGGGTCGGAGACCGAGGCCCGGACCACCACCAGACCGGCGGACGGCTCGGCGACGGACGTCATGAGCGCACCGCCGTGAGTCCGGGGCGGTGCTGCCCCGCGGCGCGCTCGGCGTCGCGCTTGGCGACCTCCTCGCGGACGATCGGGATGACGTACCGCCCGAAGTCGACGGCGTCGCCCAGCAGGTCGTAGCCACGGGCGGAGAGGATGTCGACACCCAGGTCGTAGTAGTCGAGCAGCGCCTGGGCGACCGTCTCGGGGGTGCCGACCAGGGCGTTGGAGTTGCCGGCCCCGCCGGTGACGGCGGCGGTCGGGGTCCACAGCGCCCGGTCGTGCCGCTCACCGCTCTCCGCGATGGCGATCAGGCGCCGCGAGCCGGTGTTCTCGGGCGCGGCGCCCGTGTGGTGGCGTACGCCCACCGGGGCGCCGCTCGCCCGGCGGGCCCGGATGGCGTCGACCGTGCGATGGGCCTTCTCCCAGGCGAGCTCCTCGGTGGGCGCGATGATCGGCCGGAAGGCGACCTGGAAGCGGGGCGGTTCGGTACGGCCCGCCGCGGCCGCCGCCGCCTTCACCGCCTCGATCTGCTCGGCGGTCTGGGCCAGCGGCTCGCCCCAGAGGCAGAAGATGTCGGCTTCGGCGCCGCCGGCCGCGTACGCCGCCGGGGACGAGCCACCGAAGGAGACACCGGGGCGGGGCTGCTGCACCGGGAAGACGTCGCTGACGAAGTCGTGGAAGGTGTAGTGCTCGCCCTCGTGGTCGAAGGGCTCATGGGTGGTCCAGATCCGCTTGACGATCTGGATGTACTCGCGGGTGCGGGAGTACCGCTGGTCCTTGGTCAGCGTGTCGCCCTCGCGCCGCTGCTCGTGGTCGTTGCCGCCGGTGATGAAGTGGACGGTGAGCCGGCCGTCGCTGATCCGGTCCAGGGTCGCGAAGGTCTTGGCGGCGTACGTCGGATAGGAGACGTTCGGCCGGTGGGCGAGCAGGATCTGCAGCTTCTCCAGCCTCGCGGCGACATACGCGGCGGCCGGCGCCGGGTCGGGCGAGCCGGAGCCGTAGGCGAACAGCACACGGTCCCAGCCGTGGTCCTCATGGGCACGGGCGAGCCTGAGTGTGTAGTCCTTGTCGAACGAGGCGCCGGACCGCGGGCTCGTCTCCGAGCCGTCGTTGGTGGCGGCGATGCCGAGGAACTCCACAGGCATGGTGGTGGCCTTTCGGGCTGGGCGCAGCCGTACGCGGGCATGCCGGGAAGGCCCTCGGCGCGCGGACGCGACTGCGGTCGGAAAGGGATGCGGCTCTGGTGCGGTGGAGCAGGCGTGATGACGCGTCGGTTCGGAAGCGTCCGGGAAGGAGGAGCGGCAGCGTGCGCCCGTGGTCCGTACGCCGGCGGACAGCCCTGGTCACAGGGCGATGCGGCGGTACGGGAGAAGAACTCGGCCCGCGACGGGGTCACCGAGGGAGGGAGGGGCCGATCAGGCGGCCCGCTGCCGAATCAGGCGCGACGACACGCCGCGGACCACACTCGACCAAAGTCGATGTGGCCACGGCTGACCAGGCGCTGTTCGGCGTTCACCCCGCTAGTTGAGCAGCGAGCCGTGCAGTTCGTCAACCACCGTCCGGATCGCGGCACTTGCTTGACACCCGCACCTCGGCCACACGTACGATCGATGCGGACCGGCTCCGTTCCACCGGCGGCCGGTCCTGCCGCGTTGAGGGACGTGGCGCGCGTGATGACGCCGGAAAGGCCCGGCCGACCGTCCAGCGGTCGCAGCCGTGCCCGCGAGCCGCTGTGTGCACCACCGCAGCGAGTCGCCCCCCGCCCGCCGCCCGCTACTCCCTCCCGGAGGGCCTGCCATGGCCGCATCCCCAGACGTCATACCCGTGGCCTCCGTGCCACGGCCGAGGACCCCCGCCCCCGACGCCGAGCCGAAGCTCGTGCCCCGCCGCCACCTCGGCCGGCTGGCCGCCGCAGCGGCCGCCCTGCTGGTCCTCGGGATGGTGGTCAACTCCGTCGTCCGCAACCAGGCCTTCCAGTGGGACGTGGTCGGCCGCTACTTCACCACCACCGCCGTACTCGACGGGCTGCTGCTCACCCTCTGGCTGACCGCCCTCACCATGGCACTGGGCTTCGTGCTCGGCACCCTGCTCGCCGTGATGCGGCTGTCCGCCAACCCGGTGCTGCGCACCCTGAGCTGGGGCTATGTGTGGATCTTCCGCTCCACCCCGATCCTGGTGCAGCTGCTCTTCTGGTTCAACATCGGCGCCCTGTACCCGACCCTGGGGTTCGGCATCCCGTTCGGACCCGAGTTCGTCAGCTTCCGGACGGTGAACCTGCTGGGCGCCACCGCCACCGCCGTGATCGGCCTCACCCTCCACGAGGCGGCCTACGCCGCCGAGGTGGTGCGCGGCGGCATCCTCTCCGTGGACGGCGGACAGGTCGAGGCCGCCCAGGCGCTCGGACTGAGCAGGACCAGGGTGCTGCGCAGGATCGTCGTCCCCCAGGCGATGCGGTCCATCGTCCCCACCGCCGGGAACATGCTGATCGGCACCCTCAAGGGCACCAGCATCGTCAGCGTGCTGGCCGTCCAGGACCTGCTCTACTCCGTGCAGCTGGTCTACAACCGCACCTACCAGGTGATCCCGCTGCTGATGGTGGCCACCCTCTGGTACGTCGCGATCACCAGCGTGCTCGGCATCGGCCAGTTCTACGTCGAGCGGCACTATGCGCGCGGCGCCACCCGCGACCTGCCGCCGACTCCGCTGCAACGGCTGCGCGGACAGGCCGCCGCGGTGCGCGCCCGGCTGCGCACCGCCACCGCCGCCGACGCCGAGGTCCGCCTGGACGGTGACCGGTGAGCACCCCGAGGGCCGCCACCCTGGTCATCGTCGGCGCCGGCCCGCGCGGCACCGGCCTGCTGGAGCGGATCGCCGCCAACGCCCCCGAACTGCGGCCCGACCAGCCCCTGCACATCCACCTGGTCGACCCCCACCCGCCGGGACCCGGCCGTGTCTGGCGCCATGAGCAGTCGCCGCTGCTGCGGATGAACTCCATGGCCGAGGACGTCACCATGTTCACCGACGAGTCCTCCACCGTCGAGGGCCCGGTGCGGCCGGGCCCCTCACTGGCCGAGTGGGCCGGGCAGTTCTCCGGCCGTTCGCCCCGCCACGAGCCGTACGCCGAGCCCGACGACCCCGACGTCCTCGCCGAACTCCGCTCACTCGCCCCCACCGACTTCCCCACCCGCCGTGCGCAGAGCGCCTACCTCGACTGGGTGTTCCGCCGTACGCTGCGTGAACTGCCGCCGCACATCACCGTGCAGTGGCACCGCGCCACCGCCACGGCCGTCACCGGCCCCGCCGACGGACCGCAGCAGGTCCGGCTGGCCGGGCGGGCCGCGCCGCTGGACGCCGACGCCGTCGTCCTCACCCAGGGCCACCTGGACGCAGCACCCGGCGCCGGGCACCGCGCCCTGGCCGACTTCGCCGCCCGCCACGGCCGCTTCTACCTCCCGCCGGAGTTCTCCGCCGACGCCGACCTCTCCGCGCTGCGGCCGGGGGAGCAGGTGGTGCTGCGCGGGTTCGGACTGGCCTTCGTGGATCTGACGGTGCTGCTCACCGAGGGCCGCGGGGGCACGTACCGCACCGGGCCGGACGGCGAGCTGACCTATCTGCCCTCCGGCCGCGAACCGGTGCTCCACGTCGGCTCACGGCGCGGCGTCCCGTACCACTCCAAGACCGGCTACCGGCTGCAGGGCCCGCCCGCCCCGCTGCCCCGCTACTTCGGCGGCGCCGCCGTCGACGCCCTGCTCGCCACCGACGGGCCGCTCGACCTGCGGCGCGACCTGTGGCCCCTGATGGCGAAGGAGATCGGCTTCGGCCACTACCACGAGCTCTTCCACGCCCATGCCGAGCGCACCGCCCTCCCCTGGGAGGAGTTCCTCGCCGCCTACGACCGCCTCGACTGGTACTCCCCGGCTCTCGGCGCACTGGTCTCGGCCGCGGTGCCCGACCCCGCCGACCGGCTGGACCTCGACGCCCTCGACCACCCCCTGGCCGGGCTCGCCTTCCCCACACCCGAGGCCTTCCAGGAGCACCTGCGCGACCACATCGCCCGGGACGTCGAACGCCGCGCCGACCCGGCCCACAGCGCCGACCTGGGGGCCTTCCTCGCGCTGCTCTCACTCTTCGGCCAGCTGCCCCGGGTGCTCGCCTCCGGCAGGCTCACCGCCCACTCCATCGCCCACCAGGTGGACGGCTGGTGGTTCGGCTTCTTCAGCTATCTCGCCTCCGGGCCGCCCGGCTTCCGGCTGCGTGAGCTGCTGGCCCTCTCCCGGGCCGGCGTGGTCCGCTTCCTGGGGGCGGACATCCAGGTCCGGGCCGACGAGGCCACCGGCACCTTCGTCGCCTCCAGTCCCTCCGTGCCCGGCCACACGGTCCGGGCCACCGCGCTGATCGAGGCGTACCTGCCCGGCGCCTCCCTGCACCGCACCCGCGACCCGCTGCTGCGGCAGCTGCACTCCGCCGGCGCGGTCACCGAGGACGTCGTCTCCGACGACACCCACACCCACCGCTCCGGCCTGCTCAGCATCGTCCCCGCCGACGGGCGCGTCCTCGACCCGGCCACCGGCCCGCATCCCCGCCGCATCGCCCTGGGCGCCCACACCAACCTCCGCGCCGCGGCGGCCTTCGCCCGTCCGCGCAGCGACTCACCCGGCTTCCGGCAGAACGACGCAGCCGCCCGCGCCCTGCTCCGGTGCATGGCCGCCCTCCGTCCGGGGCGCGGCCCAGCGGACGGGGACGGCGTGGGCAGGCCGCAGGCCCGGACGACGGTGCCGGCCGGATGACCGGTCGCGGATCCCCTTCCGTGGAGAGTGTCTGGCGATCACTCACCCTCTCGGCGTGGGTAGGGGGCATCCGCTGACGGCGCGGTAGCTTGGGCGCGTGGCTGCCGACGGCCTCCCGCACTACGGGCAGGACCTGAGCGAAGCACGGACCATCTCAGGACCTTCGGGCAGGAGCGGGCGGATGAGCCGGATCCCCAGCGCGGCCGCGCGGCGCCGGCGGCTGCGCTTCGACGGCTGGATCGCGGGCGTGGGCACCTCCTCGGGAACGCGCATCGTGCTGGGGCACTGGCCGCGGTCGCCGTTCGGGCCGTTCAGCGATGTGATGGTCGAGCGGGTGGACGGAGAGCGGCTGCTGCTGGCCCCCACACAGGAGACGGCCGACTTCGTCCGGGCGACCTACACCTTCGACACGGTCCGGGTGGTGCCGGTCGAGGTGACCGCCGGCGCCGACGTCTGGACCGTCCGGGCGGGGACACTGGACCTGCGCTTCACCACCGGGCGACGAGGGCCCCTGGGGTGTCTGCTGCGCGCCGTACCGGGGGTGCTCGCCCGCCGTCCGGCCTTCAGCGCGCTGACGGACCGGCCCGCCCGGGTGCTGCTGGCCGGTGTGCGGACCCGCGGCAGCGCCGGCGGGGGCCGCCGGGAGTGGTACTGCGCCCGGGACCTGCAGCCGATCCGGACGGTGTCGGCGGTTTTCGAGGGCATCGGCCTCGGAGGGATCGCGCCGGTCGAGCCGCCCGTCCGTTTCGGCTTCGGTTCGGTGCCGAGGAAGCCGGCCCTCACCAGGGTCACCACGGTGGTGGCGCTGGGCCCGGAGTGACCGGGTGAGGGGCTTGCGGCGGCGGGCCGCGGGTGGCGGCCTCATCCGCTGATCACCAGCCCACCGGACGCCGCTTGACCTTGCCGCTGACGGCAGGGTTGAACGATGTCCGGCATGGACACCAACACCGCACCCCGGATCACCCCGATCGTCGCCGTCACCGGGGCCGGTACCGGGATCGGCCGGGCCACCGCCCGCGCCTTCGCCGCCGAGGGCGCCCATGTCCTCGCCGTCGGCCGGCGGGCCGCACCGCTCCACGAGACCGCCGCCGGACACGACCGGATCACCCCGCTGGCCGCCGACATCACCGCCGACGGCGGACCCGAGCTGGTCGTCCGGACCGCGCTGGAGACGCACGGCCGGCTGGACGTGCTGGTCAACAACGCCGGCATCGTCCGCAGCGGAGCCCTCGGCACGCTCACACCGGAGGCGATCGCGCCGCAGATCGCCACCAACCTGATCGCACCCGTCCTGCTGGCCCAGGCCGCCCTGCCGTCGCTGGAGGCGTCCGGCGGAGTGATCGTCAACGTGAGCACCTCGGTGGGCCAGCGGGCCTGGCCGGGCAGTTCCGTCTACGCGGCGACCAAGACCGCACTGGAGACGCTGACGCGCAGCTGGGCGGTCGAACTGGCGCCCCGCGGTATCCGAGTGGTGGCGGTCGCGCCGGGCGCGATCGACACCCCGATCGGCGAGCACCAGGGACTGACGCCTGAACGGATGGCCGCGGTGCGGGAGTGGCAGCTGGCGCACACCCCGCTGCGCCGGATCGGCCGGCCGGAGGAGGTGGCCTGGGCGATCACCCGGCTTGCCGCACCGGCCGCGTCGTTCGTCACCGGGGTGGTGCTCCCGGTCGACGGCGGGGCGGTCGTGGCGTGATAGGACTTGCACCCGGGAGGGCGGAGCGGGTGCGGATCGGTGAGTTGGCCACGGCGACCGGGGCGACCGCCCGTGCGCTGCGCCACTACGAGCAGGCGGGGCTGATCTCTTCGGAGCGGGCCCCCAACGGTTACCGCGTCTACGACGAGCGGGTGGTGGTGCGGGTCCGCAACATCCGCCACCTCCTGGCCGCCGGACTCACCCTGGACGACGTGCGGGTCTTCCTGCCGTGTCTGGACGGAGACGTGACGACGGCGCCGCCGTCCGACCGGGGCCTCCGGGTCGCGGTGGAGCGGCTGGCGGTCCTCAACGAACGCATCGCGGCCCAGACCGCGGTCCGGGACCGCCTCCAGGCCGCACTGCGGCAGAGAGCCGGAGGCGGGATCCGGCCGGTGGCCTGACCGCCCGCCTCACTGCAGGGGCCGAGCGGTTTCCGGCCCCGGCGGCAGCCGTCGAGGGGTCGATCGAGGCGCGGACCGGACGAGGTTGGCGGTCACTCACCCGTGGCGTTCGGCCGACACGCCCCTGAGGAAGACCGAGATGGCGTCGTCGATCAGCGTCTCGCCCTGGGACACCGTGATCCGCCGGGACGTCACGAGCGTCGAGATGCCCTGGACCGTCGCGGACAGCAGCAGGGTCAGCCGGCCGACGTCGCTCCGGTCGTACGCGCCCGCTTCCACACCCGCGTCCATGATGCCGGTCATGACGCCGAAGAGGCGTTCCGCGGCGCTGCGGACCGCTTCCGGGGGACCGTCGGCCTTGGTCGCGAACATGAGGTCGAGCAGTGCCGGGTCCCGCTCGGCGAACCTCAGGTATGCCGAGGCCGCCGCGTGGAGGGTGCGGGCATGGTCCGCGGGCACCTGTGAAACGGCCTCGCGGATCTGGTCGGCGAGCCGGACGAAGCCCCGTTCCGCGAGCGCGTCGAGCAGGGCCTTCCGGTCGACGAAGTGGCTCCGGGGGGCTCCGTGACTGACGCCCGCCTCACGCGCCAGTTCCCTGAGGGACAGCGCGTCGATCCCGCGCTCCCGAAGCACCGCCTCCGCCTGTTCTAGCAGCACGGCACGGAGGTTGCCGTGGTGGAAGGGCCTGTGGGACATGGCTGCATCCTACTGAAAGTAGACGTTGACTAGTTTCTAGACGCTGCCTAGTCTCGCTGGTGCGTTCATGCGACCCGACGACCCAGGCGAGCGGCCTGGCAACGGAAAGAGGCCCGGAGATGACCCGTCAGAACACCGCGCTGTGGCTGCCGAGGCGAGGTGCGCGCTTCGAGGTGGGCCCCGCTCCCTACACGCCTCCGGCGGCGAACGAGGTCGTCGTCCGCGTACGGGCGATCGCTGTGAACCCCATCGACGGCATCCCCGGCTTCCTGTACCGCCTGGCCCTGCCCTGGCTGACCTTTCCGGCCGTCGTGGGCTCGGACGTCGCCGGTGAAGTCGTCGAGACCGGTTCGGGCGTGACACGGCTCCGGCCGGGCGACCGCGTCCTCGGGCACGCGTTCGGCGTCGACAAGTCGCAGAACCGCGCAGCCGAGAGCGCCTTCCAGCACTACGCCGTGCTCATGCAGCACATGGTCGCCCCCATCCCCGACTCGCTGCCCTTCGCACAGGCGGCGGTGCTCCCGCTGGCCCTCTCCACCGCCTCGACCGGCATGTTCCAGCAGGACCACCTGGGGCTGGCGATCCCAGGTGCGCCGGACCTCTCCCAGCCCGTCGACCGGTCGGAGACGGTGCTCGTATGGGGCGGTTCGACAAGCGTCGGGGCCAATGCGATCCAGCTCGCCCGCAGTGCGGGCTACCAGGTCGTGACCACCGCCTCACCGCACAACTTCGACTACGTCCGATCCCTGGGCGCCGCCGCGGCAGTCGACCGCAGCAGTCCCACGGCCGTCGAGGAGATCGTGGAACGCATCGGCGGCAGCCCGCTCGCCGGCACGCTCGCGATCGGATCCGGATCCCTCACGAAGACGATCGCTGTCGCAGCCAGGACCACGGGCAGCAAACGGATCGCCTCCGCCCAGCCTGCCCTGTTCACACGCATCACCGCACGGCGCGCGCGACGGCTCGGGGTGCGGGTGAGCAGCATCTGGGGCGGCACTCTCAAGGACAACGAGGTCGGACCGGCGATCTACGTCGGCTTCCTGCCGGGCGCGCTCTCCACCGGCGCCTACCGCGCCGCACCGGACGCGACCGTCGTCGGCCACGGGCTTGCACACATCCCGGACGCGTTGCGGCAGCTCAAAAACGGCGTCTCCGCGCAGAAGCTCGTCGTCACCGTCTGAACGTCCGTGAGGCGAAGGGCCGGCCGGGGGCCGGCCCTTCCGGCCGACCGGAACGGAGGGACTCGACCGCCGGCGGGCGGGCCCGGGCCGCAGAGCCGGTCGGGGCGCTGCCCGGCAGTGGCGTCCGGCAGTGGCGGACCGCTGATCCAGGTCGCGGAAGCCGTGCCGGAGCGGGCGATCGACGGTGACTCCTCCCTCTGGCGCTTCCCGCGGCGTGGCGCAGCCGAGGCCGGGCGCCGCACCTCGCCGTCGTGCGCGATGCTCCGCCCTCCGACCTGGTCGATGATCCGTTCGCCCGCTCGTGCAGCAACTGGGGCGAAGCGCCCCTCCGCAGGGTCCGGAGCCCGTACCGGCGTTGGGACGGAGCCGCCCCCTGCGGCGCGGATCGCAGGGGGCGACGCGGGTCGCCGAGTGCGGCGGCCGAGCGGTGAAGGCCCGGTGTGCGCCCGCGCCGATCATCTCCGCGCTGGTTGCGGCCCACCCTGTGCTCGGGTGCCGTTCCGGGCTGCCGGATCGCGCCCGCGTCCGAACACCGGTGCCGCTGACGTGCCCGGTCGGGTCGGGGCGACGGCCTTCGGCGGGCTGCTCGGACGGCTGCGGTGGGCCGGGATCGTGCCCCCGTCGTCACCGGTGTGATCGCGCCGGGCACGGGCTGCGCGCGCCGACCCCGGATGGCCGCCACGAGCGTCGGCGCCCCCGGGAGCGGCTGGCGGCCGGGGTCTGCTGCGGACGCCCGTGCTGGCCCGCTCCGTTCAAGCGGCAACTTTTCGGCCGTCGACCGGCCGTGCGCCATGCCTGGTTCACACGGCATTTCCGGACGAGCCGCTTACTGGGCCAAGTTGTACAGCCAACTGGACCGTGCTGGGCGCGCGTGGCACCGCCGCACCCGTGACCAGCGTTTCACCGCCGGGCCGATGCGCCGGCCCGGCTGTCCGGCCCGCGCGCCCCGCCCGGACCGGACGGAGAGGACTCGTCACCCATGCCACCCCAGCCCGCCGACGCGGCCGCAAGCACCCTCGTCCTGGCCTCCCCGGCCGCACCGCACGTGGGCGACAAGCTGACCTTCGAGTGGACCACCGACCAGCCCAACGCCAAGAACTGGATCGGCATCTACGGTCCGGCGACCTCCCCGGGCTCCAGCTCCGCGGCGTGGGCCTATGTGACCTCCGGGACGTCCGGGTCCACCACCGTCGACACCCACGCCCTGGCCGGCGGTCCGTACACCGCGTACCTGCTCCACGACGACGGGAACCAGGTCCTCGCCCGGGCGTCCGTCCCGATCTCCTTCGCGTCCGGCGACAGCCTGACGGTGAACACCCTCGCCCCCTGCGAGGGTGCGAAGCTCACCTTCACCTGGAGCACCTCGACCCCCAACGCCAAGAACTGGATCGGCATCTACGACGGGGACCGCCGGCCCGGCGACGGAAGCTCCCTGGTGTGGGCCTACTCCGCCGCCGCCTCAGGCACCCTGACGCTGGACACCTCGGGCCTCACCGGCGGTCCCTACACCGCCTACCTGCTCTTCGACGACATGTACCCGATCCTCGCGAAGACCGGGTCGTTCAGCTTCACCCCGGTGCAGCCGCCGTACTCCGCCGTGGACGCGGTGACCGCCCCCGCGACCGCCGGGGACACCGTGCGCGTCCCGCTCGCAGGGCTGTGGGTGCGCCCCGCGGGCAACAAGCCCGGCACTCCGTCCTACCGGCGGATCTCCGGCGACTCCTGGCTGGTGGTGGCCTCCGACGGCACCGTCACCGCCAAGGCGCCCTCGCGTGCGCCGCGCGACCCGGGCCGGATCGTGGTGGGCGTGCAGGACAGCGCCAACGGCAGGGACACCGTGACCGTCCAGGTGCCGGTGCGCGACGAGAAGGACGACCTCACCCTCAAGGTCGCCTCCCTGAACCTCTGGGACGCCGGCGCGCACGTCAGCAGCGCTCTGGAGAAGCAGGCGCGGGTCGTCCTCACCCAGAACCTCGACGTGGTGGCCCTGCAGGAGACCGGCGGGACCGCGGCCACGGCCCTCGGCGAGGCGCTGGGCTGGCACGTCCACCAGAGCTCCGGCAGCCTCGGCATCGTCAGCCGCTACCCGCTGACCGACGTCACCGGACCCACCGAGGCCCTGCCCGCCGTCTCGGCCACCGTCCAGCTGCCCGGCGGCACCACCGTGCGGCTCTGGGCGGCCCAGCTCGACGAGGCCGACTACGGCCCGTACGCCGTCGACGGCGGGACCAGCGCAGCCCAACTGGTCTCCGCCGAGCAGCGTACGGTCCGCCACCAGCAGGCCCAGGCGCTGGTCGCCGCGATGCGGCACGATCTGGGCTCCCACACGCCCGTGATCCTTGCGGCCGGCCTCGCGTCCCCCTCGCACCTGGACTGGACGAAGAAGACGGCCGGCCGGCACGGCGGCATGGGCGCGGTGGACTGGCCGGTCACCGAGACGCTGGCGAAGGCCGGCCTCACCGACGCCTTCCGCGAGCTCAACTCCGACCCGGTGAAGACCCCCGGCATCACCTGGTCGCCGGTGCGCCGGGAGCACGACGGCGGCGGCGCGGAGCCGCAGGACCGTATCGACCAGATCCAGTACGCCGGCTCCCTCAAGGTCGTCGAGGCGCACAACCTCACCACCGGCTGGCCGAAGCAGGTGCCGGACACCTCGGCCAACGGCTGGCCCTCCGACCACGCCGCGGCGGTGGTCACCTTCAGGCTGCAGGCCGGTCACTGACCGCCGGACGCCCGCAGCGCCCCTGACCGCCGGACGGCCGCCCCGTCCGACCCCACCGCCCGACCGCACCGCCCGACCAAAGGACCCGCAAGTCATGACCCCTCTCAGCCGCCGTTCCTTCGTCGCCGCCGCAGCCGGCGCGACCGCCGTGGCCGGCCTGCCCGCAACGGCCGGAACCGCCGAGGCCGCCGACGCCGAATCGGCCGCCTCGGCCGACCGCCGCCCCGGCGGCAGCATCCGCGACGTCAAGCACGTCGTCATCCTGATGCAGGAGAACCGCAGCTTCGACCACTACCTGGGCACCCTCAACGGCGTCCGCGGCTTCGACGACAAGCAGGGCGTGGTCCTCCCCAACGGCAACTCCGTCTTCCAGCAGCCCGACGGCGGCCGGGCGGAGGGCTACTCGCTCCCCTTCCGCTTCGACACCAGCGCCTTCAAGGCCCAGGACTTCGGCGGCCTGGACCACGGCTGGTCCTCCGGCCACCAGGCCGTCAACCACGGCGCGCAGAACGGCTGGGTCGCCGCCAAGGGCCACTACACCATGGGCTACTTCACCCGGGAGGACATCCCGTTCCAGTACGCCATGGCCGACGCCTTCACCGTCTGCGACCAGTACTTCACCTCGCTGAACGGCCCCACCGACCCCAACCGGCTGTACCTGTGGACGGGGACCCCCGGCCCCGGCACGGACGGCACCACGGGCCCGTTCATCGACAACTCGATCGTCACCGAGAACCCGGTCGGCGACTGGACGACCTACGCCGAGCGGCTGGAGAAGGCCGGCATCAGCTGGCGCGTCTACCACAACCCGGACGGATCGGACGACGAGAACGGCGACTACGACGACAACGCCCTGTCGTACTTCAAGCAGTTCGCCGAGGCACCGAAGGACTCGCCGCTGTACGTCAACGCCATGACCAAGTACGACCTGACGGCGTTCGACAAGGACTGCAGGGACAACCAACTGCCCACCGTCTCCTGGCTGGTGGCCCCCTTCAACTACTGCGAGCACCCCAGCGCCGGCCCCGACTGGGGCGCCTGGTGGGTCAACAAGGCCCTGCAGTCGCTGATGTCCAACAAGGAGGTGTGGAAGAACACCGTCTTCCTCGTCATGTACGACGAGAACGACGGCTTCTTCGACCACGTGGTGCCCCCGTACCCCGAGGCCGGCACCGAGGGCGAGTTCGTGGGCGGCCAGCCGATCGGCCTGGGCAGCCGCGTGCCGATGTGGGTCTGCTCGCCGTGGTCGCGCGGCGGCTGGGTCAACTCCCAGGTCTTCGACCACACCTCGGTGCTGCGCTTCCTGGAGCAGGTCACCGGTGTGCACGAGCCCAACATCTCGGCCTGGCGCCGTGCCGTCTGCGGTGACCTCACCACCTGCTTCGACTTCACCAGCCCGGACTACAGCATCCCGAAGCTGCCGGACACCGACGAGCTCAAGGCCCGGGCGACCGCGCAGCACAACCTGCCGGCCGTGCAGGCCCCCACCGACGGCAAGCAGCAGATGCCCAGGCAGGAGGCCGGCGACCGGCCGCACCGCACGCTGCCGTACCGCCCGTTCGCGGACGTCACGGTGGACCGGCGCACCGGCAAGGTCACCTGCACGATGGTCAACGACGGCAGCGTGGCCTATGTCTTCACGGTGCTGCCGAACATCGTCCACCCCTTCAGCGGCACCCCGTTCCTGGTCCAGCCCCGCTCGTCGCGCACCTACGAGTGGGACACCACGGCCACCGACGGCCGGTACGACTTCTCGCTGTACGGCGCCGACGGCTTCGTCAGCCGCTTCTCCGGCACGGTCGTCCCCGAGGGCCAGACGGACGTGGCGCTGCCCTCGGTCACCGCGGAGCTGCGGGCGTCCGGGAAGCCGGAGCACGCGTCGGTCGAGCTGCGGCTGGTCAACGACGGGGACACCGAGGTCACCTTCGCGGTCACCGCGAACGACTTCGGTGACGACAGCAGCACCGTCCAGGTCGGGCCGCGGTCGCGGAAGAACGTCAGCTGGAAGAGCACCGACGGGCGCTACGACTTCACGGTCACGGCGTCCACGGGCACCCGGTTCGTCCGCCGCTACGCGGGCACGGTGCACCAGCTCTGAGTGGTGCGGCGGATGCGGGGGCGGCCCAGCGGCGGGCCGCCCCCGCATCCGCGGTCCCGGCCCGCCCGGCACATGGGCGCCGCCCGCGCCCACCGGCCCAGGCGGTCCGGCGTCAGCTGCGGGCGAGGACCGCCCGTGTGCCGTAGGCCGCGGAGCCGACCGCCAGCACCCCGGCCCCCCACAGGACGGACGGCAGCGGGAGGGCGAACGCCAGGACGGCGCAGCCCACCGCGCCGACGATCGGCACGAGCCGCGGGGGGCGCCTTTCGGCGGGGGTGAGGGTGAACGCGGAGACGTTGGCGATCGCGTAGTAGGTGAGCACGCCGAAGGAGGAGAAGCCGATCGCGCCGCGCAGGTCCGCCGTGGCGGCGAGGACGGCGACGAGGGCGCCGACGGCCAGTTCGGCGCGGTGCGGCACAGCGAAGCGCGGATGGACGGCTGCCAGGGCGTGCGGGAGGTTGCGGTCGCGGGCCATCGCCAGGACGGTACGGGAGACGCCGAGGATCAGCGCCAGCAGTGAGCCGAGCGCGGCGACGGCCGCCCCGGCGCGGACCACCGGGGCCAGGCCCGCCACGCCGGCCGCCCGGACCGCGTCCACCAGCGGCGCCGCGCTGCGGGCCAGGGGCTCGGGGCCGAGCACCGCCAGGACGGCGAGCGCGACCAGCGCGTACACGACCAGGGTGATGCCGAGCGCGACCGGGATGGCGCGAGGGATGGTGCGTTCGGGGTCGCGGACCTCTTCGCCGAGGGTGGCGATCCGTGCGTAGCCGGCGAACGCGAAGAAGAGCAGCCCGGCGCTCTGCAGGACGCCGTGCAGGCGGGCGTCCGCGGTGATCGCCCAGTGGCCGGTGTCTGCGGCGGAGCCGGTCAGGCAGACGGTGACCACGGCGGCCAGTACCGCGAGGACGACGGCGACGATCGCGCGGGTCAGCCAGGCGGCCTTCTGCACGCCGAGACAGTTCACCGCGGTCAGCGCGACCACTGCGGCGACCGCCACCGCGTGGGCCTGGGCGGGCCACACATAGGAGCCGACGGTGAGCGCCATCGCCGCGCAGGAGGCCGTCTTGCCGACGACGAACCCCCATCCGGCCAGGTAGCCCCAGAAGGCGCCGAGGCGCTCCTTCCCGTACACATAGGTGCCTCCCGAGGCCGGATAGCGGGCAGCCAGCCGGGCCGAGGACGTCGCGTTGCAGTACGCGACCACTCCGGCCAGCGCCAGGCCCAGCAGCAGTCCGGACCCGGCCGCGGCAGCGGCGGGGGCCAGCGCGGCGAAGACGCCCGCGCCGATCATCGAGCCCAGCCCGATCACCACGGCGTCGAACACCCCCAGATGCCGCCGCAACGTCCCGGCCGCCGTCGGCGCCGACCTGTCCATGTCCGTCCTCTCCACAAGTGCCATCGGTCCCGGCGCACGATAGACGACCGAGGTGTCCGGCGGCCGAACCGGCCTCCGGCCGCCGCCTGGCTGCGGCGTGCCGGGGCTGACCAGGGCGGACCGTGCGGGGCGGGCTCCCGCCCCGCACGGTCCGCCCGGGCCGTGGCCCGGGGCCGTCTCCCCGGCCGGAGCCCGGTACGACCGGAGGTGCCGCGTCGAGGGCGGCCCCCGGGGACCGGAGCTGTGCCCCGGACGCGGGCGCTCCGCACGGCCGGGCTGTCCGGGGACGAGAAGCGGTGCGGCGGCGGTCGGCGCAGGATGGTGAGGGGGTGCCTGCGCCCGCGTGCCGGCCCCCTCACCCCGGAGCCCGGAGCCCGGAGCCGGGGCCGTGCCATGCCGTGCCGTAGGCAGTGTGAAGGCGGCCGAACCATGATGATGCTTCTCCAGCTCTCGCCGATTCCCGCCGCCCCCGGCCCCGGGGCGGGGCCCGGTCCTGCATGCGGCGCCGGAGGCCGGGAGGGTCCAGGCGGTGCGGCCCGCCCCGGCGGCCGTCCGCGGCGGCCCGGCGCGACGGCAGGGTGACGGCTGTGGCGGACCCCTGGCTGCTGCGGTACGAGGGCGTGGACGCGGAGTCGGAAGGGCTCCGCGAAGCACTCTGCGCCGTCGGCAACGGCTATGTGGTGACACGCGGCGCGGCGCCGGAGAGCGTCGCGGACGGCGTTCACTACCCGGGGACGTACATAGCCGGCTGCTACCACCGGGCTGTCTCCCGCACAGCCGGACGCGAGGTGTCCAACGAGGACCTGGTGAACTGCCCGAACTGGCTCCCCCTGACCTTCCGGTCAGCGGGAGGGGGGCCCTGGTTCGGTGGGAGCGGCGACGCGGGGCCACCGCAACCGCCGACGGCCGAGCAACCGCCGGCGGCGGCCGTCCGGCCCGTCGGCGGCGCCGCCCCGGCACAGGACGCCGGTGCCGTCAGGGCGACCCGGGAGGTCCTGGAGCTGGACCTGCTCCGGGGCGTGCTCACCCGCCGGCTGACGACCGAGGACGGACAGGGGCGGATCACCGAGGTGATCCAGCGGCGCCTGGCCCATATGGGGCAGCCGCATCTCGTCGCCCTGGAGACCACGTTGGTACCGCGCAACTGGTCCGGGCTGCTGGAGGTACGGGCGGCACTGGACGGCACCGTGACCAACACCGGTGTCGCCCGCTACCGGGGCCTGGCCTCACGTCATCTCGTGCCGACGGCGCAGGACGGGGCGGGTGAGGTCGTGTGGCTGGAGGCGGGGATGGACGCGTCGGCGCTGCGTGTCGCCGAGGCGGCGCGCATCCGGGTGCACGGCGCTGGCGTTCCGGCGGCGGTGAAGCGGCGGACCACGGCCCGGCCGGGCTGGGTGGGACAGGACCTCACCGTGCGGGTGGCACAGGAGTGCCCCGTCACGGTCGAGAAGGTCGTGGCGGTGTGCACCTCCCGAGACCGTGAACTCGGCACCGCCGCCCCGGCCTCCTCCGCTCGGCGGCTGGTCGCACGCGCCGGCTCCTTCACCGACCTGCTGGACGAGCACGTCCTGCGCTGGGAGCAGCTGTGGCGGCGCTGCCGCACCGACATCGACCGCCCGCAGGACACCGGGAACCTGCGCCTGTACATCTTCCACCTGCTGCAGACCTGCTCCGAGCACTCCGCCGACCTGGACGTCGGCATCCCCGCGCGCGGGCTGCACGGTGAGGCCTACCGGGGGCACGTGTTCTGGGACGAGCTGTTCATCCTCCCGTTCTTCAACCTGCGCTTCCCCGAACGCAGCCGGGCGGTGCTGCGCCACCGCCACCGGCGGCTGGGCGAGGCACGCCATGCGGCCCGTGAGGAGGGCCGCGCGGGGGCGATGTTCCCGTGGCAGAGCGGGAGTGACGGGCGGGAGGAGACCCAGCGGCTCCATCTCAATCCGCGTTCCGGCCGCTGGCTGCCGGACCGGACGCGGCTGCAGCGGCACGCCGGCTCGGCGGTCGCCTTCAGCGTCTGGCAGTACTGCCGGGCCACCGGTGACGTGGACTTCCTGGCCCGGTACGGAGCAGAGCTGCTCCTGGAGGTGGCCCGCTTCTGGGGCAGCACGGCCTGGTACGACCGCACCCGCGACCGCTACCGCATCACCGGTGTCATGGGCCCCGACGAGTACCACACGGGCTACCCCTGGTCGGCGAGGCCCGGTCTGGACGACAACGCCTACACCAACGTCATGGCGGCCTGGGTGCTGAGCCGTGCCCTGGAGGCGCTGGAGCTCCTGCCCCCGTACCGGCGGCAGGAGCTGTCGGAGCGGCTGGGGCTGGACCGCGAGGAGTTGAACCACTGGGAGGAAGTACGGCGCCGTCTGGCGGTCCCCTTCCACCAGGGCGTCATCAGCCAGTTCGACGGCTACGAGCGGCTGCAGGAGCTGGACTGGGACGGGTACCGCCGCCGGTACGGCGACATCCGCCGCCTGGACCGGATCCTGGAGGCCGAGGGCGACAGCCCCAACCGCTACAAGGCCTCCAAGCAGGCGGACGCGCTGATGCTGTGCTATCTCTTCTCCGCCGACGAACTGCTGCCGCTGCTGGCCCGACTGGGCTGCCCGGCCGACCCGGAGCTGCTGCCCAGGACGGTCGCCTACTACCTGCGGCGCACCGCACACGGGTCCACGCTCAGCGCGGTCGTCCACAGCTGGGTGCTGGCCCGTTCCGACCGTGCCGCCTCCTGGCGGTTCTTCCGTGAGGTACTCGCCGCGGACGTCCACGACATCCAGGGCGGCACCACCGCGGAGGGCATCCACCTGGGTGCCATGGCCGGCGCGGTCGACCTGCTGCAGCGGTGCTACACCGGCCTGGACGTCCATGACGACGTCCTTCGGCTGAGTCCGGAACTGCCGGCGCAGATCGGCCGGCTGGACGTCGATCTGCGTTTCCGCGGTCACGACGGGATCCATGTGCATGTGGACGCCCACCGGCTGCACATCGCGCTTCCACCGGGCCCGGCGGCTCCCATCCGGGTCGAGTACAAGGGGCGCACGGCCGTCCTGGAACCAGGCAGCGGCATCGCATGGCCGCTGTGAACCGGGCGCCGAGGCCCACCTGCCGCGTCGGCGGCCGTGGGCGGTCGCAGCGGGTCGCGCTGTGCGGCGCCGGAACCGCTCGCGCCTCCGGTGGGAGACCTGCGCGGTGGCGGGCCACAATGGAAGTGCGGTACCGCACCTGGCACCCGACCGCAGGAGGCCACCATGCACCACCGCACCGTTGCGGACGTGATGACCCGATCCGTCGTCACCGCCCACCCGGACACCCCCTTCAAGGAACTCGCGGACCTGCTCGACAGCAACGCGGTCAGCGCCGTGCCCGTGGTCGACTCCGCCGACCACCTGGTGGGGTTGGTCTCCGAGGCCGACCTGCTCCACAAGGAGGCCTCCCTGCCGGATCTGCAGGGCCGTACGCACCCGTCGGCACCGACCCGCGCCGAGCAGTCCCGTGTGACGGCTGAGACGGCACAGGGCCTGATGGCCGCCGACCTCGTCTCGGCGCACCCGGAGTGGACGGTCCCCGAGGCGGCACGGGTCATGGAGCAGCACCATGTACGGCGCCTGCCGGTGGTCGACGAGGTGGACCGGCTGGTCGGCATCGTCAGCCGCACGGATCTGCTGCGGGTCTTCCTGCGCAGTGACACGGCGATCCGTGAGGAGATCGTGGACGACGTGCTGCAGGAGACGCTCTGGCTGGACACCAGGGACATCGCGGTGGAGGTCGAGGACGGCGTGGTCACCCTGCGGGGCGGGGTCGAGAACAAGAGCATGATCCCGCTTCTCGCCCGGCTCTGCTGGTCCGTCGACGGGGTGGTCGCCGTGCACACCGCGCTCGACTACCGGCTCGACGACATGGCCGGGCACGGACGTGACCCCGGGTCGACATTCGGGGGCCGGCACTGACGCCGCAGGAAGGCCCGGCCCGGGCCGCCCGTCGAGGTCACGCCGCCTGGATGGACCTGCCGGTGATCCTGGTCGGGAGGATGCGGACCCACAGGTCCCGGGTGCCGCCCGCCCACGAGCTGAGGACCGGGTCGGCCGGTCCCTGCACCGACTCGGCGTCGGCGATCCGCTCGGCGCGGCCGACGACCAGGACGCTCCACCCCTGGGAGAGGACGTCGTCCACCTGGTCGACCTCGAAGCAGACCTCGTGGTCGACCGCTGCCGCCGGTGCGCTCCCCGGCGTCGTCCGGAAGACGATCGCGCCCGCGACCATGGCGTAGTTGACCGGGAACACGGCCGGGCCCTCCGGCGTGACCACCGCCACCCGGCCGACTCCGCGGTGCTCCAGGTGCTCCCGGCACTCCGCCGGCTCCAGCCTTGCGAGTGCCGGGCGCGCGGCGGCCGGGGCCCGACCCGGCGGAGCGTCCACATGGCCGCCGAGCAGCCGGCCGGGGACGGTTTCCAGGGCGGCGGCCAGCCTCAGGAGCGCCCCGATCGGCACCTCGGCCGGCTTCTCCTCCACGTAGCGGACGTAGCTCTCCGCCATCCCCGCCCTCCCGGCCACCTCCTCCCGGCTCAGCCCCAGCTCCGCGCGACGCGCCGCCACGCGCCGCCCGAGATCACCCGGGTGCGGGAAGGCCTCGGGCGATGTGTCTTCGGGTTCCTCGGACACGGCAGCACACCTCCCAAGCTGCATACTCCTCAGTTCCATTGGATCAGGAAACGGGGGCTCCGGCGAGGGGAGTCCCCGCCCGGACAGAGCCCTTTGGGCGGCTGGTCAGAGGCCCTCCGGGGCACCCCGAAGGCCTTCCGCCCGCCGGGCCGGGAGCCGTGGCGGCGCCGGAGCACCGGACCGGGCCCACGGGCACAGGTGGCCTCCGGGCTCCGCCCGGCCGACCATGGAGGCAGATCGACGGGGCGCGGACGGACGGCTGCGACCATCCAGTCACCCCGGCCGCAGTGACATCGGGTGGTGACACCATGCACTACTTCCTGGACGACCTGAGTCAGGAGCACCGCACCACGCTCACGGACCTGGCGCGTGAGGTCTCGTTCCCCGCCGGTGTGCGGATCTTCGAGGAGCATCGCCGCGCGGACCGGTTCTGGGTGCTCCGCAGGGGTGGGGTCGATCTGGACCTGCACATCCCCGGCCATCGGCCCTCGGTGATCGAAACGGTCCACGGAGGGGATCTGCTGGGCTGGTCATGGCTGTTCCCGCCCTATCTGTGGACCCTGGGCGCCCGGACGCGAACGCCGGTGGAAGCCCTTGAGTTCGACGCGGCCGAGGTCCGCGCACGATGCGAAGCCGACCCCGCCTTCGGTCAGCAACTGGTGCTGCGCTGCGCGGCAGTGATCGGAAGGCGGCTGCGCACCACCCGCACCCGGTTGCTGGAGCTGTACGTGCCGTACGGAACCGAGGCCAACTGACGGCCCTGTGGCGGCGAGCACGGACCAAGGTCCGCTCGGCCACGGCGGGTCGCCCGCCCGGGCGGCAGCGCGGTCCTTCGGCACTGCCTTCGACAACTCACCCCTCCGGCCGCACCACTGCACAGCCCAACTCACCGCAGGCCGACAGGAGCGGAAGCGCTCACGGTGACATGCTCGACGGTAGGAGGTGCATGGCTGTGAGCGAGAAGAGCGCACCGTCCCACGGGGCACCGGAGGCAACGGCAGGCCCGCCCGGTGACATGGCCGGCCGGGTGGCCCGGCACTGTGCGGCCCTCGGGATCAGCACCGAGGAGCTCGCCCGCCGGGCAGGCATGTCCCCGCGCTACCTGGAACTCCTGGAGGAACTCGGTGGCGACTTCGATCCGGCGGGCCTGGCGAGGATCGCTGACGCCCTGCACATGTCGCCCCGAGAACTGCTGGAAGGGCCCGCCGGCAGGCGGCCCGGGACAGGGCCCGCGGCACGCCGTCCGCACCTCGGCAAGCTGAACCCGGACGAATGCCGGGACCGGCTGGGCACGCACGGAGTCGGCCGGGTCGCCGTGGTGACGCCGGAAGGGACGGCCGTGCTACCGGTCAACTACACGGTGCTCGCGGGCACCGTCGTCTACCGCACCGACCCCGATGCCGTCACGGCCGCCGCCCCGGGCGCCGAGATCGCCTTCGAGGTCGACGACGTGGACGACACCTGGAGTTCGGGATGGAGCGTCCTGGTCGTCGGCACGGTCGAGCATGTGTCCGATCCGGACGTGGTCCGGGTCCTCAGCGAGCAGGCGGTGGCGGAGCCCTGGGCCGGCGGGAAACGTGAGCTGTGGGTGCGGCTCAACCCGATCCGGGTCACCGGCCGTGTCATCCGGGTCGACTGAGCGACCCAGGAGCCCACGGCCGGTGGGCCGCCCGCGGCACACCGTGCCGATCTCCGCGGGGCGGTTGCGCCGTGGCGCCGTACCCGGCAGCTCCGTGCGGTGCGCCGTCGGGACGAACGGACGCCGACTGTCATCGTGGGGCGGGGCGGCCGGTGGTCTGCAGCACCGACAGGCGGCGCCGGTACTCCTCCTCCTCGATCTCGCCACGGGCGAAGCGGTCGGCCAGGACCTGCTCGGGCGTGGGCGCCGCGACCGCATGGTCGTGGTCGTGGCGGTGGCTCAGGGCCCGGAAGAGGAGCACGGCGACGGTGATGACCACCGCCCAGAACACGATCATCCCGACCGACATCGCCAACCAGCCCCAGCCGCCGACACCGTGGTCGTACCAGAACATCATCGGTCTCACCTCTTGCCCGGGGCGTCCCTCGACCACCCCACTCTGCTCACCCACCATCCTCGCCGCGCTCGCACCCGCGGTGCCTGGGCCGATGGTCCCTGGGAGACCCGCAACGGGCGCTGCCGGCTGTGCGGCACCGACGGCGGGGCAAGGCCGCCCCCGGCCTCCCACGGCTCATGTCCCGTGCCACACCGCCGAGTTGCGGCACTCCCGCCGGCCGACGCGGAAGGGGCGCACGGTCTTGTCGTCCTGGTGCTCAAGAAGGTGAGCTGGGCAGGGTGACAGTGCTGCCGGGCCGAGCAGCACCGCCCGCGGCCCCACGCCCGGCAGGACACCGGGCGAGCGGATCGGCCTGCGGCCCCGGGGCATCGGCGTCCGGCGGCGCGACGGGTCCGGTACTCCGCGCCGCGACCAGGTACCTCGGTCCGGTGCCCGTTCAGTGCCACGCACACGACCGCGGCCTCCGGCCGCCGCCGCGGCACGGAGTGCCGTGGGCCTCAGCCCAGGTCGAGGCCCCGGTCGCCGAGTGCGGTGCTGGACGCGGTCACTCCTTGGGCGTGGTCACCTCGATGCGGCGAGGCGACGCGGCCTCCTGCTGCATACCGATGCTGATCGTCAGGATCCCGGCCGAGTACTCGGCCCGGATGTCGTCCTCCCGGGCACCGACCGGGAGGGTCACCGTACGGCTCAGGGAGCCGTAGCGGAACTCGGAGCGGTCCTTGTCGCGGCTCTCCTCGGTACGTTCCGCCTGCAGGGTCAGCATGCCCTCCTGCACGGTGACCTCCAGATCCCTTCCGGGGTCGATGCCGGGGATCTCGGCCTTGACGACGTACCGATCGCCCTCCGGGTACTGCTCGATCCGCAAGGTGGCCAGATCGGGCAGCCCGGGCCAGCCGGGCCTGGACGCCAGGGACTCGAACCAGTCGGGCAGATCCGGGAAGAGGGAGTGTCCGTGCCTGCGTGCCGGAGCGGACATGACGGCACCTCCGCGTGGGTCAGTGAAGTTCCGACCCCTTCAGTCTGCGCTGCGGCTCCCGGGGACCGACTGGGCCGAAGGTCCCCGCGCGGGACACGCGGCTCCCCGGCACCCACTGCTCGCCCGGCGGCGAAGCCGCCGGCAGGCTCACCGGTGGGGCACGATCACGACCGGACAGGGAGCGTGGTGCAGCGCCGCATGGTTGACCGGTCCGAGGTGCATTCCAGGGCCGGGGTGGCGGCGCGCACCGACCACCAGGAGATCCGCTGCGGCCGCCGACTCCACCAGGACGGAGTGGCGCGGACCCCAGCGGGGGACCAGCTGCAGTGACACCTGAGGGTGCGCCGCTGCCTCATGGGCCGTGGCGCTTTTCAGGAGGCTGCCGGCCTGCACGTAGCAGGCGTCGGCCATCGCGCTCTGTCCGGGCCCGTAGGCGAGAAAGGGGTCCGGGGGTGCGTGCCAGGCGTGCACCGCCTCCAGCCGGGCGCCCCACCGCTCGGCGTACTCGAAGGCGAAGGCCGTGGTCGGGCCTGCCGCGTCCGTCCTGCCGACGCCGAGCACGATCCGCCCGTGACGCCGTTCCACCGCGTCGTCGTCCCCGCGGACCACGACCACCGGGCACGACGCCCGGGCGGCGGTCTGCAGTGCCACCGAGCCCAGCAGCAGTCCCGCGAAGCCACCGTGTCCCCGGTGGCCGACCACCACCAACGACGCGGAGGAAGCGGCCTCCAGCAGGGCCGGGACCGGTGCGTTCGGAACAACGTCCGCCTGGGCCGCGAGGCCCGGCCAGCGGTTGGCGACCCGGTCCTCGGCGGTCCGGACCAGGTCGGCGACGGCCCGGCGGGCCTGCGCCAGATCAGGGTTGTCCGAAGCGTCCGGCTCATAGCGGTCCCACAGCGAGGCGTGGACGATGCGCAGCGGCGCACCCCGGGAGGCCGCCTCCGCCGCGGCCCAGTCCAGCGCCCGTTCGGCGGAGGCGGAGCCGTCGACGCCGACGATCACGGGAAGTGGCATGCTCCTCCTTGGTCCGGGCGGATCCGACGACCCACACCTGGAGCGTGGGCGGGCGCTCAACGGTGCCCATTTCCCGTCGGGATACACCTGCGGTCCCCCGGGGCGCCGCTCACCGGCCTCGCCGCGGTGCCGCCCGAGGTGCACGGTGGCCGTCCCAGGGGATGACCTCTGCATCCTCGGTCCGCCGCTGTTCCCGTCCGACGGCGCAGGGGTGGTCAGCGGTGTCCCCCCGCCGCCCGGAGCAGCAGGCCGGATCCACGCGCGCCGGACGGGTCCGGCACCGCGCTCCGGCGATCGTCGGGCGCCGGTTCCCCACCATGCCCAGGCCGGAGCCCGGCCGGGCGCGCGCCGCCCCTGCCCCGACCACCACGGGCCGCGGCCGGCGGGGTCAGTGCCGTTCGACGGTCAGTTCGAGGAAGTGCGCCGAGCAGGAGATGCACGGGTCGTGGTTGCGGACGGCCCGCTCGCACCACGCGGTCAGCTCGGCCTCGCCCGGCAGCCGCGGGTGCGCCGCGTCGACGCGCGTCTGGGCGGTACGGCGCAGATGCTCCTCGATCGCCGCCTGGTTCTGCGCGGTGGGCGGGACGAGCCGGGCGTCGGTGACGAGGCCTGCGGCGTCCAGGGTGTAGCGGTGGTAGAGCAGGCCCCGGGGTGCCTCGGTGGCGCCGTGGCCGGTGCCGGCCCGTGGCGGCACCTCCACATGGGGCCGCGGCGGGGGCTGGTAGCCGTCGACGATCCGCAGCGCCTCCTCGACCGCGTACAGGACCTCGACGGCGCGGACCACCACGGAGCGGAACGGGTTGCGGCACGCCGCGCCCTCGGCGGGGTCGCCGAGCCCGCCCTCGCGGGCGGCCTGCAGGGCGAGCGGGGACAGCAGGCGGCCGTTGACCCCGTAGCGGGCCAGCGCACCGGTCAGGTGTCTGCGCCCGTCGAGCTCCGACCGAAGGGCGGTGGAGTGCGGCACCTGCCGCTCCACGACGTGCTCGGTGAAGTCGGCCACCGGGAAGGAGCGGGCGGGGCCGCCCCCGGCGGGCACGACGGTCGGCGTGCCCGCCTCGATCGCATAACGGTCGGGCCGGGCCAGCGCCAGCAGGTCCTCGTCGCACTCGGCGTCGGGGAAGTCGAACCCGGAGACCCAGCGCACGGTCTCCCAGGCGTCGTCCAGCGCGCGCCGGAGCCGCTCGGCGAGCGGGCGCAGCTCCGCCCGGGTGGGAGCGCGGTGGAAGCCGCCCAGCCGCACGTTGACCGGGTGGATCGACCGGCCGCCCAGCAGCTCCACCAGGGCGTTGCCGGCCTGCTTGAGACGAAGGCCCCGCTCGACCGCCACCCGGTGGGAGCGGGCGAGTTCGACGGCGTCGGCGCAACCGAGGAAGTCCGGTGCGTGCAGCAGATGGATGTGCAGGGCGTGGCTCTCGATCCACTCGCCGCAGTACAGCAGCCGGCGCAGCTCGGCGAGTGTGCCGTCCACGGTGACCCCGCAGGCGTCCTCCACCGCCTGACAGGCGCTCAGCTGGTAGGCGACCGGGCAGATCCCGCAGACCCGGGCGGTGATGTCGGGTGGCTCGGTGCAGTGGCGGCCCCGCAGGAACGCCTCGAAGAAGCGGGGCGCCTCGTAGATCCGCAGCCGGGCCTCCGTGACGCTGCCGTCGTGCACGCGCAGGTGCAGCCCTCCCTCGCCCTCCACCCGGGTGAGGGAACTGATGCGCAGTACCCGGGTGGAGCCGTGGGTCACGGACCTGCCCCTTCCGGCTCGTCGGGGCCGGGGCCGTCCCCGCGCGCCGTGGGCGCCGGCTGCGGCGCGGACGCGTCCTCCCCCTCCTCCAACGCGGTGGAGGCACGGGCGAACGCGGGGGAGTAGGCGTTGAAGGTCCGCAGCAGACGCACCACGGCCTCGCGGTCCATACCGTCGCGCCGCAGCAGCGGCACCAGGGCCCGCAGGTTGGGCGAGTCGGAGGGGCCGAAGCAGCCGTAGCAGCCGCGGTGGTAGGAGGGGCACAGCGCACCGCAGCCCGCGTGGGTGACCGGTCCCAGGCAGGGAGTGCCGTGGGCGACGGTGACGCAGACATTGCCGCGCCGCTTGCACTCGAAGCAGACGCTGTGGTCCGGGATGCCCGGTGTGCGGCCGGCCAGGTGGGCGGTGATGACCTCCAGCAGCTGTACGCGGTCGATGGGGCAGCCCTGCAGCTCGAAGTCGACCGGCACATGCGCGGAGACCGGCGTGGAGGTGGCGAGGGTGTCGATGTAGTCGGGGCGGGCGTACACGGCGGCGCGGAACTCCGCGACGTCGGCGAAGTTCCGCAGGGCCTGGATGCCCCCGGCGGTGGCGCACGCGCCGATGGTCACCAGACGCCGGGAGACCGCGCGGATGTGCCGGACCAGCGCCAGGGCGTCAGGTGTGGTCACCGACCCCTCGACCAGCGAGAGGTCGTACGGGCCCGGCGCGTCGGCACTGGACGCCTCGAAGAAGTGGGCGATCTCCACCCGGTCGGCCAGCGCCAGCAGCTCGTCCTCGCAGTCCAGCAGGGTGAGTTGGCAGCCGTCGCAGGAGGCGAGCTTCCACACGGCCAGCCGGGGCCTGGCCGGTGGGACGAGCGCCTCGGACACGGTGCTCACAGCTCCCTCACGGTCAGCAGCCGCTCGGCCCGGTCCCAGCCGACCACCGGGCCGTCCCGGCACAGCAGCACCGGGCCCAGCTGGCAGTGGCCGCAGTGCCCGGTGCCGCAGTGCATGGTGCGCTCCAGCGAGAGCTGGATCCGCTGGGCGGGCACGCCGCGATGGACCAGCTCGCGGGCGGTGGCACGCATCATCACCTCGGGCCCGCAGACGAACGCCGCGGTGCCGGGCGGGTGGAACGCGACCCGGTCGAGCAGGGCCGTGACCACTCCGACATCCCCCGTCCACCCCGGTCCGGGGCGGTCCACCGTCGTCGCGACGGCCACCCGCGGGGAAGCCGCCCAGGTCCGGAGCGTGCCCCGGTAGAGCAGGTCGGCCGGTGTACGGGCGCCGACCAGGACGCTGCACGAGCCGAACCGTCCCGGCCCGTCCACCAGCTCGGCCACCAGCGGGCGCAGCGGCGCCAGCCCCAGACCACCGGCGACCACCAGCACATCGCACCCCTCGGCCGCGGCCAGGTCCCAGCCGGTGCCGTACGGTCCCCGGACCCCCACCCGGTCGCCGGGCCGCAGCCCCCGCAGGGCCGCGGACACCGCTCCCACCGCTCGCACCGTGTGCACCAGACGCCCGCACGAACCGCCGGCCCCCGGGGGTTCCCAGCCGCTCACCGAGATCGGCGCCTCCCCGCGGCCGAAGGCGTACATCATGGCGAACTGTCCGGGCCGGAACGGTGCCAGCCCGGGCCCCTCCGGCTCCAGCAGGACCGTGGTGGTGTCGGACGTCTCCGCGGTGCTGCGCACGACCCGGTGGGGGACCGGGACGGTCATGGCCCGACCGTTCCGAGGCCCCCGGCGACGCGGGGGCCGTACAGGTCGAGCAGCCGGATGCGGGTGGCCTTGAGCCGCTCCCCGACCACCGCCCCGACCGCACGGGCCACCCGGTACCCGAGGGCCGGGTCCTGCTCGCACAGGGAGCGGACGGCCACGGCGTCGTACTCCAGAACCCGCGTCGCGTCCACGGACACCGCCCCCAGGTGCCAGACGTGCGGCGGGAAGAACCAGGACCAGCCGAGCAGATCGCCGGGCCCCAGCGTCTCGACCACGGGCGGCGGGCCCCCGGGGACCTCGATGTCCAGCGCCACCCGGCCGGTCAGCAGGATCCAGAACCGGTCGGCAGGTCTGCCCTCGTCGAAGATCCGGGCGCCGGCCGGGAAGGCCACCTCGTGCGGCGGTACGGACAGCCGCCCGTCCAGGCCGTCGGTGAGCAGGCCGAGGGTCCGCGCCGCGGTGCCGGTCACTGCGGGGCACCTCCCGCCGCTTCGGCCTCCCGGTGGATCGCCCAGGCCTCCTCGGTGAGGTCGATGCCCACCGGGCACCAGACGATGCAACGGCCGCAGCCGACGCACCCCGAGCTGCCGAACTGGTCGTACCAGGTGCTCAGCTTGTGGGTGAGCCACTGCCGGTAGCGGCTGCGGCCCGAGGCACGGACCGGGCCGCCCGGCAGGTGGGTGAACTCCAGGTCGTAGCAGGACTCCCACACCCGCCACCGCTCCGCGTGGCCGCCCGTCAGGTCGGTGACGTCCTCCGCGGAGGTGCAGAAGCAGGTGGGGCAGGCCATGGTGCAGTTGCCGCAGGTCAGGCAACGGGCCGCCACCTCGTCCCAGCGCGCGGCCTCCGGGTTGCCCTGCAGCAGCGCCCGCAGGTCCACCGGCGGCATGGTGCGGCCCATGCGTTCGGCGGCGCCGGCCACGGCGTCCCGTGCGGCGCCGGTGGTGGCCGCGTCCTCGGGCCGCCGCGGCAGCGCGGCCAGCACCCGGGCGCCGTCCTCGCTGCCCGCCCGGATCCAGAAGCGGTGCCCGGCGTCGTCCAGCACCTCGGTCAACGCCAGGTCGTAGCCGCCGTCGGCGGCGGGGCCGGTGCCCATGGAGACGCAGAAGCAGGTCGCCCCGGGTTCGGTGCACTCCGCCACCACCAGGAAGGCGCCCGTCCGCCGGGCTCGGTAGTCGGTGTCCGCGTACCGCCCCCCGGTGAGCACCCGATCCTGGATCGTGATCGCCCGCAGGTCGCAGGGGCGCACCCCGAGGAAGGCGTACGACACGGTGGGCGGCGGCTCCTCCCGGGCCGTCAGCGTGCCGTCCGTGCCGCGTTCGGCGCTCCACTGCCGGACCCGCTGCGGCTGGAGGAAGGTCTTCCAGGACTGGGGTCCCGCGCTGTGGGCGAAGGCGGCCCGGTCGGTGCGTCGGCGCAGCCGGTAGTACCCGGCCTCCAGTTCCACGCCCCAGCCGTACGGGAGCTGGTCGGCCGACTCCAGCTCGTCCAGCACGATCGCGCCGTCCCGCACCGTGGGCCCGACGACGGTACGGCCGCCCTCCCGGAGCACGCGGACCAGGGCCGACAGGCCGTCCCTGTCGATCACCGCGCCCACGGCGCCGCCCGTGTCCGCCATGGCTGGTCCTTCCGGTGCGCCGGGTCTGCTGCTGCCATCCTCGGCCCCGGGGCCGTTCGGGGCCCTGCCGAAGAGGCCGAACGGCTTCCCGGGGCCCGCCGAACCGTCGCCGCGTGACCGGCAGCGCCCTGGTCAGGGGTAGTCGGCGGCGCCCGCCGTGCGTGCGGCGATCAGGCCCGCGAGATCGGTGCCGGTGAGAATGCCGCACACCGTACGGTCGCCGTCGACCACTGGCAGCGCCTCCAGACGGCGCCGCCACATCACGGCCGCCGCATGGCTGACCGAGCAGTCCACCGTGACGCACGGCGACGCGTCGACGACGTCGTGCACCGTGCGCAGCCGCAGTACAAGGGGATCCGCGGGCCAGGCCAGAGCGAGCCCCCGGTTGGTCACCGTACCCGCGTACCCGCCGCGCTCGTCGACGACGACCAGGTGCCGCAGCTCCCGGGTCACGAAGGTGGTCAGTAGTTCCCAGAGGGTGTCGCCGAGCCGGACCGTACGGACGGGGGAACTCATCACCTCCGCGACCGTGACCCGGTCCAGCGGCCGGTCGCGCGTGGCGCGGAACCGGATCCACGACCGCGGCACGGCGGCCTCCCCCTCGCCCGGGCCGGTGGCTCCCGCTCCGCGCCGGACGGGTGCGCACGGCTTGGGAGAGTCGCGCGGGGTGCGGTCGGACTCGGTCACGGGCGCCCTACCTTTCCGTGCGCCGGGAGGTACGCGCTGCCCTCCCCGGTGCACCAAGCCGCTGCGGAGATGACGCTCTGTCGGTCGCGCTCTCCTCAAGGCTCCGCTCCCTCCACCCGGTCGGCAAAGGGACTGCTCCGGCGACTCGGCGCGTTCCCGGAGGCGCCTCGAATGCGCCCGGACGGCCTCCGGGCGCCGGACCGGGCGGGCGGCGGCCGGCCGGCGCGCCGTATCCGGGCGGGCGCCCCAGGCCGGACGGGTGGTCCGTCTCCGCCGCCGACCGGGACCAATGGCCCCGCCGATCCGCCCTACGGCCCCTGTGCCGCACCCCCGCGGACGCGGCAGCGTGGAGGGCAGGATGTGTCCCGATGTCACCGGGAGACCTGATGAACACCTACGAGTCCGGCAGCCGGCCCCCCGGCCGGGTGGTCGTGGGAGTGGACGGTTCACCTGCGGCCGGCCGTGCACTGTGGTGGGCGGCGCACGAGGCCGTCCGGCAGGGCCGGGTACTGCACATCGTGCACGGAGCGGGCGTCGTCTACGCCGACTACATCGTCGGTGAGGCCGTCCGCCTGCTCACCGGAGCCGCACGGGTCGTCCTGGACGAGGCGGCGGCGGAGGTCGGCAGGCGTCTCCCCGATCTGCCGGTCACCACCGCACTGTCCCATGGACCAGGCTCCGAAGCCGTCCTCGAGGCCGCACGGCCGGACGATCTCGCGGTCGTCGGCTGCCGGGGAAGAGGGGGCTTCAGCGGGCTGCTGCTGGGGTCGGTGAGTCTGAGCGTGGCCGCCCGGGCGAGCTGCCCGGTGGTCGTCGTCCGCGGCGGCCCCGAGCCCGGCGCCCCCGCCGGTGAGGTCGTGGCGGGGTTCCGTGACGAGCAGGACCTTCCGGCGGTGCGCTTCGCCGCGCGGATCGCCCGATCGCACCGGGCGGACCTGCGGGTCGTCCATGCCTGGCGCCTCCTCGACCAGGCCGCCGTCGCGATTCCCATGTTCGACGAGGTGGCCGCGATCAGGGAGACGGAAGGAAAGGCGTTCACCGCGTCCGTCGACGCGCTGCGCCGGGAGTTCCCCGGGCTGCCGACCACCGACGAGTTCGTGGAGGCGTCGTCCACCGCGGGGGCGCTCCTCCACGCGGCCGCCGGCGCCGGACTGCTCGTGGTCGGCACGCGCCGTCCCCACAGCCGGGTGGGGCTCAGACTGGGCCGGGTGACGCATGCCGTGCTGCACCACGCGGACTGCCCGGTGGCGGTCGTTCCCGGTCCTGCCGGGGCCGACGCGACACAGCCGTACTCGCCGGATCAGAACCAGTAGCGGCAGGCCCACCGCCCGGCGCCACCCCGGTCACCCCGCGCAGATGCCGGACGATCCGCGCCCGGATCCGTTCCGCCACAGGTTCCACCGCTGCGGACACCGCGGCGGACAGGCCCGTGCCCAGAGTGCAGTCCTGCCCCTCCACCGCGAGGACCAGCAGTCCGGCCGGCAGCCGGTCCAGTGCCCGGGCCAGCTCCACGGCGTCCCCCAGCCCGAGGCCGTGCGAACTGGCCGGAACCGCCTGCGGCCACGGCGCCCCCGTCAGCTCCAGCCGGTGCACCCGCCCGGGACACCCGGAGGAGACACGAGCGGCGTCGACCACGACGGCGAGCTCCGCCCCCTCCCAGAGAGCGATCAGCCGCGCCGGCTCACCATCGCTCACCGCGAAATCGACCTCGCCGGGCGGCCACTCGCCCCGCCCGGCCGGATCCGAGAGCCGGGACACCACGGCCCAGCCGATGCCGTCATCCCGCCGGAACGGGTTGCCGACGCCGATGACCACGACACCGGCCCCTGACCGCATGAACGCCCCAGCCTCCCGGTACCCCCGGGCCAGGATGGCCCACCCCGGCGGTCTCCGCACCCGCGGGCATCCGCGGCGGTCCGGCGGGGCGGGCCGGCAGTGCGCCGTCGGCGAACCGCGATCCGGGTCCCCACAGCGTCGTACGACCCGCCGTCCACGACCGGGCCGAGCAAAGGCCGCAGCCCCTCGCCGACCGACGACAAGCGGCACCCTGGAAGGTGGGGCCCCTGTGATCGAGCCGGCACCAGCCAGAGCGGACCAGCAGATGGACGAGATCGTCGAACTCCCGGGCGCGGACGACGCCCTCCTCGCGGACGGCACCACGGTGCACATCCGCCCCATCGGCGGACAGGACCGTGCGGCGGTACTGCGTCTGCACGAGAACATGTCGGACGAGAACCGCAGGCTGCGCTTCTTCGGCGTCGCCCGGGGAGCGCCTGGGCAGACCGCGGACCGTCTCTGCGGCGCAGCGCGGCCCGGTCTCCTCGCGCTGGGCGCCTTCCGGGGAACGGACCTCCTGGGCGTCGCCGAGTACTCCGTCGACGCCCGCAGCCCGGACACCGCCGAGCTGGCGATCGCCGTCGCCGACACCCGCCACGGCCACGGGGTGGGAACCCTGCTCGTCGAGCATCTGGCCCACGCCGCCCGCAAACACGGTGTCACCGCCTTCACCGCCGAGGCCCTGGCCGACAACCACGCCGTCCACCGGCTCTTCGCCGACCTGGGCCTCCGGCTGGACAGGCGCATCGACCAGGGCGAGGTGCACCTGCTGATCGCCGACCTGCCCCAGCTCGCCGAGGCCCGCATCGTGGTGGGCTCCGGCGCCACCGCGCCGCACCGCGCGCGCCTGCGGCTCGCCCCCACCACGGCTCACGACCCGTACCTGCGCCGACTCCGCCGTCTCCCGGAGCCCGCGGTCCGTGCGTGAAGGGCGCCGCCAGGGACCGTCCGGACCTGAGCGCCCCCACGGGTGTCGCTCGCGGAACTGCGCCCGCAGTGCCCGCGAAGGCCACCGGGGGCACCGGGATCCTTGTCACGGGGCGAGGGAGAAGTAGTTCTCCTCCTCCTGGGAGAAGTGCAGCCGCAGGACGGTGTGCAGTCCGTAGAGGCACGAGCGCAGGTCGTCGAGTTGGCCGGCGTCCAGGCCTCCATGGGCGTGGGCCAGTTGGAGATGGGTGGCGACACGCCGGGAGAGGCGTCCGATCTCGGCATGGGCGCGACTCATGGTGGCGGTGACTTCGGGTCCGCCGAGCGTGGGGGCGAGCGCTGAGTAGAGTTCGTGCTCCTCGGCGTACTCGTGGGGGAGGAGCCGTTCGGTCAGCAGCCGGTGGGTCTCCTCGACGGCCGCCAGGGCCTGCGGACCCGAGGTGTCGGACAGACGGTCCGCAGCGGCCCGCACCGCTTCCAGGACGTCCTGCAGATCGTCGTGTTCGGCTGCGAAGCGGTGGATGAGCGCTTCGGTGGCGGGAGTCAGGGCCGGTCGTGCCGCCTGGTCGACGCGCAGGGCCCGCAGGGCGTTGAGGATCACCACCACGTCGATGCCCTCCTGGAGCAGGGCTCCGACGGCGGGCGCGAGCAGACCGAAGGCAGCGGCGGCCATGGCGGCCAGCGACATCAGCATCCCGCCCATCGCGCTCTGCAGGGCGATGCGCCGGGCGCGGGCGGCGATGGCGAGGGCGTCGGCGAGGCGGTCCACGCGGTCGGCGGTCAGCACGATGTCGGCGGCTTCCGAGGAGGCGGTCGAGCCGCGGGCCCCCATGGCGACCCCGACGTCGGCGGCCGCGAGGGCGGGGGCGTCGTTGACACCGTCGCCGACCATGACGGTGACCGCCCGGTCGCGCTCGGCACGGACCGCGGCGACCTTGTCCGCCGGGCCCAGCTCCGCCCGTACTCCGTCGAGTCCGAGGACGGCGGCCACTTCCTGGGCGGGTTCGGCGCGGTCGCCCGTGAGCATCATGATCCGCTCGATGCCCGCCGTACGCAGGTGGCGCAGGGTCCGGGGGGCGTCGTAGCGGACCGGGTCGGAGAGCAGGACGGCGCCGCTCAGGTGCTCGTCGACGGTCAGCCAGGCGACGGCCGCACCGTCCAGCAGCGCGCGGTTGTCCGCCGCCCGGGCCCAGGACGGCACACGGTCGGCACCGCCGACGCGGCCGACGGACACCCGGTGCCCGTCCACGACTCCCGAGGCTCCCCGGCCCGGCTCCTCGGTGACGTCGGAGGGCACCGACAGGGGCAGCCCGCGTTCCCGGGCGGCATCGACGATGGCATGGGCCAGGACATGCGGTGAGTACTGGTCGGCCGAGGCCGCCAGGCGCAGTACCTCCGCGGGCTTCCACCCGGGCGCGGCGGCGACGTCGAGCACCCGCGGACGGCCACCGGTGAGGGTGCCGGTCTTGTCCAGCAGCAGGGTACGGGCGCGGCCCAGGTTCTCCAGAGCGCCACCGTCGCGGATCACCACACCGAGGCGGGAGGCGCGCGAGAGCCCGGAGACGATGGCGACCGGCGCGGCCAGCAGCAGGGGGCACGGCGTGGCGACCACCAGCACCGCGACCGCCCGCACCGCGGAGCCGCTCAGCAGCCAGGCCAGACCGGCCACCCCGAGGGACAGCGGCAGGAACCAGGCCGCACAGCGGTCCGCCAGACGGACCACCGGCGCGGATTCCGCGCCGGCCTGACGGGCCAGCCTCACGATCCCGACATAGGTGCTGTCCTGCGCGGTGGCCGTGGCCCGCAGGTCGAAGGCGCCGCCGGCGTTGACCACACCGCTGCGCACCGTTTCGTCCCTGGCCCGTTCGACGTGCAGGGGTTCACCGGTGAGCACCGACTCGTCGAGGACGGCGGCGTCGCTCTCCACGCGCCCGTCGACGGGAACCACCTCTCCGGGGCCCACCACGAGCAGGTCACCGGCGGCCACCTCGGCCAGCGGCACGGTGTGCGCCCCGGCGGCGGTGAGGCGCCGGGCCGTGCGCGGGGCGTGGTCCAGAAGGGCCCGCAGGTCGTGGGTGGCCCGCCGCTGGGCGGCGGCCTCCAGAGTGCGGCCGGTGGCGAGCATCAGGGCGATCAGGGCGCCGGCCAGGTACTCGCGCACGGCCAGGGTGCCGCCGAGGGCCAGCACCGCGATCAGGTCCACGCCCGCACGACCACGCCGCAACGCGGCCACCACCCACCCCACCGCCGGGACGATGGCGGCCACGGTGCCCAGGGCCCAGAGCAGACTCGCGAGGCCGCCGGCACCCAGGACCCAGGCCACACCGCCGGCCGCCAGGGCCGCCGCCGTGACGGCGAGGAGGGCCGGTTCCAGGTGGGCGGAGACGGCGGCGAGCAGACGGCGAACCGGCTGTGCGGTGGCGAAGTGATTCATGGGCACACCTCTGCTGTCCATCCTCGGCCCTCGCCCGGAGACCCGGAGACCCGTAGACCTGGACCTCGAGACCCGGAGGGGAACGGTTGGGGATGCGCGGGCGCCCGCGATGCCGTCAGCGGAAGCCTCCGGTCCGCCGGAACGCGGAACGTGCCTGTCGCCGCCGCCCCGGCTGAGTGCCCGACCCGGCCGGGGCGGCGAGATGCCCTCAGCGGGACCGGAGACCGGTCGGAGTGCACGGGCGAGGACGCCGCGGTCGCGGAGGGCGGTGTGTCCGGGGCGCCGGCGGCCGGTCGTTCCGGCCATGCGGCGGCGTGCCGCGGCTCAGGCCTGCCCCGGTGGCGAGGCCCGTGACCGGGGCGGTGGGTGCCGCCCCGGCCGGGGGTGGGGGATTCCGCACGAGGTGGGTGCGGTCAGGGAAGCTGCTTCAGAGCCTTCTCGAAGGCGGCGGCGTGCTTCGCCTCGTCCATGGCGTTGTGGGTGAAGAGCCGGGCGGCTTCCTTGTCGCCCACCGCCTGGGCGCGTTTGGCGAACGCCGGGTACATCTGGGTGGCCTTGTACGTCTCCCCCTTGACGGTCCGCTCGAGGTTCGGCCGGGTGGTGCCCACCAGACCGGCGAGATCGGCCTCGCCCGCGAGGTGTTCACGCAGCTCGACCTGGGCGGCGCCCATGAACAGCTTCGCCAGCGCGGCCCTGCCGCTCTTCTGGGCGTGTTCCGCGAAGAGCACGTACTTGGCGTGCGCGAGCGCTTCACCGTGGATGGCCGTGTCCAGATTGGCCTTCGTCCGGGCCGCGGAGACCTTGGGCGGTCCGGCCACGACCTTGACCGCGTCGGCCGTGGGCGGGGCCGGGATCTGGCCCTTGCCGGTAGTGATCACAGCGAGTGCGGCCTTGAAGGCGTCGCGGTGCTTTCCCTCGTCCTTGGCGATCTCGGCGAACAGGTCGGCGGCGTTGGCGTCCCCGTCCTGCCGAGCCTGCCTGGAGAACGTGGGATACATGGTGGCCGACTCGTAGGACTCACCGTTGATGGCGGTGCGCAGGTTGGCCTGGTCGCTCCCCACCAGGCCGGTCAGGGCGGCCTCCTCGGTGAAGTGCTCGTGGAGTTCCACGTGGGCGGTGTTCTGGTAGAGCCGGGCGACCGCGGGCAGCCCCTCGTGGGTGGCCTGGTCGGCGAAGAGCATGTAGGAGGCGTGGGCGAACGCCTCGCCACGCATCGACGCTCCGAGGTCGGTCACGGTCTGGGGGTTGAGCGTGCCGGGGGTCGAAGCGGCCGCCTTCGAGGCATGGGGGGCGGGTGCTCCCGCCGCAACGCCAGCCGAGGCGACGGTGGCCAGGATGCAGGCGCCGGCCAGCAGCGCGCGCTTGGAGTAGGAAGTCATCGTCTGTGTCTCCTCCTCGGGTGCCGCTTCGGGCACCTCGGACCCATCACAGCAATGCGTTCGGCTCCGAACCATCCGAGTGAAGCGAACGAGTGACCGAATCCGCTGTGGGCCACAGGGGCGCCCGCGCCGGGGCTCGCACCCGCGCACGGCCCGGGAACCGGGCTCGTCCGGGCCATGCGGCGGGGCAGGTTCTGGCACTCGCGCAGCGCGCGCACCAGGTGGCCGGCCCTGGTGGTTCAGCGCGCCGATGGCGGGCGTCACGCCGGGGCCGTGTCCGCCGCGGGGCCACGCGAGGTGGTCGGCGGTGGGCAGCCCGGTGTGCACCGGCGCGACGGCGGCGAGGCGCACGGCTTCCCCGTAGCCCCGCTTGGTCCGCGTCGGTGCCGTCCGGACCCGGACAGCAGACAGTCCGGGCCCGGCGCGCGCCTGCTGAGGTCGCGCGCCGGGCCCGGTGGGCCAGGGGGGTCAGCCCTTGTCGTGGCTGGTTGCGGTGGCGGAGTAGCCGTCGTGCCAGGCCGCCTTCGCGCCGGAGTCGCCGATGCGGTAGGTCTGCACCACCGCGCCCGCGCCGACGATGAGGGAGAGCACGATGGCGGTGGCCCGCAGCGGCGCGGTCACCGCGACCGCTGCCCCGCGCGGCTCCGCCTCGGCGGTGGCGCGGCGGCGCACCACCCACCACAGTGCCGCAGCCAGTACGAAGAGGCCGAGGGCCCAGGGCAGCAGGCCGTCCCCGAGACGGGCGTGCGCACGCACCAGAGGATCACTGTCCACGTGCCGCTCCAGCCATTCGCCGGCGTGGCTGGTCAGCGGGACGCTGGCCAGTGTCACCAGAGCCAGGACGGGGAGTGCCAGCCCCAGTCGGCGCGCGCCGGCCGGCCATGCGGCGCAGATCACCAGCGCCAGCGCGGTCAACGGGACCAGCACCACCACCACGTGCACCAGAAGGACGTGGGCGGGCAGGTTGTTGATGAGCGTGGGTCCCACCAGGATCTCCTTACGAAGGGGCCGGGGTCGTTCGCGGGTAATGTACTACAAGCTTGTAGACGCAAGGTTACGCACTTGGCTGGACGCCGACAAATCACGCGCCCGATCGGCCTAAAGCGACATCAGCTCTCAAGCCGGTACATAGCGGCATTGGCCGTGCAGACTCTCCTCATGAGTTTCGGTTTGATCAATGACCTGCCCGCCCACCCCCTCTTCGTCCATGCGACCGTCACCCTCGTCCCCCTGACGGCACTGGCACTCGCGGTCTGCGCACTGTGGCCCGGCATGGCGCGCCGACTCGGGTGGGTGCTGCCCGCGTTGGGACTGGTCACGCTGGTGGCAGTGGTACTGACCACCCAGTCCGGGGAGTGGCTGGAGGAACACGTCGAGAGCAGTGAGCTGCTCGAACGGCACACCGCCATGGGTGACGACCTGACGCCATGGGCGATCGGAATGTTCGTCCTCACCGTGGTGGTCTGGGTGCTGAGCCACCTCGCGCACCGCGCCCGGAGGCAGGGTCCCGGCGACGTCGACACCGGTGGGGACAGGTGGGCGCGGCTGGCCTCCGTCCCGGTGCGCATCGCGGCGGTGGTGCTGGCCCTGGCCGCTGCTGTCGGTGCGACCGTGCAGGTGATCCGGATCGGCGACTCAGGCGCGACAGCCGTCTGGACGGGCGAAGTCTCCACACAGAAGCACGCGAAGTGACGGCCGCTCCGCTTCCGCGCCGCATCCGGTGTGCGGCGGCTCCGGGTCGTCCGCCGAGCGAGGTCGCCCGGCTCCCCCCTCGACCGGCTCCGTTGCCTGCGGGAGACCGGCGGCGTCGCCGGCCGCCCCGGCGTCCCTGAGCGCGAGGCCCTGCTGGGGTGCGTCCGCAGCTGTGGGCGGATCGCCCGATCGAGCGGCCCCGCTCGCCCGCTGACACGTCCGTCAGGCCGTCGGCCGGTGAGGATGGGGGGCTGTCGGCTCGGGGGAGGGG
>NZ_LIQR01000011.1 GCF_001418575.1 Peterkaempfera griseoplana
CAGGAGACGAGCACACCGTCGCAGCCTCGCCCACGCCCGTCCCGGCCGCGGCCGCCCCAGCTCTACCCACCCCGGGACGCCCTGCCCCCTGGCATGCCGGACCGACGGAGAGCCTGGGCGCTTCGGCGGGCAGGCCCGGGCAGTGGGCAGCCCGCGGCCCGCGGGGGAGGGCCATGCCCCTCCACGCCACCCGGCCGGCGATCACCCCGGTCGGCGTCACCCGGACCTGCGAGCCGCCGAGCGATCCGCCGGAATCCCCAGACCGGTGACGCTGTTGGAGGACGTGCCAGTCCCCGTCCACCAAGAGGGAGGACGCCCATGAAGGTCCGAAACTCGCTCCGGGCGCTCAAGAGCCGGCCCGGCTCCCAGGTCGTGCGGCGTCGCGGCCGTGTCTATGTGATCAACCGGCGCGACCCGCGGATGAAGACCCGGCAGGGCTGAACTGCCCGGAAACGCAGCCGTGCGGGGCGCGGCACGGCGGGAGGCCGTGCCGCGCCCCGCACGACGGCAGGCCGTGCCGCAGCACCGCTGCGGCCCGGCGCGTTCGGGCTGGGGGCTCGGCCCCAGCCGTACTCCCGCCCTCCGGGGTCACCCCGAGGCGTCGTCCGGCTCCGACAGCGTCTGCTCCACCAGCGCCCCCGCGGCCCCGGTGTACCGCGCCGGGTCGCAGAGCCCGTTCAGCTCGGTGGCGGTGAACAGACCGGCGGCCCCGGGCAGCCGCAGCATGACCTCCGACAGCGGCAGCCCCGAGCGTGCCGCCTCGGCGGACGCCTCGCTCAGCAGCTCCTTGGCCGCGGCCTTGCCCAGGCGGGGCGCCAGGGCCGCACTCAGCCGCTCCGAGACGATCTGCCCCGCGGTGAGGTCCAGATTGGCGCGCATCCGCTGCGGATGGACCGCCAGCCCCTCCGCCAGCTCCACCGCCGTGTGGGCGGCACCGCCCGTCAGCCGCAGGACCTCCCGCAGCAGCTGCCACTCCGCGTGCCAGCCGCCCGCCGACCGCTCGTCCTCGGCCAGCAGACACTGCGTCAGACCCGTCGCCAGACAGGGGACCTGGAGCGCCGCACTGCGGATGAGCGTGGCCAGCACCGGGTTGCGCTTGTGCGGCATGGCGGACGAGGCCCCCCGGCCGGCTGCGGACGGCTCCGAGACCTCCGCGATCTCGGTCCGGGAGAGCGTCTGGACGTCGACCGCCAGCTTGCCCAGCGCCGCGGCGGTGAAGGCCAGCGCGGCGGCCAGGTCGGCGATCGGGGTGCGCAGCGAGTGCCAGGGCAGCGCGGGTACGGCGAGCCCGGTCCCCGCGGCGAAGCCGGACACCAGCCGCCGTACGTAGCCGGCCTCGTCGAACTCCCCGGCGGGCCCGTCGATCCGCGCGTACTCCAGATAGCCCGCCAGGGTGCCCGCCGCTCCGCCGAGGGAGACCGGCAGGCCCCCGTCGGCGACACGGTCCAGCCGGACGTCCGCGTCCAGCAGCAGCTGCCGCCACCCCGCGGCCTTGAGCCCGAAGGTGGTGGGGACGGCCTGCAGCGCCAGGGTCCGCCCGGCCATCGGGGTGTCGCGGTGGCGGGCCGCCAGCTCCTGCAGTGCGGCCGCCGCACGGGAGAGGTCGGCGCGGATGATCCGCACCGCCCGCGCGCACACCAGCATCGCCCCGGTGTCCAGGATGTCCTGGCTGGTGGAGCCGCGGTGCACGTACTCCGCCGCCGAGGGGTCGTCCGCGGCCACCTCCCTGGTGAACGCCTGCACCAAGCCCACCACGGGATTGGCGGTCTCCCGCGACGCCAGGGCCAGCGTCCGCAGGTCCAGGCGTTCCGCCCGGGCCGCCGCGCTGATGCTGTCCGCGGCCGGCTTGGGGACGGTGCCCAGCGCGGCCTGCGTGCGGACCAGCGCGGCCTCCGCGTCCAGCATGGCCTGCAGCCAGGCCCGGTCGCAGACGGCCGCCTCCACCGGGGTCCCGGCCCGGACCGGGGAGAGCAGACCGGCGTCGCACAGGACGTCCGGCTGCTCCGTACCGGGTTGCGGACTCATATGTGTGCTCCCATGCTGTCCGGGGCCTCGGCGGCCCGTGCGTCGCCGTGCCCGTCGAGGTGCAGCACGGCCTGTGCTATCGCGTCGGAGTCCCCGAGGGTCACCGAGTCGACCCCGGGGCGGATGCCCGCGGCGGTCACCCAGTGCACCGCCTCGGTGGGCACCCCGTGGGCGAACCGCCGGGGGTGCGCGAGGCCCTGCGCGTCCACCAGCCGGTACGGCCGCTCCGTCACCGCCATCCCTCCGGTCTCGTGGCTCGTTCCGCAGGCGCCGTCGATCCGGAACGGGACCGCCTGTCCCGTGTCGCGGAGGTAGCGCATCAGGGGGTCGGCGGTGCGCCGCAGATCGGGTTCCGGCAGCCGTGCCTCGATCAGTGTGGTGGCGCGGACCGGGGGACCCGGCACCAGCCGGCTGCCGGCCACGAACGCCGGCCGCTGCCCGTCCACATGGACGTGCAGCCGCGGGCCGAGGAGCTCCAGCACTCCGGCCTCGATCAGCGCGGTCATCTGCTCGATCCGCGACGGCGGCGGCCCGATCGACAGGAACGCGTTCAGGGGTGTGTACCAGCCGTCGAGGTCGTCCCGATGGGAGTTGCCCTCCAGCCCGCCGTGGTCGACCGCCAGCCGTACCTCGTTGCGCAGGTCGCGCAGCACATCGAGCGCCGCCTTGACCGGCCCGTGGACATTGCCCGCCATGGCCTGTTCGACGTCGCGGGCGAGATAGCCCAGCAGCCAGGAGCGGAACTGGCCCCGGTGCTGGAACTCGATCCCCTCGTGCGGGAAGGCCAGCCGGTCCCAGTCCCAGCGGTCCTCCCTGGCGATCCCGTAGGCGCCGAGGATCTCACAGCGGTGCTCCTCGTCCGGCGCCGCCAGGTACAGCTCCACGAAGGGCTCCCGGTCGGCCCGGCGGCCGCGGGTGTCCAGCAGGCAGCCGTAGTAGACGCTCTCCACCTCACGGGCGATCAGCGGCCAGACGTCGGTGCCGAAGCCGGCCGGCTCCCCGGCCTGGGCCCGGGCACGCAGCCTCGCCACGAAGTCCGCGGTGAGCAGCCGCGGGGTGTACCGGCCCGACGCCCCCTTCTGGTTCTCACCGCGGGCGTGGTACGGGATGCCCCGCCGTGAGCCGGCGTACAACTGCGGCTCCCGCCCCGACGGCCGGTACACCAGCCGGCCCGCCCGGCGGACGAAGCTGCCGCCGCGGCCCGCGGTGAGCAGTGCCATGTGGTCGAAGAAGTTCAGGCCGAGACCCCGCAGGACCACCGGTTCACCGGGGGCGATGCCGGAGAGGTCGAGGTCGGCCGGGTTGGCGGGCGGGAGATAGGTGAGGCCGTGCGCGGCGGCCTGTTCGGACAGCTCCCGTTCGGCGGGCGTGAGGGACGCCGGGACGTGCCCCTGCGACAGGACCACGGCGGCGATCGCGTCCAGCCGGGTGCCGTCCTCCAGCAGCACGGTCTGCCGTCGGCCGGGATCCCCGGCCCGGTCCCAGAGGGCGACCGCACGGGTGCGGTGGACCACGACGTCGAAGCCGACGGGGGCCTGTGCGCAGACCCGCTGGAACATGGCCCGCAGATAGGCGCCGTAGAACGCCCGGGTGGGATAGCTGTCCGGGCCCAGCCGCTGCGCCTCCCGGAGGACCGGGTCGTCCGCGGGCCGCTGCGGGTCGCGGGCGACGGCGGCGGCCCAGTCGTACAGGGCCGGCCCCGGCACGACCGGCCCCTCGATCCGTACGCTGTCGTCGGTGAAGACGGTGATCTGGGAGGCCACCGTGTTCATCAGCAGTTCCTGGGACTGGTCCGTGCGCCAGACGGCCCCGGCCCCCGCCGGGAAGGGGTCGACGACATGCACGGTGGCCCGCGGTGTCGTGGGCGCCACGCAGGCGCGGGCGATCAGGCGCTCCAGTACGGACAGCCCACGCGGGCCGGCCCCGATCAGGCAGATGGCGAGAGGTTCGGTGGTCATGGAAGAGCTCAATCCCCCTTGAACAGTTGCCTGCCGAGCACCTGCAGACGTCGTCGGGCGACCGCCGCGATCGTCATGCACGCGTCGTCTCCTGTGTCCACGGCTCACGGTAGGTGCGCGCGGCAGCCACGATCGGTCCACTTGGCGACCAACTGAATGGACCAGTTCGGCGGCCGCTGCCCGCTTTCCGCAGGTCGCAGACGTGCTGCGGTCCACCGGCGGCCATCCCGCCCGCCGGCCGGCACCCGGCCCGGGGCTAGGGTCACCCCATGTCCAGTGAATGGTCCACCTCCTCGCTCGATCTCCATCTGGATGCGGACCTGAGCCGGCGGCACGGCCGGTCGCAGCGGCTCGCGGCGGCGGTCCGCGCGGCCATCGAGACCGGACGGCTCCCCCCGGGGGCGCGGATGCCCTCCACCCGCAGCATGGCGCAGGACCTGCAGGTCGCCAGAGGTACGGTGACCAGCGCCTATGAGCAACTCGCCACCGCCGGCTATCTGGAGGTCGTCCACGGCTCGGGCACCCGGGTGGCGGACCTGAGGGCCCGCCCTGACGCCCGGGAGGAGGGGACGCCCCCCGCCGCCGGGCCGGCGCCCCGGTGGAACCTGCGGCCGGGGCTCCCGGACGTCACCCTCTTCCCGCGGACCGCCTGGGTCACCGCGACGCAGCGGGTGCTCAGGGAGGCGCCCGCGGAGGCCCTGGACTACGGCGACCCCCGGGGGCGGCCCGAACTGCGCGCCGCTCTGGCGCACTATCTGGGCCGCGCCCGGGGTGTGGTCGCACAGCCGGAGCGGATCGTCGTCTGCCACGGCTACACCCAGGCGCTGGGCCTGCTGGCCAAGGTGGTCGCCGGCCTCAAGACCCCGACCATGGCCTTCGAGGACCCCTCCTACCCCCTGTTCCGCGAGATCGTCCGCACCGCGGGCCTGGCGACGGTGTCCGCGGAGGTCGACGAGGAGGGCCTGCGGGTGGACTCCATCGGCCCCGCGCGGGCGGTGGTGGTCACACCCATGCACCAGTACCCGCTCGGGGTGGCGCTCTCCCGCGCACGACGGGAGCAGCTCATCGCCTGGGCACGCGCGGCCGACGGGGTCGTCATCGAGGACGACTACGACGGCGAGTTCCAGTTCCACCCCAAGCCCAGCGGCGCCCTGCAGGCACTCGACCCCGAGCGGGTGGTCTACGCCGGGACGACCAGCAAGACCCTGGCGCCGGGCCTGCGGCTGGCCTGGCTCGTCCTGCCCCGCGACTGGGTGGAGCCGGTGGCGGTGGCCAAGCGCATCGCCGACCAGCACTCGGCGGCGCTGGGCCAGATGGTCCTGGCCCAGCTGATCTCCTCCGGCGCGTACGACAGGCACATCCGCCGCTGCCGGACCCGTTACCGGGACCGCAGGCAGCGGCTGGCCGCGATCCTGGCCGAGAAGGCACCGTCGACCGAGATCGTGGGACGCAGCGCGGGCCTGCACGCCCTGGTCCGCTGGTCCCCGGAGGGGCCGACCGAGCGTGAGGTGCTGCAGGCCGCCCGGCGGGAGTCGCTGGCGCTGAGTGCGCTGGGCGACTACTGGGCGGCGGAGGGGCCTCACGCACCGGGGCTGGTGGTCGGCTATGCGACGCCGCCGCAGCACGGGTACACGGGTGCGCTGGAGGCGCTGACCCGGGCGCTCGACCGGGCCTTCGGCCGGCGGTGACCCCTCGGCCAGGGATGGTCCCGGGCCCGGACGTGCGCTGCCCCTGGTGCTCCGCGGGGCACCAGGGGCAGCGTCGGTCCTGCCCGCACCGCAGGCGGTCAGGAGATCGGGCGACTACCGCAGACCGAGGTCCAGGGGCGCCGGCTGCTGCTTGAACAGCCAGGTGGGCACCGCGGCGGCGAGCACCCCGTAGCCCTGCGGGTTGAGGTGCAGATGGTCACCGACGTCCAGCGTGGCGGAGATCTGCCGGGGGTTCTGCGGGTCGCGTACCGCGCGATCGAAGTCGATCACGCTGTCGAACCGCCCGCTGGTGCGGATCCAGGTGTTGACCGCCTCGCGGGACGCCTCGCGGTACCCGTCCGGGTCGTCGTAGCCGGTGTTGCCGCCGAACGGGGTGAGCGTCGCCCCGTACACCCGGATGCCCTGCGCGTGCGCACGCGTGATGATCTGGCTGTAGGCCGCGATCACATCCGCCGTCACCTGCTTCTGGGCCGCCTCGGTGGCGTCGGCCGTGCCGATGTCGTTGACGCCCTCGAAGACCAGCAGCCAGTCCACACCGCTCTGCGCCAGTACGTCGCGGTCCAGCCGGGCGAGCCCGCTGGGGCCGAGGCCGTCGTTGAGCAGCCGGTTGCCGCCCGCGGCCTGGTTGACGACCGCGACGCCGGCCGTCTCGGGCCGGGACCGCAGCCGGTCGAGCAGCTGGTCGGGCCAGCGGTCGTTGCCGTTGGTGGTGGAGCCCCGGCCGTCGGTCAGGGAGTCGCCGAGCATCACGGCCGCGGAGGTGGTGCGCTTGGACCACACCTCGACCCCGCTCAGGAAGTACCAGTGGTCCACGTGCGGCGCGCCCGGCAGGTCGGCGTCGGTGAGGTGGTCGCCGGTCTGCATGTAGGTGGTGGTGCGGGAACCGGGGTGCGAGGTGATGGAGGTGGACGCCTGCCCGTGGGCGAGGTAGACGGTCACCGTGATGTCGGACCCGGCCCTGAGGTCGAAGCCCAGCGGGTCGGTGACCATCTGTGCCCCGACCGGGATGGACACCGACGTCCGGCCGTCGAAGGTCACTTTGCGCTGTGTCCCGGGCTGGATGGCGCTCACACCGGGCTTCCCGTCGGCGGGCAGCGCGACCGACACCGCGGTGATCGGCAGCGCCGCCCCGCCGAAGGCGTTGGAGAAGCGCAGCCGCATGTTCTGCCCGCCCACCGACACATGCACGGTCTGTCGCACCGTGGTGTTGTCGAAGACCAGGTTGTCCTGGGTGAACGGCGCCGGCGGCATGTTGCCGGGCTCCGTCAGCTGGGGCATCGACACCCAGGTGTCCACCCAGTGCCCGCCGGCCGCGTCGGCGCTCCTCGCCTCGGCCCGCTGCGACGAGGCGGCCGAACGCTGCGCCCCGATGGCCGAGCCCAGTGTCGAGGCGCCGACCAGGGTGGCTCCCAGAGCGCCGGCGACGGCCAGGCTGAGGAGGGTTGACCTACGGTTCATGGATCGCGTGTCCTTCCTGGGGGACCGCCGCGGCGGCGGCATGCAAACGTTTTCACGGCGCGTCGGCCGGGGTCATCCGACGGGTGTCGGGCATCAGTCCTGTTTCGTCCGACGTTTGCCTGACGGCTGCGGCGCCGTCCGCCGTCGGGGGACGCGCCCGCGGCTCAGGGACGGCACCCGACCCGGGACGGCGCAGCGCGCCCGGGCTGGGCGGCGCAGGGAGCGTCGGGCGGGCCCGCCGGGAGAAGGGGGACGACAGCGCTCGGGCCGGCGCGGTGTGCGCCCGGGGCGCCGCCCCCGGTCCGGAGGCGGACGGGAGGGGTGTCCTCCCTGGCCAGGGCCCGCCGGTCGCCTGGTTCACCGACCCTCCGGGCATTACCCGGGCCCGCGAGGCGGGGCCGCCGGCGCGGCCTGGGGAACGGCCCCGGCGGAGCGGCCGCCGGTCGCCGGGGCGGCGGGACTGGGCAGCGGGGGGTCGGATGCGGCAGCGACGGCGGACCTCTCCCGCGCGACGTCGCCCGTCCCCGGCACCCATGGATGCCGGAAAAGTACTGCCAGGGAAGATATGCCGGGCTTTATCACGTTCGTACACTGAAACCGAACGGGGATTCTCACCGGCGCGCCGCACCGGGGCGCGGGAAGGGAGAACCGGCATGCGCTTCCCGTCTCGGCTCCCGCCGACACAGCGAAGGAAGGCTGGGCAGGAGTACGTCGGGCCGCGCGGCTACGCCTGGACCGCCGGGGCAGCCGGAGTGGCCGGGCTGATCGTCGCCGTACCGGTCGCCGACCTCTATCTGCCGCCGGACATCCACATCGCCCATGTCCTGGTGGTCCCCATCGCCTTCGTCGCCGCCTTCGCCGGTGCCCGGCTGGCCGCTCTGACCGCCCTGCTCGCGATGCTCTCCCTGCTCACCGCGGCCCTCGAACGGCACACCCTCACCACCGAGAACGTGCTGGTGCAGATGAGTTCCCTGTTGCTGCTCTCGGTGGTCCTGGTCCTGGTCAGCCGCCGGCGGGAGCGCCACCGGAGGGAGGCCGCGCGTCTGCGCAGGGTCTCCGAGGCGGCACAGCAAGTGGTGCTGCGCCCGCTGCCGCGCCGGGCCGGAGAGGTGTCCATCGCCTCCGCCTACCGCGCCGCCGAAGCCTGTGCCGGCGTCGGCGGCGATCTCTACGCGGTGGCCCGCACCAGCGACGCCACACGGCTGCTCATCGGTGACGTACGGGGCAAGGGCCTCGGGTCGATCGGCGACACGGAGACCGTCCTCGGGGCCTTCCGCGCCGCCGCCCACCGCCAGTCCCCGCTGCCGGAACTGATGGCCTCGCTGGAGGCCAGCGTGCGCTGGGGCCTGGCGGAGTCCTCCGCCCTCGACACCGACCCGGAGTCCGATGTCGGCGAGCGGTTCGTGACCGCGGCGGTGGTGGAGATCCCCGACGGTGAGCCATGGGTGCACGTGGTCAACTGCGGGCACCTTCCCCCGCTGCTGCTGCACGACGGCGCCGTCACCGCCCTGGACGTCGCGGATCCGGCGCCGCCGCTGGGTCTGGGCGGACTGGCGGACAGCTCGTACGCCACCACCACCTTCAGCTTCGCCCCCGGGGACCGGCTGCTCCTCTACACCGACGGCGTCACCGAGGCCCGCGACCCTGGCGGCAGCTTCTATCCGCTCCAGGAGCGGATCCCGGCCTGGGCGGACTTCTCCCCGGAGTCCCTGGTGCGGGCGATGACCGATGATCTGCTGGCCCATGTGGCGGCCCCGCTGGGCGACGACATGGCTGTGATCGCGCTGGAGCGGGAGGAGCTGCGGCCCTCCGTGGAGACGCCGCGGATCGAGGGCGTCCCCGGGCAGTTGCGGGCCAGCCGGACGGGGATGGTCTGAACCGGCCGTCCTCCGTCGGGGTGTCCGGTTCGCCGGGGGTACGGGGCTGCGATGCGGCCCCTGGGCGCCGGGCGTGACAGTCTTGGGCTCCGACCGTTCGAACCCAGGAGGCCTACATGGCTGTGGAGCCCGAATCGTACGAGGGTCCCGAGTCCGTCCTGCCCGACAGCGCGCAGCCGGAGGAGGGTGTCGACACGGGCGACGACGTGAAGCGCCGCTTCCGGGAGGCACTGGCACGCAAGCAGGGCGGGCGCGCCAACGCCGAGGCGGGAGGTGCGGGCGCCGCCTCAAAGATCCATGGGGCGCACGGACCGGCAGCGAACCAGCGGTCGTTCCGCCGCAAGAGCGGCGGCTGAGCGCACCTCCGGCGCCCCGGCCCCCGGGCCGGGGCCGGATCAGCGCCGGGCCCGGGCCGGCAGCGCGGCGTGTGGCAGCGCCAGCAGACCGTCGGGCCCAGTGAACTCGGCGCTGAGCAGATCGAAGTGGCGCTTGATCTCCGTACGGACCCCGGGGGCCTGACCCACCACGACCTGGCCGATGGAGGCCACCCCGGCCGCCGGGCCACTCCACCACTCCTGTGCGGTGGCCCGGTGGTCCCACCGAAGCGTCTCGCAGCGGGCGTCGCGCAGACCGGCTGAGCCGAGCAGTGCGCAGAGCCCGTCCTCGGTACGGGGAAAGTCGTCCTCGGGCGCCAGTGCGGGCAACCGCGGCGGCCGTACCGCCCCTGCGGCCTGCACCGCCCGGCCCAGCAGGGCCTGGCCGGCGGCCGCCGGGGCGGCCCAGATCGTCAGGGCGATCAGCCCGCCCGGCCGGACCACCCGCCGCAACTCGGTCAGCGCGACGGCGGGCCGGCCGACGTGATTCAGCACGAAGTTCCCCGTCACCGCGTCGAAGGCGGCGTCAGGGAAGGGCAGCTCCGGCAGGACCGCGACCCGTACCTCCGCCGCGGGGGCGGCCCGTGCGGCCAGCTCGACCATCCCCGGCTCGGCGTCGACCGCTGTCACCCGGGCACCGCGGGCGCAGGCCGCCGCGGCGACCGTCCCGGTCCCCGTCCCCACATCGAGCACCCGGACGCCTTCCCGGACCTCTGCGGCGTCCAGCAGCCACGGCACCGGATGGGCGCAGAGCGCCGCGAAGCTCCCCGCGTACGCCGCCGCCCGCCCCGCCCAGGTCCGGCGCTCGCACTCGTCGAAGACCGTCATCGTCAGCGCATCTCCCGGTGTACCGCCGACCCGTGTCCCGGCCCGGCCCGGGCGGGATTGTAGCGGGGTGCGGGCGGGTGGTCCGGCGCTGCGGGACCGCCCCGGGGGCCGCCGCGGTGTGCCGGTCAGTGGTTGGCGGCGGCGCACTGCAGCGCGACGAGCACCTCCTGCGCATGGGGGGAGGCGGCGACGTCCGAGAGGGAGAGCAGTCCGACGAGCCGGCCCTCCTCCACCACGGGGAGCCGGTGGAGGGCATGGGCGCACATCAGCAGTGTCGCGTCGCAGACGGTGGCGTCGGGGCCGACGGTCACCAGGCTTCCCGAGGCGGCCTGGTGTGCCGTCGTGGCGCCCGCGATCAGGCCCTCCGCCGTGACGCGGACCGTGATGTCGCGGTCGGTGATCACGCCGTGCAGGGTGTCGCCCGAGGTGACCAGGACGCAGCCGACGTCGGCGTCGCGCATACAGGCGGCCACGTCGGTGAGCGAGGTGTACGGCGGGACGGTGACCAGCTCGGTGGTCATCAACTCGCGGACCAGCTGCACGGGGTTCATCGTCGTCCTCCTCGGTGGTCGCCGCCGCCCGCCCGGCGCGGCCGCCGCGACCGGGTGGAGGTGCCGCGGGGCGGCGTCGTTGGTGCCGGCGCGGCCGCGCCCCCCGGACGCTGCGACCCCTTCCATCGTGCACACGCGAAGCGGTGGACGCGCACCCTGCGGCGGCTGCGCACCGTGCGCGCCCCGTTCACCCTGCGCACTCGGGCGGGCCCGCACCCGGGCGGCCCCGCGCCCGGCTCGGCGCGCGCGGTGGCGGCACCCGGTCGAGAATGGGAAGCAATCCCCCACCCCCGCCGAACCCTTCGGAAGGTCCCACCATGTCCGTCATGCGGGTCGCCCAGGTCACCGAGCCGGGCGGAAGGTTCGAGGTGGTCGAGCGCGAGCTGCCGCAGCCCGGCCCAGGCCATGTGCGCATCGCCGTGGAGGCGTGCGGCGTCTGCCACACGGACGCGGTCTTTGTGCACACCCCGTTTCCCGGGGTGACGTTTCCGCTGGTCACCGGACATGAGGTGGCCGGGCGGATCGATGCGGTCGGGGACGGTGTGCAGCGGTGGCAGGTCGGCGAGCGGGTCGAGGTCGGCTGGTTCGGCGGGCAGTGCGGGTACTGCGTCCCGTGCCGGCAGGGCGACTTCATCGACTGCCTCAACCTCAGGGTTCCCGGCTGGGCCTACGACGGCGGTTACGCCACCCACATGGTCGCCCCCGTGGAGGCACTGGCCCGCATCCCCGACGGTCTGTCGGCGGTGGAAGCCGCCCCGCTGGGCTGCGCCGGGGTGACCTCGTTCATGGGCCTGCGGAGCAGCGGCGCACGGGCGGGCGACCTGGTCGCCATCCTCGGGATCGGCGGTCTGGGGCACCTCGGTGTCCAGTACGCCACGAAGATGGGGTTCGAGACGGTCGCCATCGCACGTGGCGCCGACAAGGAGGCCCTGGCCCGGCAGCTGGGCGCGGACCACTACATCGACAGCACCGCCGCCGACCCGGCCGAAGCCCTCCAGGCCCTGGGCGGCGCGGCGGTGGTGCTGGCCACCGCGGCCAACGCGGACGCCATGAGTGCCACCGTCGACGGTCTCGCGCCGAGGGGCCGGCTGGTGGTGATCGGCATCACCCCGGACCCCGTGAAGGTCACCCCGGTCCAGCTGGTCGGTGCCAGCCGTTCGGTGCAGGGGCACCCGTCGGGCACCGCCGCGGAGGTGGAGGAGACCATGGCCTTCAGCCTCCGGACCGGGGTCCGCGCGATGATCGAGACCGCCCCGCTGGCCGACGTCAACGAGGCCTTCGACCGCATGCTCTCGGGCGCCGCGCGCTTCCGGATGGTCCTCACCGAGGGCTCCGGCTGAGCGGAGGCACCTGGGCGGCCGGGCCGCCCAGGTGCGGTGGGGCGTCTCAGGCCCGGAGCGCGGCGGGACGCGGCGGCTCGGGGGCCGCCCGGGATGTGCGCGGGACGTCGTACGGGACAACCCGGGGCTCCACAGGGACGGTGAGACACGGCCTGACGGGGCGTCGGTTGGCCGTGTCCCCGCGCCGCGGGCCGCCGGACCCGGCCCTGTCGTCCTCCCACCGCCCGGACGGAACGTCGACATGGGTGACCGTTCCGCCGGGCGCCGCGGACGGCTCGGGGCGCTGCCCGCAAGGTCCCCGGAGACCGGGCGGGCCGGCTCGTACCCGGATCCCGTACGGGGCGGTGTGAGGTCAGCAGGTCCGTGACCGCCTTCGCGGTGTCGCGGCGGCGACCGGTGAGATACGGCCGGCCCGGACCGCTCCGGTCCGGGCGATCGAGGCGTGGGCGAGGCTCTGGAACAGCGGGTTCTCCAGGAACACCGTGCCCGGCCCCCCTGCGGGCCTGCGGCGGCGCGTCCTCCCGGTGGACCGGTGCCCCCACGGAGAACGGAGTCCGCGGCCGTCCTCAGCGGGGCGCGGGGACGGGGGCCGCGCCGGGTCGCCGCTGTGGAGGTACGACTGCGTCCACGCCGTGGAATCGACCACGGCGTGGACACAGGCGGTACTGCTAGCGGCCGCTCGGGAGGCCGGAGGGCGGCCGCCCGTCCCGGACCTGGCTCACGGCTTGTGGTTGACCAGGTTGGTGAGGCCCTGCTCGATCGCGGCCTTGGACCTGACGCCGGCCATGGTCTTCACCACCGTGCCGCTCTGGTAGACCTTGAGCGTCGGGACCGAGGTCACATCGGCGGCGGCGGCCGAGGTCGGGCTGTCGTCGATGTTCAGCCGGACCACGCGCACCTCGGGGTGCTCGGCCGCGACCTGCTGGAGGACCGGGTTGAGCTCCCGGCAGGAGTTGCACCACTCCGCCCAGTAGGAGACCAGGACGGTCTTGTCGCTGCGGAGGACCACCTGCGCGAAGTTCGCGTCGGTCGCGGCGTGGACGGTGCCCTGCGCGGTGCCGGGCTGCGAGCCGGCGACGGCTTCCGGCACGTGCAGCATGCGGCCGGTCCGGAGCCGGGTGGAGGCGCCCATCCCGTTGAGCTGCTGGAAGTCCCGCACGGTGGTGCGGTAGCGCATGGCCAGCCCGTACAGGGTGTCGCCCTGGTGGACGACGATGTCGTTCCGGCCCGACGCCGTGGGGGTGCTGGGCTTGACCGCCCCGGTGCCCGGACCGGGCCTGAGGCCGCCGGAGGGTGCGGGGGTCGGGGCCTCCGCCAGTGCCGGGGCCGCACCGGCGAGCAGCGTCGCGGCCGCCAGGGCGGCGGTGGCCGCAAGCTTGGGTATGTGCTTCTCGATCGCCTTCTTGGGCATGACTCCTCATCTCGATCGATGTGAGCTGGTTTCAGCCTCCCGGGCGACGCGCGGACGGTGGTCGACACCGGCCCTGCGCGGGTTGCTCACCGGGGCCCGGACGGCTGAGTGAGGCGTTCCACCTCTCAGCCTCGGGGGAGTGCGGGCCGTCCGGCGATCGGGGTTAGTCCATTCGGGACGCCGAGCCGGTGGCAGCGGCCGCGACCGGCCGTACGGGCGGCCGAACCGCGGCGCGGCCCCTGCGGCCGGCACCCGTCCGGGTGTTGCGGCGCCGCGGGCGGTCACCGCGTGCGGCCCAGGGCCCGGGAGGCCGGTTCCGGCGGCCGCCACCGGCCGTACGGGCGGCCCCTCGCGGCCCGGGGGGTCGCGGCGGGCAATCACGGCCGCTCACCGGAACTTCCGTTCCGCCACGGGGCGTCGTGGGCTACGGTCGGACCCGCGGATTTCGGACGGGGAGGGTGTCGTGGCGATCGAGCTGCCCGGCGAGGTGGTGTCGTTCCTGCAGTTCATCGGGATCAACTGGCCTTCGGTGAACGAGGACAAGGTGCGTGAGTTCGCCTCGCATGTGCGGGAGTTCGGGCAGAGCGTGGAGTCGACCCACCAGGACTCGACGGCGACCATCAAGCAGTTGGGCCAGGCCTACGAGGGTGCGTCCTACGAGGCGCTGCTCTCCAAGTGGGCTCAGCTCTCGGACAGTCACATGACCGAGCTGGTGCAGGCCTGCCAGGTGGTGGCGACGGCGCTGGACGCGGCGGCCGACGTGATCGTGGCCATGAAGGTGGAGGCGATCGCGGAGCTGGTGGCCCTGGCGGCGGCGTTCGTCGCGGACCAGGCGGCGGCGGTGGCGACGCTGGGTGCGGCCGAGGCGGCGATGGTGCTGATCGAGGAGGCGGCCGAGAAGCTGGTCAACTTCCTTGAGCAGCAGCTGGAGCAGTACATCATCGGCCAGGTGATCGAGGCCGCGATCGATCCTCTGGTGGAGGTGGTCGGGCGGGCGGTGTCCGGGCTGGTGTTCCAGGCCGCGGAGTCCGCGCTGGGGGTGTCGGTCGACTCGGGGGCGGCGG